>NZ_DATJYB010000449.1:0-5280 GCF_035499775.1 Mycobacterium sp. | reverse complement strand
TTCGCCACCCGATTGCTTTCGGTCATCAGTGGCGCGATCGCGGTACAAAAGGCGCGGTTCGCGGCCGCGATATCAACCGGTGTCGAGGTCGGTGCCGGCGGGGCCGAGCTTGGTGCGGCGGGAGCTGCCGACGTCGAGGATCTGGTCAGGTCGATGATGCCCACCACGAGCGCCGCCGTCGCCAGCACGATCGCCAGCGCCACGGCGGCCATCATCCCGTTGCTTCGGCGTGGCGGCGGCGCGGAGCGCTGGTCGTAGCCCAGTGGACCGGCCGGTGGCGCAGCGGCGCCAGCCGGTGCCATCGTGCCCGGCAACGGCTCAGGTTGCGCGCCTGGTACCCCGTGCTGTGCGACCGACATAGGTCCAGCCTAAAGGCCCTATCGGAGGCAGGCAGCGCAGATTCGGCTGATCGCCTGATCCCACTGGTCTCGGGTCGGATCAACTGCCTCGTCAAATCCTAGAAGGAAACACCATCTCAGCACGCTAGCGACCCCTGAACTCAGCACCGCGATTACCCACCTCCGTGATGTCCTCGGAGATCAGACCTACGAATCGCTCGCCGCAAGGGTGAGACAATGACCACCGCCGCCATGGTTGACCTACGCCGACGACCAAATCGACCGGGCCCGAGCAGAACTCGAACATCCTGGTTGAGTTGTGCGACTCGCGTGTCCAACGCGAGAGCGGCGCAGCATGTTCTCGATCGCCTTCGGGAGGCTGTTCGGCAGAACGTGGTACACCCTGCGATAGCCAGACGAGCATGCCCGGGTCGATTCCCGGGGCAGCTCCACTTCAATTGCCCAAATTGGGGCGCCCGACGTCTTACTCTCGCGGAATGGATCGCATCTGGCAGTGGGCGTGGGATCGGTACGGCGCAAGGTACTCGTGGGCGCTCAGCGCGATCACGTGTCCCATACCGGTGGCTATCTACCTTATTCCGTCGTTTAGCGTTGTCGCTCTCGAGAAGTCCGGTCATTACGTCGAGGCGGCCGCCATCACCGTTGCCGTCGTGCTGGTGTGCGGATGTGTGATGGTTCTTCCCGGCCGCCGATTATTCCGCCTTGTGGAGCGGTGGGCAGCCGGACGCGAGGTCGATCGGGCAAGCGCACTGGAGGCCACCTACACCTGGGCTCGGGGGTTTGTTGCCCGAGCGGTGGTGGGCAACGCGGTTTTGGGCGCCCTGGTTTTGGTCCTCGTCGGTGCGATCGCCGGAGCGGACGCATCGCGGCTCGTCCAGTACGGGATCTTGGGCACCGCCTTGGGAGCTGCCTACCCTCTGCCCGGTGTGCACAGCTTGATTGAAGCTGCGCTGCGGCCGGCAAGGGTCGCCATCGCCGGTGACACCGGGATCGGTGATTCCTTGCCCCGCTCGCGCCCAACTTTTGCCGTGTGGGCGAATGTCTCCATGCTCGCGGTCGCGTTCGCATACGCTGCCGCGGGCGCGATGCTGGCCGCCGTGTTTGATCGGGCCGGTAAGGCGCCGCTGCTCCTCTTGGCGATCGGGTGTGTGTTGACGCTCTTCTTTGCGGTGCCGATCACCGTCAGTGCCGCATTCGCACCGTTGTTGCGCCCGATTCGCGACCTCGCCGAGGGAACCCGAAGGGTTGCGGCGGGGGACTACAGCCAACGTGTGCCGGTGGTTCAAGACGATGACCTCGGTGCGCTCACGGCGTCGTTTAACCGCATGCAAGCGGGTTTGGCTGAGCGGCAACGGCTTCAGGGGGCGTTCGGGACCTATGTCGACCCATCCTTGGCGGCGCGGCTACTTGAGCAGGGTGACGATGTGTTCACCGGTGAGCGCCGCGAGGTGACGGTGATGTTTATCGACATCCGCGAGTTCACCCCTTTCGCTGAAGCGAATACCGCCGAGGACACTGTCGCCCGGCTCAACGCTTTGTTCGAGATCGTGGTGCCGGCCGTGGTGGATGCCGGTGGGCACGTCAACAAGTTCCTTGGCGACGGTGCTCTGGCTGTCTTCGGGGCCCCGAACGACCTCGCTGATCATGCCGACGCCGCGCTAACCGCCGCTGTGTTGATTCATCGCCTGGTCGCCGAGCGGTTCGGCGGCGAGCTGCAGATCGGCACCGGGATCAACACGGGTGTGGTGATCGCCGGAACCATCGGCGGCGGGGGGAAGTTGGAGTTCACGTTGATCGGTGACACGGTCAATGTCGCAGCGCGCATCGAGCAACTCACCAAAACCAGCGGCGACGCGATCCTTCTCACCCAGCCGTGCGTCGATGCCCTCGTTCGCCGACCGACCGGACTCACCGACCGAGGATCCCACGCGCTGAAGGGAAAGTCCGCCGCCGTGCAGGTCTTCGGCCTCGACCCGGGCACTGCTTGCGGTAGCTGACTCAGGTGTCGAAGTGGCTGGGGCACAGCAGCTGTGGTGTCTTGGAAATCAAACACCGACCAAGACCGCGGCGTTGTGCCCGCGGCGCGGAGCGCTGGTCGTAGCCCAGTGGACCGGCCGGTGGCGCAGCGGCACCAGCCGGTGTCATCGTGCCCGGTAACGGCTCAGGTTGCGGGCCCGGCACTCCGTGCTGTGCGACCGACATAGGTCCAGCCTAAAGGCCCTATCGGACGCAGGCACCGCAGATTCGGGTGATCGCCTGATCCCACTGGCCTCACCCCCATCTGTAGCACTTTAATATTCAAAAGTGCTACAATCTGGGTGTGTCGAGCGCTGAGGTCAGTGTGCGGGAGCTGCGGAACAACACCCGTTCGGTTCTCGATGCGATCGCGGCTGGCTCGACGGTCTACTTGACGAGCCATGGTCGGCGCATCGCCGAGATCCGTCCGCTGCCCGCAGCGGTGGATTCCGATGTGCAGCGGCTGATCGATGAGGTCAACCGTATGCCCGTCGTTGACTCGGGCGCGCGGGAGGAATTGGACCGCGACAAGCGCGCGTCGGTTCAGGCTGAGCGTGAGCGTGAGTCACGGCTGTGGCATTGATTCTGGACACGTCGGCGGTTATCGGATGGGTCGAGCGTCGCAACCAGAACGTCATTGAGGCGTTGGCTGCAACCGAGCGGCTGCCGGTTATCAGCATCGTCACGCTCGGTGAGCTGTTTCAGGGTGTGGAATCGGCGCGGTACGCCAATGATGCTGCGGCGTTGACGATTCGGCAGCGCACGCTGAGCCTGGCGCAGCGGCGCTTGCCGCGCGTCGGAGTCGACGAAAGTGACGCAAAGATGTTCGGTCGACTATCGGCGGCATTGTCCCGGACGGTGTCGCATAACGGGCGCTGGATCGCTACCGTCGCAATCCGGGTCAAACGAACGTTGGTGACCGAGGACGCCCAATTGGCCGCCGCGCTAGGACGTTGCGGGATCGACATCCCGATCATCGTCTGCTGACCCGCGAATCACGCCTACCGCTTTGAATAGATCTGGACATGTGGCGACCTGTTTGCGGGACGGACCTGAATGTCTCCGCTGTGCGGTCGAGATTCAGACGCCTCCCCACCAGGGGTCGGCTTAGCAACGGAACGAATCTGGGTGTTTTCGTGAGCTTGGTTGGACTTCAGCTCATGAGTGAGCTTCGCGCCAGGCTTGCCAGATGTCGGGATGGAGGCGACCGCGATCTGATACCGCGATCCCTGCGGCCCGTGCCCACGCCCGTACCTCGGCGGTCGATGGCGACGCGGCGTCGGGTGTCGTCGCCGTCTCGGTCGTGTCGATGGCTATGCCGATGCGCGTCGCGACCGCTCGCTCCGTCTCAGCCCAGCTGTACGAGGCCGCGAGGTAGCGGTAGGTCCATTCCTCGGCGAGCTGGCGTGTCTCGGCGAAGGTGATCGGTACTGTTGGCCACCGCACCTGGAGCTCGGCGAGCCCGTCAGCGACGACGGATGGGCGGACCCAGTTGAGTTTGAAGATCTGCGAGTAGCGGTCTTCAACAACAATGGCGGCGCGCGGCAGTGCGGCTAAGTCGCCGATGGCGTAACGCAGCTTGCCGTTGATCAGGCTGGATACCAGGTCGGCCAGCGATTTGCGTTCCACGGCGGCGACCAGTCGACCGTCCACGGTGATCCCGTAGTCGCCGCACGGCAGCGCGCGCTTGACGGTAGTGGCTTGCTGGGCGGCGAAGCGGTAGGCGTACTGCTCGCGGGTGTGGATGAGGATCGACAGGTCGGCGATGCCGGCGGCCCGGGCGGTGGGTGTGGTGACGGCCGGGCGGGCTTGCTTGCGGGTGCGCGGCGACTGCCAGAAGACGGCATCGCGGCCGCGGGCAGTCGTGAACACCAGCTGGGGTCGGTTCTCCCGGCCGCGGTCGAGGATCACGTCGATCGCCGCGCCGCGGCGCACGCAGGAGCGGAGCGACGCACGTTCGACGATCTCCGGCTCGGTCGGCCACTCGTCGGCGCCCACGGGATAGCAGTAGAGCGGCTTCGCTCGAGGCCAGGTGCCCGAGGTTCGGAACACCATCCCGCCGCTGAGCGGTAGCCGCAGCAGGTACCCCAGTCTGGAATCCGGGTCGGGATTGCGCGCGATCAGCAGCTCGTCCATCGGCTACTCGGTGCTCCGGTGCCGCCAGGGCGCTTCGGGGTCGGCGAGGGTGTCGAGCATCAGCTGGCACCAGGTGAGCGCCGCGTTGACCGCGAGGTGAGCGTGCCGGGTGCCCAGACCGACGCGTGCGGTTGCCGGACCGTGCCCGGTGCCCAGCCCGCGGTTGCGCAGCTCGGCGAGTCCGTCGGCTATGGTGGTCACCGCGCCGAGGATGCGCCTAACACCGACGCTGCCATCCGGATCGGACCCGGCCGAGGGGTCCAGCCCAAGCGAACGCTGTGCTGCACGAGCCAGTTTGGGTAGGTCGTACTTGTCGTCGAACGGCTGGCCGCGTTCGGTGAGTACCACCTTGGCGGTGCTTTCGATCAGTTCCTTGGCGCTGCCGACCGCGAGCGCGGGATCGTCGCTGATCGCGCGCCTAATGCGCTCGAAGCCCTCGCGGATGGCCGACGGGTCCGCGAGCCTCGCGACGGATTCGATCGACAGCTGCGGCCCGACTGGCGTGATCTGGCCGGTCTGCTCATCGACCTGGTAGCCGTCGCGGCGTAGCGATTGGTGAAAAGGGCGGAGGCACTGCGGCTCCCAGCCATTGAGCAACCGTTCAGCGACCCGGAGAAATCGGCCGACCTGTCGCGGATCGGTCCAGTCAACCCCATCCAGATATGACTGCGTGGTCTGCCGGCGCACGCTGCTGTCTTCGTAGCGGCAATCCGGGTCGGGGGCGAAGCCTTCATCTTGGAACGCGGTGTTGATCGTGCCGACCGTGCTG
>NZ_DATJYB010000448.1:0-18878 GCF_035499775.1 Mycobacterium sp. | reverse complement strand
CGGCCATCACCAATCCGTGGCCTGCCATCGCCGAAATATATTGCAAGCCATGCTCTTCCCGATCGACCAGACCGTGCTCGGCGTCCAGCGCGAACCGCATCACCGTCCAGCCGCCGTTCACCTCTCCGATGCGGTAAAGGTCGTCGACACGTACCTCGCTGTAGTACACGATGTTGGTGCGGTCGCCGTCTAAGGTGCGGATCGGCTGGATCTCGATGCCCGGTGAATCGAGGGGCACCAGAAACATGGTCAGGTTCTTGTGTTTCGGCCCTTGCGGGTCGGTGTTGGTGAGCAGAAAGACGTACTGGGCGTTATGGGCATTCGAAGTGAACATCTTGGAGCCGTTAATGATCCAGCCGTCGCCGTCGCGCACCGCACGGGTCTTGCAGGTGGCCACGTCAGAGCCGCCCTCGGGCTCGGTGTAGCCCAGACACAGCCGGATCTGACCGGACAGCACGCCCGGCAGCACCTGGCTGCTGAGTTCCGGCGCGGCGAATTGCTGCACCAAGCGCGCGACCGCGGCCGTGGTGCCCCAGTGATACCAGGGTGTATGAGCCCGGGCGATCTCGAGCTCAAAGATCCGCCGGCGAACCGCACTGAATCCGCCGTCGGTCTCCGGCGTCCAATCACCCGCCAGATACCCAGCGTCGCCCAACGCCAAATGGACACCCTCATCGAAGTTTTCGCCGGTCTCGCGATCGCGGCGCAGCACGTCATCGGTCACTGCGGCGGCCAGCAAATCCTGTGTCTGCTCGCGAAATGCCTTGTCCTCAGCTGAGAGTGAGACCTGGGAAAAGTCCATTTACATCACATCGATGACCAGTGCCCGGAAGCGGTCGATGCTGTCCAGCGCATGCGCCAGGCTGTCACCCGGCAGGCCCACCTGCACCCAGGTAACACCCAGTGCTGCAAGATTTTTCAAGCCACTCAAGTAGGCATCAGCATCGAACTCGTCACTCGCGGGGCTGCCCCCTTCGAAGTTGGTGAAGGTGATATCGATAGCGGACCAGTCTCTGCCCGCCGCATCGCATCGACGCCGCAGATCCTCGATGCCTTCCGTGAGGCGCTGCGTGGAGTCTATGACCGCGGTACCCGCGGTCAGGGCCAGCTGTGCCGGAGCGGGGAACGGGCACCAGCCGTCGCCGTACAACGCAACCCGCTGACGAGACGTGGTCGTATTCCCGCCGATCCATATCGGCGGGTGCGGCTGACTGATCGGGCGGGGGTGCGCGGTGATGCCACGCGCGCTGAAATGCTTACCCTCGAACGAGATGTCGTCGCCGGTCCATACCGCGCGGATCACCTGCAGCGCTTCCTCGAACAACTCGGCACGCTCGTCGTAGTTCACACCCAGCGCCGCGAATTCCCGCTTGAGGTAACCCACGCCGACGGCGAGAGTGAATCGGCCGCCCGATAGCAGGTCCAACGTGGCACCGGATTTGGCCACCACGAACGGGTTTCGGTAGGGCAGCACGACGATATTGGGTATCAGCCGCAGCCGCGTTGTCCGGGCTGCGGCGAAACCCAATGCGACAAAAGGATCTACGGCGTCATGCCCCCCGGCTTCCAACCACCGTTGGGATGGGGCCGGGTGGTCGGTGAATCCGAACCCGTGAAACCCCGCATCCTCGGCCGCCGCTGCCACGGCGGCGATACTCTCCCCGCTCAATAGCTCCGGGTTGTACGGATGGCTGTGCATCGGGTGGGTGATGGAGAAGTGCATGGTGGTTTAGGGCCGTCAGAAACGTGACTTGGAGTCGATCGTGGTGTCGCTGGTGCGCAGCGGACGGATCAGCGACTCCTGGGCAAAGGACGCCAGCAGGTCACCCTCCTCGGCGTGCACCGCACCGCGCACGTAGGACATTCCCGCGCCGACCTGAGTGCTCTCGTGGGTGTAGAGCAGCCACCCGTCCCAGCGCATCGGTTCGTGGAAGGCGACCGAGATCGTCATCGGTGCGGTGGACACGGTCAGGTGCGCCTGAGCGGTCCCGATGCCGGGGTGCGCGCGCATGGTGGTCGAGATCCCCAGGTGACCGGTGAAGTAGGCGACGAGCGCCTTGGCCAGGTCGTCGCGCGCCGGGATCGGGTCGTAATGCAGCCACGCGTAGAGCTCCGGCGGACCGACCTCGTCGGGACTGTTGACGTCCACCACGTCGACGAGTCGCAGTTCGCGCCCGATCATCGGCATCTCGAAAACGTTGGCGTCGGCGGGTGCAGCCACGTCAGGCCGCGACAGGTGGTGGCGGATGACGTCGTCGGTCGGGACGTCGGCAAGCACCGTCACGCTCAGGCAGCGGCGGCCGTTCTGATGCACGGCGACGATCGCGGTCGCGGTGGACCGACCCTCGGCCACCACGTCGAGGACGAGCTCGACCGGCGGCCCGACCATCACGGCCCGGGAGAACACCGCGTGCGCCGATCGCACCGACTTGTCCGGGAATCGTTTCGCCGCAGCGACAATCGCCTGCGCGACCACCTGGGTACCCTCGACCACCTGCCGGTCATCCTGGCCGGCGATCCCGGTGTCGCCGGTGAACCGGTCGGGCCCGTCGGCCTGCACGTCGAACAGATCAAGCAGACCCTCGACCGACCATTGGGCCTGATCAGATTGCGTGGTCAAATCCGCGCCACCTCTCACTAGCAGCCAAAGGCTCAGCGTGACATTATGAGCAGGATTTGTAAAGCTCGCGGCGGCCGCCGGCCCCGCGGGGCGCCGCGTTGACAGCGGCCCCCGATATGCGTGACACTTCTGCCGTGTTTTGTAATGCCGAAGATTCGCCGAAGGCGTGAGCGGATGATCCTGGCCAACGGGTTCTGCTTCGGCGAAGGGCCACGCTGGTTCGAGGGACTGCTGTGGTTCTCCGACATGCTGGGCGAAGCCGTGCACACCGCGGACCTGCGCGGCTCGTTGACCACGCTTCCGCTGCCCGGGCACTCCCCGTCGGGCCTGGGGTTCCGGCCCGACGGCTCACTGTTGATCGCCTCGACCGAAGACCGGCAGGTATTGCGCTACGACGGCGAAACCGTGGTCACCATCGCCGATCTGAGCGACCTGGTGCCGGCCAATCTCGGCGACATGGTCGTCGACGACGCCGGGCGCGCCTACATCGGATCCCAGGCGTTTAACGAAGGCGTCATAGTGTGCCTCGACCCGGATAACAGCGCCACCGTTGTTGCCGACGACCTCGAGTTCCCCAACGGAATGGTCATCACGCCGGACGGCTCGACGCTGATCGTCGCCGAATCCGTCGGCCGGCGCCTGACCGCGTTCACCATCAGCGCGGACGGCGCACTCAGCGACCGCCGCGTCTTCGCCGACGGCCTCGACGGCCCGCCCGACGGCATCACGCTCGACGCCGAGGGGGGCGTGTGGACATCGATGACGCTGGCCCACCAGTTCGAGCGGGTCGTCGAGGGCGGCGCCGTGACCGATCGCATCGACATGGGTGACCGGGTCGCCATCGCCTGCACGCTCGGCGGCCCCGAGCGCCGCACACTGTTTCTGCTGTCCAGCACCGACGCGTATCCCCGACGACTGGTTGGCACCCGGCTCTCCCGGCTCGACGCCGTCACGGTAGCCACCCCTGGCGCGGGCCTGCCCTAACTACGAAGAGGGAGACGAATGTCTGACTCGTATTACGAGCTGATCGACGACACCGACCCGCCGGGCGAAAAGTTCAGGGCCACCGACCTGGCCCGAGGCACCTGGTCGGCGTCGATACAGCACGGCGCACCGGTGTCGGCGTTGTTGGTTCGGGCGCTGGAGCGTTGCGAACAGCGCGACGACACCAGGCTCGGCCGGGTGGTCATCGACTTGTTGGGCCCGGTGCCCGCCGACGGTGATCTGTGGGTCCGTCCGAAGCTGGAACGCGGCGGCAAGCAGATCGAACTGGTCACCGCCGAGATGCTGGCCTTCGGCCCCGACGGGCAGCCCCGCCCCGTCGCCCGGGCCAGCGGCTGGCGGTTGCAACAGCTCGACACGGACGCGGTCGCTTATGCCGCGGCACCGCCTCCCCGCCCGGTGGCCGAGGCCCACTCCCGCGACCTGAAGGCCAGGAAGTGGGACCGCAACTACGTACACAGTCTGGAGTGGCTGTGGCTCACCGAGCGGCTGTGCGAAGGACCCGGTGAATCGTGGATCAAGCCGACGGTCGACCTTGTCAAGGGCGAGGCGATGACCCAGCTGGAGCGGCTGTTCGCGGTCGCCGACTGTGCCAACGGCATCGGCAGCAAACTGGACATCACCAAGTGGACCTTCCTCAACACCGATCTGGCGGTGCACGTGTTCCGGGTCCCCGACGGCGACTGGATCGGCATTCGCGCGGAGACCAGCTACGGGCCGGACGGCATCGGGACGACGGTCGGCACGCTGTTCGACGAGCAGGGCGCGATCGGCGCCATCCAGCAGGCGGTGCTGGTGCGGCGACGCCCGAGTCGCTCGGAGGCGGGAAAGTGATCGCATTGCCCCAAACGCGGTTAGGGTCTCAGTTATGAGCCAGACGGCCCAGGTGACAGACTTCGGCGACACCGACCCCTCGACGCGGCAGCGGATCCTCGCCGCCACCGCCGAGGTACTCGGTCGCAGCGGGAAGACGAAGCTGAGCCTGTCGGAAGTCGCGGCCCAGGCCGGAGTTTCGCGGCCCACGTTGTACCGCTGGTTCGCCTCCAAAGAGGAGTTGCTCTCCGCGTTTTCGCGCTACGAGCGCCAGAGCTTCGAAAGCGGGCTGGCCAAGGCGACGGCGGGGCTCAAGGGCGTCGAAAGGCTCGATGCCGCTTTGCGTTTCATCGTCGAATGGCAGTACTCGTACTCGGGTGTGCGGATGGTCGACGTCGAACCCGAGCACGTCATCGGTCAGGTCTCGCGAGTGATCCCGGAGATGCGCGAAGGCCTGCAACGACTGCTGCCCGGACCCAACGCCGCGGTGAAAGCCGCGACGGTGATCCGGATCGCGATCTCGCACTACATCGTTCGCAGCGACGACGCCGACCAGTTCCTGGCGCAGTTGCGCCACGTCGTCGGAATCAAGAACACCGGCTAACCGATCAGTCGAACAACACCGCGGCATTCAGATAGCCAGTCGGGTCCAAGGCCGCCTTCACCGCACGCATCGCGGCAATATCGTTGGGCTCCCGCGACATTCCGAGGTAGGTGCGTTTGCGGCTGCCGACGCCGTGTTCGGAGCTGACGTTGCCGCCGCACTGTGCGATCAGGTCCATCATCGCCGCATAGAGTGCCGGCTCGCGGTCGGTCGCGCAGCGCAGCACGTTGAGGTGCAGATTGCCCTCCCCGATGTGACCGAACAGGACCGGCAGCGCGTCGGGAACCTGCGCGCCGACCAAAGCGACTGCCACCCTGGCGAACTCGCTGATCGCCGACAAGGGCAACGAGACGTCGAACTTCAGCGGCGGCCCGTATACCCCCAGCACTTCGGCAAGTGATTCGCGAACGCGCCACAGCCGTTGCTGCGCAGCAACATCCACGCCGACCGCGGGTTCGCCGGTCAGCCGCACCCCGTCGAGCAAGGCGGCGAGGCGGTCGGTCTGATCGTGGTCGGCGGCCAGTTCCACCAACAACATCCAGTCGCCCTCGACCGGTGCACCTACCCCGAGATGCTCGCCGGTCAAAGCGGCGGCCCGGCCGTCGATCAACTCCAGCGCCGCGATCCCGTCCACGTCCCGGAACGTCCGGCCCGCGTCGACAAGGGCGTCGAGGTCGCCGAACCCGCAGACCGCCGTCACCCGGTGCGACGGGGTGGGATGCAGCCGCAGATCCAGCGCGGTGATGACACCGAGGGTCCCTTCGGCTCCGACGAACAGCGCCGGTAGGTCGTAGCCGGTGTTGTCGCGACGCACCCGGCTGTGCCGGCGCAGCACCGAACCGTCAGGCAGGGCCACGTCCAGGCCGACGACCTGCTCGCCCATGTTGCCGTAGCGGACGGTGCGCAACCCGCCCGCGTTCGTGGAGGCCATGCCGCCCATCGTCGCGGTGTCACGGGCCGCCAGGTCCACGCCGAAAACCAGGCCGGCCACACCGGAGGCGTGCTGCACCGCCGCCAGCGTGGCGCCGGCCCCGGCCGTCACCCGGCGCTCGACGGTGTCGACATCGCTTACCGCGCAAAGCCGTTCGGTGGACAGCAGCACGTCGTCGTGTTCGGGAACGGTGCCGGCCACCAGCGACGTGCGGCCGCCCTGGACGGTGACGTGTGCCCCGGCGTCGCGGCACACCCGCAGCACCTCGGCGACCTGGTCGGCCGAGCCGGGCCGTACCAGCGCGCTGGCCCGCCCCCGGTAGCGGCCGGTGTGGTCGACGCTGCGACCGGCCAGCACGTCGGGATCGGTGACGACGTGATGCGCACCGACGATGCCCGTCAGGCTGCGCAGCATCGGCACCACCCCCTACCCGAACGTGCACTGAGGGCGAAAAATCGGCCGGATTTTCGCCCTGAGTGCACGTTCGGCGACGAAGAGACTTTAGAACTCCTTGTGATTCACGTCGGTGATCAGGCCGCCGTCCATCACGAACTCGCTGCCGGTGGCATAGGACGACTCGTCGCTGGCCAGGAACAGGACGAACGTCGCCACCTCCCGCGACTCGCCCGGGCGGCCCATCGGAATGGTCACCATGTCCTCGGGCAGGTGTGCGGTCATCGGGGTGCGGATGAATCCGGGGTGGATCGAGTTCACCCGGATGTTGTGCGGCGCCAACTCCAGGGCCGCGGACTTGGCCAGGCCGCGCACCCCCCATTTCGATGCGACGTACGGGTGCACGGCCGGCGCGCCGCGCAGGCCCTCGATCGAGGACACGTTGATGATCGAGCCGCCGCCGGCCGCGATCATCGGCTCGACGGCCACCCGCATGCCCAGGAAGGTGCCGGTCAGGTTGACGTCAATCACCCTCTGCCACTTGGCCAGATCGAAATTCTTCAGCTGCCCGAGCGCGACGGTACCCGCGTTGTTGACCAACACGTTCAGCTTGCCGAATTCGCCGACCGCCGTCGCGACCGCGGCGTCCCACTGGTCGGGTTGGGTCACGTCGAGGTGGACGTAGCGCGCGGAGTCGCCGATCTCAGCGGCCACCGCTTTTCCCTCGTCGTCGAGGATGTCGCCGATCACGACCTTGGCGCCTTCCTCCACCAACAGCCGCGCGTGTGCTGCGCCCATCCCCTGGGCGCCGCCACTGATCAGCGCAACCTTGCCGTCTACCCGTCCCACGCCATCTCCTGTTCCAACTAAGTGCTCCCTTCGGTTTTAGGTGGTCACCAGGCTTGGTGTGAAGAGCCCCTTGCCAGTGACCAATGGCAGATCGAGTGTGGTCCTGATGCCCGGCGGCGCGGCGATCACGTCCGGGATGGCGTTGACGATGCGACCGGCGGCGCCGGCGATCGCGGCGTGGTTGTGGTCGCCCTTACGGCTGCTCGGAATGATGTCGACGGCATACGACGGCTCGCCGACGATCTCGACGCGGTACGAACCGCTGCCGGCGGCGGGTTGCCGCAAGTCTGGCCGCAGGTCGGGCCGCAGCCGGGTGATGTGCTCGATGACGATGGCCGGGTGGCCGCTGACCATGCCGCTGATCTCGAACTGCAGCACCGCGACGGTGCCCTTGGCCACGTGTCCCACCGCGATGTCGAAGTCCTCGGGCGCCGGCTCGCGCTGGTATGACTCGGTGATCTGGTCGACCTCGATGCCCAGGCCGGCCGCCAGCTGCCGGATCGCCGTGCCCCACGCGATGCTCAGCACGCCCGGTTGCAGCAGCATCGGAATCTCGTCCATCGGCCGGGCGAACCCCATGTACTGCATCACCTCGGCGCCGTCGTAGCTCGCATAGTCGTGGATCTCCATGCAGCGCACCTGCTCGATGCGCTGGCAGGTTCCGGCGAGCGCGAACGGGATCAGGTCATTGGCGAAGCCCGGGTCGACACCGGTGATGAAGATGCTCGAATTACCTTTCTGTGCAACGTCTTCCACTCGGCCGATGTACTTGTCGGGCATAACGCCCCACGGGTACTGCAACAGTCCGGGCGACGACCCGACCACGTTGACGCCCGCGGCCAGGATGCGCATTATGTCGGCCATCGCGTCGGGCAACCGGGTGTCACCCATGGCGCAGTAGACGACGCACTCGGGCTTGGTGGCCAACAGGGCGTCGAGGTCGTTCACAGCCGCGACACCCGTGCTCGTGGGCGTATCCAGGCCGACTCCGCACAGCTCTCCGGCGTCCTTGCCCACCTTCTCGGGCGTCGATACGCACACCCCGGTCAGCTCGAACTGCGGGTTGGTGATGAGTTCGGCAAGAGCCAGCCCGCCGACATTGCCGGTGCCGACATGAGCGACGCGGATCGCCATCAGACTCCTCCGTCCTAGTGACGCTGAAACTTTTCTAGACGCTAGTCCATAATTTTTCAGGTGCTCTACCCGGCTCGACTTAACGGCGCGCACGGCCGGAGCGCGCAGACTGGAAACCCTGATGGCACACCGCGAGGATGTCCAGTTCAGATCCGGTGACGACCGGATCAGCGCGTGGCTGTACCGGCCCGCGACCGCCGGCGACGCGGACGTGCACCTGCTGGTGATGGCCCACGGCCTGGGCGCGGTGCGCACCATGCGCCTGGACGTCTACGCGGAACGGTTCAGCGCCGCCGGTTACGCATGCCTGGTGTTCGATTACCGCCATTTCGGCGACAGCGAAGGTGAGCCGCGGCAACTCCTCGACATCGGCATGCAGCTGGCGGACTGGGCCGCCGCCGTCGCCTACGCGCGCACTCTCGACGGTATCGACGACAGCCGAATCGGCTTGTGGGGCACCTCTTTTAGCGGCGGACACGTGATCGCGTCGGCGGCCCGGCTGCCGGGGATCGCGGCCGCCGTGGCGCAGTGCCCGTTCACCGACGGCTTCGCCTCCATCGGCGCCATCAAGCCGCTCACCGCCGTACGCATGACGGCGGCGGCGCTGCGCGACATGCTCAGGGCCCGGCTGGGCAAGCCTCCACTGATGATCCCGACCGCGGGCAGGCCGGGTGAGGTCGCGTTGATGACCGCACCCGACGCGTACTCCGGCTACCTGGGGCTGGTGCCCGACGGCGTGGTACTGCGTAACGAGGTAGCCGCGCGGATCGGGGTCAAGGTCCTCGCCTACCGCCCGGGCCGCAGCGCCGCGAAGATCGCCTGCCCAATCCTGTTCTGCGTGTGCGAAACCGACTCGGTGGCGCCGGCCGGCCCCACCCTGCGCTACGCGGCCAAGGCGCCCCGCGGCGAGATCAACACGTATCCCGAAGGGCACTTCGCGATCTATGTCGACGAGGCATTCGAACGTGTCGTCGCCGACCAGCTGGCGTTCCTCGACAAGCACTTGAAGTCCGGCGGCGGATTGCGTTAGCCGAAAAGGGCTGACTTCCAGACGGGACCGCTCTACTCTCTGATAAATACCTCATACCGGCGGTTACGGGTCAATGCCGTCTCATCGGGAAGGACCCTGGTCGTCAGGAAGGCCCGGGACATGGACAACGTCGTCGCCGCCCCCGAGATACTGGTTTCGGCGGCCGCCGATATCGAACAGATCGGTTCGGCGATCGGCGCCGCCAATGCGGCCGCGGCGGGTCCGACCAGCGATTTGTTGGCGGCGGCCCAAGACGACATCTCGGCCGCCGTGGCGAAGGTGTTCGGTCAGTACGGCGCGGACTACCAGGCTCTCTCCAGGCAAGCCGCGGCGTTTCACGGTGAGTTCACCCAGGCGCTGGCCACCGCCGGGAACACCTATGCGCAGGCCGAGGCCGCCAACGCGGCCGCGGTGTCGAGCGCCCTGGGCAGTCTGGGCTCACCGATCCTGGGCTCGCCGATCCAGACCCTGTTGGGGACGGCGCCGACCGGCGGCGCAGCTACCGGCGCGGCCCTGCGGGCTTTACTTCCGCTCAGCCAGGCGGATGTGGCGCTGATCATGGGTGGCACCGGTAACCCCGGCCCCGACCCCATCTACATCGGCAGCGTCAACAACAGCTACATCCAGCAGCTCTTCCCCGGTGCCAATCCGCTGCCCCAATTCACGCCCGAACAGTTCTGGCCGGTCACTCCCCAACTGGGCGGCCTGAGTTTCGGCAAGTCCGTAGCGCTGGGCGTCACGGACCTGCAGGGCTCGATCCTGGATCAGGTCAACAATCAGCACCACACCGTGGCCGTTTTCGGCTATTCGCAGAGCGCGACAGTGGCCACCGACGTCATCAAGAACCTGATGGCGATGGGTCCCGGCGCGCCCAGTGCAAACGACCTGTCCTTCGTGCTGGCCGCTGACCCCAACAACCCCAATGGCGGAATCCTGTCGCGCTTTCCCGGGTTCTATATCCCGTTCCTGAACGTCGATTTCAACGGTGCGACTCCGCCGAACTCGCCGTACCCGACCGCGATCTACACCGCCCAGTACGACGGCATCGCGGACCTCCCGCAGTACCCGCTCAACTGGGTGTCGGACCTCAACGCATTCCTCGGCTATTTCTTTGTGCACAACACGTACCCGTTCCTCACGCCGGACCAGGTTGCCAACGCCTGGCAGTTACCGACGTCCCCGGGATACACCGGCAACACCACGTACTACATGATCCCGACGCAGGATCTGCCGTTGGTCGAACTGATCCGGCTGATCCCCTACGCAGGTCCCCCGATGGCCGACATTTTCCAGCCTGACCTGCGGGTGCTCGTCGATTTGGGCTACGGCTCGCACGGCTACGCGGATGTTGCCACCCCTGCCTCGCTGCTTTGGTCATCGATACCCAATTACCCGGTCGTCGCCCTTGACCTGGCCAAGGGTGCGGTGCAGGGACCGTATGCGGCCGCGGTGGAAATCGGCGTCGAGGCGGGATTCTGGGGACCGGAGTGGTTCCCGCAGGCCTATCCCTGGCTTCCGTCGCCGGATCCGAACCTGCACATCAACCTGGGCCCGTTCCTGAACCAGCCCCCCGTCACAGGGCTGTCCCTGGCGAGTGGCGCCCTTGGAGCGGGGCTGAAATTGATCCCGGCTTTCTTCTGAGCGGCTAGCGCCCCAGCGGGGACTGCTCCCGGATCGACGGGTCGCGGATGAGCCCGCGCAGCAGCGCGGTGCTGAACTCGGCGGCGATCTCCTTGGCCGTGCGCCGGCCACTGGGCCGCAGCCAGCGGTAGCTACCCAGCGTCATCCCGATGTAGCCCAGCGCCACGACGTGCGAGTCGCACGGGTAGAACTCGCCGCTGGCGATGCCGCGGTCGATCAGGCCGTGCACGTGTTCGTAGACCTGAGCTTCCTTTTCGCGGACCTCCGCGACCTGTTCGGTGGTGAACCACTCGGTGATGTAGGGCTGCTCCTGGAAGTACACGGCGGCCCGTTCCGGATTGCTCGCGATCCCGGTGAGCAGCCGGACGGTGTACTGGTACAGCGCCTCGCGGGCGGTCCAGGACGGATCGTCGTGAACGGCGGCCAGCGTGCCCTCAGCGGCCTGCCGGTAGATGTCGAACAGGATCAGCGCTTTGCTGGCGTAGTAGTGGTAGACGGTCGCCTTGTTCAGCCCGATCACGTCGGCGACATCGTCCATCCGGGTGCCGTGATAGCCGCGGGCCGCGAACAGCTTGGTGGCAACAGCCAACAGCTCCTCGCGGCGCGTCATCCCGTTCTCGGATGGCATCTCTGTCTCTCTGTCCTCGGTGCCGGGCGCAGGCCCGGATAAGAAAAGCTACCAATCAACTGGTTGGACAGTTTATGCACCCGGCGCCTGTCGCACCGACACGGATGGGACTAGACTTCGGAGACGAACTAACCCTGATGGTGGCGACCCACTTCGCCCGGCTGCGCCGCGCTCGTGATCGCCACTGGTCGCGAGTCGATTGTGTGTGGAGAGGTGGGTTGATGGATCCGAATCCGGACTATGACGGGAGCGACGAGATCGAGTACTTCTTCAGGTATCTCACCTGGGGGCTTCGCGGGGTAGAAGACGGCAACGGATACCCGCCGCCGGCGTACCCACCCGTCTGACGATCTGAGCAGCACGCACCAGGCCGACGCCCGATGGACGTCGGTCCTGGTTTTATAGCGCTTCCGGGTTTATAGAGCTTTGAGTTCCTCGGCCACCTCGGATACCGATTTCTTGGCATCACCGAACAGCATGGTGGTGCCGTCTCCGTAGAAGAGCGGGTTGTCGATTCCGGCGAATCCGGAGTTCATCGACCGCTTGAGCACAATCACCGACTTGGCCTTGTCCACGTTGAGGATCGGCATGCCGTAGATCGGGCTGGACGCGTCGTTGCGGGCCGCCGGGTTGGTGACGTCGTTGGCGCCGATCACGATCGCGACGTCGGTGCGGCCGAACTCGTCGTTGATGTCGTCCATGTCCTTCATCGCGTCGTAGTCGACCTCGGCCTCGGCCAGCAGCACGTTCATGTGCCCGGGCATCCGGCCGGCGACCGGGTGGATCGCGTATTTCACCGGCACACCCTTGTCCTCCAGCAACGACGCCATGTCCTTGACGGCGTGCTGGGCCTGCGCGACGGCCAGGCCGTAACCCGGCACCACGATCACCTGGTTGGCGTAGGCCATCTGAATCGCGGCATCCGCGGCCGAGGTGGCCTTGACATGCTTGTCGCCGCCCTGACCATCGGGGCCGGCGCTGGCGACCACGCCACCGAAACCACCGGCGACGATCGCCGGGATGGAGCGGTTCATCGCCTTGGCCATCAGGTTGGTCAGGATCGAACCCGACGCGCCGACGATCATGCCCGCCACGATCATCGCCGTGTTGTTCAGCGCCAGGCCGGCCGCCGCGGCCGACAACCCGGTCATCGCGTTCAGCATGGAGATGACCACCGGCATATCGGCACCACCGATCGGCAGCACCACCATCAGACCCAGCACGCCGGCGGCGGCCAGCAGCCCGATCATCCACCACAGCGACGCCCCGCCACTGCCGGGCTGTGCGTGCACCCCGATCACCACTGCGGCGGCGATGGCCGCGACCAGCAGCAGCAAGTTGACCGGCTGCTGTAGCCTGCCAAGGCCGATCGGCTTGCCGGGCAGGATCTCCTGCAGCTTGCCGAACGCGATGATCGACCCCCAGAACGAGATCGACCCGATGATCGCGGCGAACAACGACGCCACCACGATGTGCACGGTCGGCTGTTCGTGGTGCCGGAACGCCGAAAAGCCGTCGGTCTCCATGAACTCTGCGAGCGCGATCAGCGCGACCGTGCCGCCGCCGACGCCGTTGAAGAACGCCACCAGCTGCGGCATCGCGGTCATCTTGGTCCAGCGGGCCGGCGGGACGCCGAGCAGGACGCCGAGCACCAGGCCGCCGATGATCAGCGGCCACTGGTGGGTGTCGCGGATCTTGATCAGGGTCGCCGTCACCGCCAGCGCCATGCCGGCCGCGGCAATCAGGTTGCCGCGCACCGCGGTCTTGGGCCCGGTCAGGCCCATCAGGCCGTAGATGAACATCGCGAAGGAGACGACGTAGAGGCCGATCACCAGATAGTCGAGCTGTTGAGCGTTCATTTGGCGACCTCGTCCGTCTTGGCGGCCTCGATGGCCGGGGCCTTCTTTTTGCCCTTGAACATGCCCAGCATCCGGTCGGTGACGATGAAGCCACCGATGACGTTCAGCGTTCCGAACACCACCGCGACGAAGAGGATGATCTGCACCGCGACCGGCGGATCCTTCACCTCACCGAACACCACCAGCGCACCGATCAACACGATCCCGTGGATGGCGTTGGTCCCCGACATCAGCGGGGTGTGCAGCGTGTTGGGCACCTTCGAGATCACCGCGAACCCGACGAACCCGGACAGCACCAGGATCGCCAGGTTGGACAGCAGTTCGTCATACATGCCGTGCATCGTCATTCGTCCTTTCCGGCGTCGCGGCTCGACTGGCGCCGCTCCTCAGCATCGCTGCGCTCTGCATCGTCGCCGGCGCGCGTCACACACGACTCCGCGATGACCTCGTCGTCGAAGTCCGGGGCCAGCTGGCCGTCCTTGATCATCAAATCCAGCAGGGCCGTGATGTTTTTGCTGTAGAGCTCGCTGGCGTGCTCGGGCATCGTCGCGGGCAGGTTCAGCGGCGAAGCGATGGTGACGTCGTGCTTGACCACGGTCTGCCCAGGCTCGGTGAGCTCGCAGTTGCCGCCGGTCTCCCCGGCCAGGTCCACCACCACGCTGCCCGGCTTCATCGCCTGCACGGCCGCGGCGGTCACCAGCCGCGGCGCCGGGCGGCCCGGGACCAGCGCGGTCGTGATCACCACGTCGAATCCGGCGATCGCGTCTTCCAGCGCTTTCTGCTGCTGTGCGCGTTCGTCCTCGGTGAGCTCACGGGCGTACCCGCCCTCACCGGCAGCCTCGATCCCGACGTCCAGCCATTGCGCGCCCACCGAACGCACCTGGTCGGCCACCTCGGGACGGACGTCGTAGCCGGTGGTGCGCGCGCCCAGCCGTTTGGCCGTGGCCAGTGCCTGCAGCCCGGCCACGCCGACGCCCAGCACCAGCACGGTGGCCGGCTTCACCGTTCCCGCCGCCGTGGTGAGCATCGGGAAGAACCGGGTCGACTCCGAGGCGGCGAGCAGCACAGCCTTGTAACCGGACACGTTGCCCTGCGACGACAAGGCGTCCATGGCCTGCGCCCGCGAGATACGCGGGATGGCCTCGAGCGCGAACGCCTGTACCCCGGCTTGCTTGAGCGCCCCGATCGAGTTCTCGGCATTGCGGGGCGCCAGGAAGCCGATCAGCGTTTGCCCGCTGTGCAGCTTGCTCACCTCGGCTGGGGTCGGCGGGGCGACCTTGACGACGATGTCGGCGGCCCAGGCGTCGCCGATGCTGGCGCCGGCCTCGGTGTAGAGCTCGTCGGGAAGCAGCGCGCGCTCACCGGCACCGGCCTCGACAACGACCGCCACTCCAGTGTTCACGAGTGACGCGACCGCTTTGGGAACCAGCGCAACACGCCGCTCGTCGGCTCCGGATTCGGCAACCACGCCAACCTTAACCAGCACCGTTTGCGCATCTGTCATGGCGCATATCCTCGCTCATTTGTTTCTGGAGTTGCTGTCCCTGCTAATACACCTCATTGGCGAGAACACCCTAGCCTGGCCGCCCGGCGAGGCTAGCCGCCGCTACCAGAGTGGGAAGTCCTGGCCGTGCTCGGACGCCGGGCGGGGACCGAAGTGGCGCCGCTCGGATTCGTCGATCGGCACGTCGTTGATGCTGGCTTCGCGGCGCGCCATCAACCCCTGCGCGTCGAATTCCCACAGTTCGTTGCCGTAGCTGCGATACCACTGGCCGTCCTGGTCATGGCACTCGTATTGGAAGCGCACCGCGATGCGGTTGTCGTGGAAGCTCCACAAGCCCTTGCGCAGCGAGTAGTCGAGTTCGCGCCGCCATTTGCGGGTCAGGAAAGCGACGATTTCCTGCCGGCCGACGATGTGTTCGTCGCGGTTTCGCCACTGCGAGTCGATCGTGTAGGCCAGGCTGACGCGCTCGGGATCGCAGGTGTTCCAGGCATCCTCCGCGGCCTGGACTTTCCGCAGGGCAGTGTCGAGGGTGAACGGCGGAAATGGGGGCTTGGACTCGGTCATGACCCTAATCTTTCACCGCGAGCAGACACAGAATCGCACAAATCCGCGCTCTCGCATGCGATTCTGCGTCTGCTCGCCAGCGGGTCTTGCCCCAGAACCCGCGTGTCCTATCGTGGCTGATATGGACTTCGCGATGTCGGCCAAGGCAATCGACTACCACAAGCGGCTGTCCGACTTCATGACCGAGTTCGTCTTTCCGGCCGAGGCCGACTACGACAACTACCGCGACGAGGCCGGGCCGAACGACCACACGGTGCCTCCGATCATCGAGGAACTCAAGGCCAAGGCCAAAGAGCGCGACCTGTGGAACCTGTTCCTCCCGGCGGAATCAGGCCTGACCAACCTGGACTACGCGCCGCTCGCCGAGCTGACCGGCTGGAGCCTCGAGCTCGCACCCGAGGCGCTCAACTGCGCGGCACCGGACACCGGCAACATGGAGACCCTGCACCTGTTCGCCACCGAGGAACAGCGCAAGCAGTGGTTGGAGCCGTTGCTCAACGGGGAGATCCGCAGCGCCTTTTCGATGACCGAGCCGGCGGTCGCCAGCAGCGACGCCCGCAACATCGAGACCTCGATCGCGCGCGACGGCGGCGACTACGTGATCAACGGCCGCAAATGGTGGACCTCGGGAGCAGCCGACCCGCGCTGCAAGATTCTGATCGTGATGGGGCGCACCAACCCCGACGCGGCGTCGCACCAACAGC
Source organism: Mycobacterium sp. (assembly GCF_035499775.1). Lineage (GTDB taxonomy): Bacteria > Actinomycetota > Actinomycetes > Mycobacteriales > Mycobacteriaceae > Mycobacterium. The sequence goes on along the minus strand of NZ_DATJYB010000448.1, from coordinate 2,602 downwards.
AGTCGATGGTCCTGGTGCCGATCGGTACGCCGGGCGTGACGGTCGTCCGCTCGACGACGGTCTTCGGATACCAGGACCAGCCCGGACACTGCGAGATCAGCTACGACAACGTCCGGGTGCCGGTCAGCAACCTGCTGGGCGAAGAGGGCGCCGGCTTCGCGATCGCCCAGGCCCGGCTGGGACCGGGCCGCATCCACCACTGCATGCGTGCCCTCGGCGGCGCCGAACGCGCACTGGCACTGATGGTCAACCGCGCCCAGAACCGCGTCGCATTCGGTCGCCCGCTGGCCGAGCAGGGCGTCGTCCGAGAAGCAATCGCCAAGTCCCGCAACGAAATCGACCAGGCCAGGCTGCTGTGCGAGAAGGCGGCGTGGACCATCGACCAGCAGGGCAACAGGGCCGCGCATCTGCTGGTCTCGCAGATCAAGGCGGTGGCGCCGCAGGTGGCCTGCAACGTCATCGACCGCGCCATCCAGGTACACGGCGCCGCCGGAGTCAGCGAGGACACACCGCTGGCCCGAATGTACGGCTGGCATCGGGCCATGCGTCTGTTCGACGGTCCCGACGAGGTCCACATGCGATCCATCTCGCGCGCCGAGTTGGGACGCGAGAAATCAGCATTCGCGGCGGCGGTCACCTGAGATGGCCCCAGAACTGTCGGGCGCGTGGAATTTTCGTGACGTCGCCGACGGTGCGACGGCGCTGCGGCCCGGACGGCTGTTCAGGTCCAGCGAGCTGAGTCGCCTCGACGACGACGGCCGGGCGGCACTGCGCCAGCTGGGCATCACCGACGTCGCCGACCTGCGCGCGTCCCGGGAGGTCGCCCGCCGGGGTCCCGGGCGGGTTCCCGAGAGCATCGACGTCCACCTGCTGCCGTTTCCCGATCTCGGCGACGACGAGGAGTCCACGGACGGCGACGCGCCGCACGAGCACGCATTCCAGAAGCTGCTGACCGAGAGCCCCGAAGGTGAATCCCTCGCCGACTCCGCGGCCCGCTACATGATCGACGAATACCGACAATTTCCGACCCGCAACGGGGCACAGCGCGCGTTGCATCGCGTCATCACGCTGCTGGCCGCCGGACGGCCGGTGCTGACGCACTGTTTCGCGGGCAAGGATCGCACCGGCTTCGTGGTCGCCACAGTGCTGGAGACCATCGGTCTGGATCGCGACACCATCGTCGCCGACTACCTGCGCAGCAATGCCGCCGCACCGCAGTTGCGCAGCCGGATCACCGAGATGATCCAACAACGTGGCGACGTGGAATTGACGCCCGAGGTGGTGACCTTCACCGAGGCCCGGCTGTCCGACGAGGTCCTCGGGGTCCGGGCGGAGTACCTGATCGCCGCGCGAGAAACGATCGATCAGACCTTCGGATCGCTGGAGAACTACCTGCGCGACGCCGGCATCACCGCGGCCGACGTGGACCGGCTGCGCGGCGCCTTGCTCGGCTGAGCTTCACCGAACGGTACCGACGAACCGGTAAGGAGGGTCCGTGACAGCCATTTCCAAAATGTTGGTCTCTGCGCTGGTACAGGCAGTCGCATTTGGTTTGGTGCTGTTTTTGCTGGCCGGCACGTTGAATTACTGGCAAGCATGGGTCTTTCTGGCGGTGACGCTGTCGACGTGGATTCCCGGGATCTACTTGCTGCGTACGAATCCCGAGGCGCTGCAACGGCGGATGCGCGGGGGACCGGCCGCGGAGACCCGGTTGGTGCAGAAGGTCGTCATGGGCGGCGTTTGGCTGTCGTTGGCGGCAATGGTCGTGGTCAGCGCCCTCGACAATCGCTTTGGCTGGTCGCTGGTACCCACGGCAGTCTGCCTGGTTGGAGATTTTCTGGTGGCCATCGGACTTGGTGTGGCGATGCTGGTAATCGTTCAGAACAGTTACGCAGCCGCAACCGTCCGAGTCGAGACAGGTCAACACGTCGTGTCCACCGGCCTCTACGGGCTGGTGCGGCACCCGATGTACGCGGGCAATGTGATCCTGTTGAACGGCATCCCCCTTGCGCTCGGTTCCTATTGGGGAATCGTCTTCGTCATACCTGGCCTGATCGTGCTCGTCTGGCGCATCCACGACGAGGAAAAGCTCCTGCAGGAACAATTGGACGGATACCGCCAGTACACGCGGAAGGTTCGCTATCGCCTGGTGCCACACATGTGGTGAGGGCCGCCAGACCCATCTGATTAGCCCGGGTTGCCGTGGTCTTCCAGATCGCCGTCTGCGCTCGCGGCGCGAATTTCGTCCGCCGAGCCGGCGCGTGTCCCCAACTGCCGGCTCAAGCTGCTGACGGTCGGCGAGTCGAATAGGGCGGGCACCGCAAGGCGGCTGTCCAGGGCGGCATTGATCGCCGCGATCGCGCGCATCGCGGAAAGCGAATCGCCACCCAGGTCAAAAAACGACTCATCGACCCCGACGCGGTCTACACCCAGCACTTGGGCGTAGATGCCGGCGAGGATCCGCTCGACCAGGGAAGCCGGGCCGCGATTGTCGGCATCCGGGACGTGGCATTCGGGTGCCGACGCCACGGTGGTCGCCGGCCGGGTCAACGGCGGTCGGCTGCCCCACCCATCCCGCCGGGCATGCCCGCCGGCAGCCAGC
>NZ_DATJYB010000447.1:0-7668 GCF_035499775.1 Mycobacterium sp. | reverse complement strand
CGAATTGCTGGTCGAGGTGGCCGGACCCGACGCACTCCCGATTAACGGTGACGAAATCGCTTCTCCCCCATGGGCGCAATCAAGCGCTCCGCGCTACCTCAACTACCGCAAGACGTCGATCTACGGCGGCAGCAACGAAGTACAGCGCAACATCATCGCGTCCACCATTCTGGGATTGTGAGGCAGCCATGGACTTTCAGTTGAGCGACGAGCAGTCCCTGCTCCGCGACACCACCCGCGACCTGCTGGCGCGCAGCTACGACCCGGAAAGCCGCATCAAGGTCATCGACACCGAGCTCGGCTGGAGCCGCGAGGTATGGAGCCAGCTGGCCGACATCGGGATTCTCGGCCTGGGGTTCGACCCGGACGATGAGTCGGGCCAGATCGAGATCATGGCCGTGCTCACCGAAATCGGACGCCGCCTCGCGCCCGAACCCGTCGTGCACGGCGCACTGGCGCCCGGTTCGCTGATCGCCGAGCAGGGCAGCGACGCGCAGAGAGAACTGCTGGACGAGGTCGCGGGCGGCCAACGGCTGCTGGCCTTCGCGCACCTGGAACCCGGCCAGCGCAAGCCGGCGACGGCCACGTCCGATCTCACCACTCGCGCTGAGCGACAAGGTGATTCGTGGCTGCTCAGCGGACGCAAGAACCCGGTGCTGGCCGGTGACTGCGCCGACACCCTGGTGGTGAGTGCCGTATTGCCGGACGGCGGCGCCGGGTTGTTCCTGGTCGACGCCTCGCAGGAAAACACAGCCGTGACGCGCCACCCGTACCCGACCTTCGACGGACAGCGCGGCGCGCAGATCGACTTCGACCGCAGCCCCGCCGAACCGTTAGGCGAAGCGGTAGACGCGTCGCGCGCCATCGTTCACGCCGTCATCCGCATCCAGTCGGCGCTGTGCTCCGAGGCCGTCGGCGCGATGGAGGAAGCGCTTCGGCTGACCACCGATTACCTCAAGACCCGCAAGCAGTTCGGCGTCACGCTCAACAAGTTCCAGACGCTCACCCAGCGGTCCGCGGACATGTACATGTCGCTGGAACTGGCCCGCAGCATGAGCTTCTATGCCGCGATGTCGATCGCCGACGGCAACCTCGACCCGCTGATCGCGTCGCGCGCCAAGCTGCAGATCGGCCGGTCGGGGCGGCATATCGCGCAGGAATCGATCCAGTTGCACGGCGGGATCGGCATGACCGCGGAGTATCCGGTCGGTCACTACGCGGCCAGGCTCACCGCGATCGAGCACACCCTGGGCTCCTCGCAGGATCACCTTCAGGTCCTGATCGACCACGTCGGCGACTACGGCCTGGTGCGGCTCTAGTAGATGACGGCGCTGTCGGATCGAGTCGTCGAGTTCCTCTCGGCAGGCACCCGCACCGGGATGCTGGCGTTCGTCGCCGCTGACGGCCGGCCCCTGGTCACCCCGGTCTGGTTCGTCGTCGACGATGGCGAGCTGGTGTTCACCACCCACCGCGACACGCCGAAATACCGTGCGCTGCAGCGTGATCCGCGAATCGCTATCTGCGTGGACGATCCTCACCCGCCGTATTCCTTCGTGCAGGTGCAGGGCACGGCGACAGTGGCCGACGATCCACCGCACGTACTGGACATCGCCACCCGCACCGGCGCGCGCTACATGGGCGCCGACCGCGCCGACGAGTTCGGCCGCCGCAACGCGGTTCCCGGCGAGATGGTGGTGCGGGTCCACCCCACCAAGATCCTCTCCGGATTCGATATCAGCGACTAAAGGAACACCAGATGAGCACAGCCAGCACCGACCGTCCGCTGCGGGTGATCCAGTGGACCACCGGAAACATCGGGCGGCGATCGCTGCACGCCCTCATCGGCAGGCCCGACATGGAACTGGTCGGGGTGTACGCGCACGGTTCGGACAAGGTCGGCGTCGACGCCGCCGAACTGTCGGGCTGGCCGGAGCCGACCGGGGTGAAAGCCACCAATGACGTGGAGGCCCTGGTCGCGCTGCGCCCCGACGCGTGTTGCTATAACCCGTTGTGGCCCAACATCGATGAGCTGGTGCGCCTGCTGGAATCGGGAGTCAACGTGTGCTCCAGCGCGGCCTGGATCACCGGCGGCAAGCAAACGCCGCAGGACCGCCAGCGCATTCTGGAAGCCTGCGAGCGCGGCGGCGCGACGATCTTCGGCAGCGGCGCGCACCCCGGAATGACGAACATGGTCGGCATGGTGCTGTCCGCCTCCTGCGAGCGCGTCGACGAGATCCGCATCACCGAGTCGGTCGACTGCTCGACCTACGAATCGGCGGAAACCCAGACGGCGATGGGGTTTTCCCAAGATCCGAACACTCCCGGGCTGGCCGAGAACGTGCGCCGGGAAAGCGAAGTCTTCGCGGAGTCGGCAGCCATGATGGCCGATGCGATCGGGGCGAAGTTGGACAAGATGACCTTCGACGTGGCTTTCAGCACCGCCTCCGCCGACTCCGACCTGGGTTTCATGAAGATCCCGGCCGGCACCGTCGGCGGCGTCTACGGCTACCACCGCGGCTGGGCAGGCGACCGCAACGTGGTCAGCGTCGGATTCAACTGGACCATGGGTCATCACGTCGTTCCGCCCAAACCGCTCGAGCACGGCCACGTCATCCAGGTGTTCGGGTTGCCCAACATGCGCACCGTCCTGCACTGTCTGCCGCCGAAGGATTGGACCGAGCCCGGGTTCATGGGGCTGGGCATGATCTACACCGCGATGCCGGTCACCAATGCGGTGCCGGCGGTGGTCGCGGCCAAACCGGGGATCGTCACGCTCGCCGATCTGCCGCCGGTGACCGGCCGGGTGGCCCCGTAGTGACCCCGAGGAACGCTTGCGTCCTCTAAGGCTCTAAGCTCTAACATACTTAGCCGAACAAAGAGTCTGTCGATGCCATGAGGCAGGAAGCAAGCTCTACGGTGGCGCGTTACAAACCAAGATCGGGCGGGCGAAGGCGGTGAGATCGAGTTGGGTCGCGTTATCGGCTGGGCCAAACGGATCTGGATACCCCTGGTCCTAGTGGTTGTGCTCAGCGTCTCCACATTGGTCGTGTCCCGGATCCACAAGATTTTCGGCTCGGAAGACCTCAATGCGAACGCCGGCGCCGGGATCAAGATTGTGCAGTTCAACCCGAAAGTCGTCCTTTATGAGGTCTTCGGCCCACCCGGTAGCACCGCGAACATCAACTATTGGGACGCCGACGCCAACACCCACCAGGTCAACGGCGCCCCACTCCCCTGGTCGTACACCGTCTCCACGACGCTGCCCTCGGTGAGCGCCAACATCATGGTGCAGGGTGACGGCAGTCAAATCAGCTGCCGCATCACCGTGGACGGCCAGGTCCGGGAAGAGCGCAAGTCCGACGGCCTCAACCCGCAAACCTTCTGCCTGGTGAAGTCCGCATGAGCGACCTGAACAGCAGGAGCCACCCCGACACCGAAATCACCGGACCGATCGACACCCAGGGCGCCACCGGCACCGAGCGCCGGCACCGGCCCTTCATTCCGCACATGGTCCGGCTGTTCGCGGTGCCGATCCTGCTGATCTGGGTGTTCGTCACGGTGCTCGTCAACGTCGCCGTTCCCACCCTGGAGGTCGTCGGCGAGGCGCACTCGGCGCCGATGGCCCCGATGGACGCACCGTCGATGCAGGCGATGATGCGACTGGGTCACAACTTCAAGGAATTCGATTCCAACAGCACGATCATGATCGTGCTGGAGAGTGTGCCGACACGACCCGGCGAGCCCGCCGGGCCCCTGGGCGACGACGCGCATCGCTACTACGCCGACCTGATCCGCCGACTGCAGCAGGATCACAAGCACATCCAGCACATCCAGGACTTCTGGGGCGACCGGTTGACGGCGGCGGGCGCCCAGAGCGCCGACGCCAAGGGCGCCTACGTGATGTTGAACCTGGCCGGCAACCAAGGAACCACCCAGGCCAACAATTCGGTCGAGGCGGTCCGCGAAGTCATCAAAGACAAAGACCACAAGCCACCGGCCGGGCTGAACGTCTACGTCACGGGTCCGGCGGCGCTCAGCGACGACATGCACGTCATCGGGAACGCCAGCCTGGCCAAGATCACGTTGTTCACCCTGGGCGCGATCGCGATCATGCTGCTGCTGGTCTATCGCTCGATCGTCACCACCTTGATCCAGTTGTTCATGACATTTGTCTCGTTGTTGTGCGCGCGCGGCGTCGTCGCGGTGCTAGCGTACAACGACGCATTCGGGCTCACCACGTTCGCCGCGAACATCCTCACCATGCTGGCGATCGCAGCCGCCACGGACTACGGGATCTTCCTGGTCGGCCGGTATCAAGAAGCGCGGCGGTCCGGTCAAGACCGAGAAACGGCCTACTACACGATGTTTCGCGGGGTGGCCCCGGTGGTACTGGGGTCGGGCCTGACCATCGCCGGGGCGACGTACTGCCTGAGCTTCGCGCGGCTGCCGTGGTTCAACACGATGGGCGCGCCGGTGGCCATCGGGATGCTGGTCGTCGTGCTGGCCGGGATCACCCTGGGGCCCGCCATCGTCTTTCTGGGCAGCAAGTTGGGCCTTTTCGAATCCAAGGTGGCGGCCAAGAGGGGCCGCTTGTGGGGGCGGGTCGGCACCGCGGTGGTGCGCTGGCCGTTGCCGATTCTGGCGGTGAGCGCCGCGGTCGTCATGATCGGCATGGTCGCGCTGCCGGGCTATAAGACGAGCTACAACGACCGCTACTACCTGCCCACCAGTGCCCCGTCGAATCTGGGGCAGGCGGCCGCCGATCGGCACTTCTCACAGGCCCGGATGAACCCCGACATGTTGATGGTCGAATCCGACCACGACATGCGCAACACGGCGGACATGCTGGTCTTGGACAGAGTCGCCAAGAACGTGATGCGGGTGGTCGGTATCGCCATGGTCCAGGACATCACCCGACCGCTGGGCATCCCAATTCAGCACAGCTCCATACCGTTTCAGAACAGCGTGCAGAGCCAAACGACCATGCAGAACATGGCCTTCCTCAAAGACCGCATAGCCGACATCCTCAAGTTGGCCGACCAGCTGCAGGCCAACATCGACATCACGGAACGCCAGTACGCGGTGACGCAAGGTCTTTCCCAGGCTGCTGACGACAGCGCGAAGACCACAGGCGAAACATCGCAGATCACCGATGAATTGCGAAATCACTTTGCGGATTTCGAAGACATGTGGCGGCCGATCAGGTCCTACTTCTACTGGGAAAAGCACTGCTACGACATCCCCATCTGCTTCTCGTTACGGTCCATATTCGACTCGATCGACGGTTTCGACCAGCTTGCCGAGAAGTTCCACGAGCTCACCGCAGACATCCAGCACACCGCGACGGCCACGCACGAGCTGATGACACTGTTCCCCGCGCTGATCGCTTCGCAGAAGGCCACCAAGGCCATCACGCTGACGCTGTATCAGACGTTCTCGGCGTTGATCAACCAGCTCGAGGCCATGAGCAACACCGCGATCGTCATGGGGCAAAGCTTCGACCAGTCGCAGAACGACGACATGTTCTACCTGCCCCCTGAGGCATTCCAAAACCCCGACTTCCAAACCGGCCTGCGCATGTTCTTATCGCCGGACGGCAAGTCGGCGCGCTTCTTCATCACCCACCAGGGCGATCCGATGACGCCGGAAGGTATTTCACGGGTCGATGCCGAGCGGACGGCCGCGCAGGAGGGGCTGAAACAGTCCTCGCTGTCCGACGCCAAGGTCTTTCTCGGCGGAACCGCCGCGACGTTCAAGGACATGCACGACGGCGCTAAATACGACCTGATGATCGCGGTGGTCGCGTCGCTGACGCTGATCTTCATGATCATGCTGCTGCTCACCCGAAGCGTCGTTGCCGCTTTGGTGATCGTGGGCACCGCGGCCAGCTCCATCGCCGCGTCCTTCGGACTGTCCGTGCTGATCTGGCAGAACCTGTTCGGCTTCCGGATCCACTGGATCGTGATGGCGCTGTCCGTCATCATCCTGTTGGCCGTCGGGTCGGACTACAACCTGCTACTGGTCTCCCGGTTCAGGGAAGAGATCCACGCCGGACTCAAAACGGGCATCATCCGATCGATGGCCGGCACCGGTGGTGTGGTGACCGCCGCGGGCCTGGTGTTCGCCTTCACCATGGCGGCCATGCTGGGCAGTGAGTTGACCGTGCTCGGTCAGTTCGGGTCCACCGTCTGCATCGGTCTACTGCTTGACACGCTGATCGTGCGCACGTTGCTGATGCCCTCGATCGCAACGCTTTTGGGCCGCTGGTTCTGGTGGCCGCGGGTTGTGCATCCTCGCGGCGACTACGGCCGGCCGAAGGCGACGACTTAGCCGCAGGGCTGGGTCAGCCCTCGACGTCTACGCACACCGCGACGGCCCCGCCGCCGACGTGCACAGCAAGCACCGGTCCCAGCGGGCTGATGATCGCCGGCTCGCAGGCCGGCAACCGCTGTGCCAGCGCGGCGGCCACTTCGTTCGCTCCGTCGGGGTTCGCGACATGCTGCACCGCTAAAGCAGCGGAGCGCTCGCCGACCACCTCGCAGACGCGGTCGATCATCGCCGCCGTCGCGTGGCTGACGGTGCGTGCCCGTTGGGCCAGAACGAGTTTGCCGTCGTCGATGCGCAACAGCGGCTTGAGCGCCAGCGCGGTGCCCAGCCACGCTTGGGCCCCACCGATCCGCCCACTGCGCCGCAGGTTGTCCAGGCGGTGCACCACCATGAACGCATGACTACGGCGCACCCCGGCGCCGGCGACGGCCGCGACGGCGTCCAGGTCCGCACCGCCTGCCGCTGCTCGCGCGGCGGCCAGCGCGATGAAACCGGTGCCCATCGCGGTCGTCCTGGAGTCGACCACCCGCACGGCCGCGCCGAGGTCGGCCGCCGTCCGCTGCGCGGCGGCGCAGGTTCCCGACAACGCTGACGAAATATGCACTGCCACAACCCCATCCCCGCCGCTGTCGGCCAGCGCCTGCTGGTAAGCGGCGCAGAGGTCGGCCGGAGTGGCCGCCGCGGTGGTGGCGTGGCGCTTGTGGATGTCGTCGGGGATCTCGTCCACACCGTCGCGCAGATCGACGCCGTCGAGCAAGATGTGCAGCGGAACCACCCGGATCGCCCACTTTTCACACATGTCTGCCGACAGCCGCGACGACGAGTCGGTGACCACGAGGACAGGCATGCTTCAGCCGAGAGGTTTCTGGGTCGGTACTTTAGCTGCCTGCAAGGCTTCGGCGAGCGCTTTGAGCATCAGTTCCGCCACCGCCTGGTGGGCTTCGAAATTCCAGTGAATGCCGTCGGGATTGCCACGTCCACTCATAATCTGTTCGCCGACAGCGGCTTTGAGATCCACCAACGGAATGTCTTGGCGCTGCGCCCAGTCCGTGATCGCGGCTACGGTCCCCGCGCGCCCGTGGTGCGCCTTGCCGTATGTCTCGGCGATGTGCACCGACGGCAGCGACGCCACGATCGGGATGCCCGGCCGATTGAAATCGATTGCGCCGCGGGTTTGTTCCAGGTATTCGACGGTCAAGCGGGGCGGCAACGCGGACCTGGCTATCGGGGACAGGCGGGGTTGCAACCAGCCGTAGCCGTCGCGGGCCCAGCGGCGCAGCCACGGCGGCCGCACGTAGCGAATCAGCTCACGCACCGCCGTCGGCAACACCGAAGGCAGCG
>NZ_DATJYB010000446.1:0-5730 GCF_035499775.1 Mycobacterium sp. | reverse complement strand
CGTTGCTGACCAGGCGCTCGTTGATCCAGTACCCACCCGTGCAGGTGCGGGAGTAGGACCGGTCGGAGCCGCCGTAGCAGCTGTACATCGTCTGGTGCGCGGGCACCCAGATGGTGCGTTCCCGCATCCAGCTGCCGTCGGTGGAGATCGGGCCGTCGCACAGGGTGCGGCGCTGGGAGCCCAGGAAGCCCCAGGGGTCGGTCTTGCAGATGGCGCCTGGGGGGCCGCCCGGGGCGGGGTCGGCGTAGCTGGTGGCGGCGAGGCCGACGGCGGTCGCGGTGATCGCGGTGGCCAGCAGCGCGCCGGCGATGCTGCGGCGCAGGATTCCGTTGGTCTGGGTGATGTTTGAAGTGTTCATGACATTGATCGTTCATCCGGCGCCCGCCTTCTAGTAGCGGTCACGTCCTTGCCGGGATACAAGCGCGCCTTGTAACCAGGAGATGCCAGGGAGCGCTCGCGCCCGTGTAACTCAGCGAACAAGTGTTTATCGAACGCTGCTATCGGGAAAACGATGAGGAGCCGTGCTTCAAACAAGCCACGGAAACCCCGATCAGACCACTTGGGAAGGACTATGGGTCCGACACTTAGCAGCCTCATGCGATGGAGCAAGGCACCTGCGAAAGGTGTCCAAACTGCATCAACGCCATGGGTCAACGTCCCGCGCGGACTGGCCGCTCGCGCGACCACGCCGTTGCTGCCCGACGACTACCTCAAACTCCTCAATCCGCTGTGGTCAGCGCGCGAACTCCGGGGTCTCATCGTAGGTGTACATCCGGAAACTGAAGACTCCGCGACCGTCACGATCAAGCCCGGCTGGGGCTTCTCCGGCAACTACCGGGCCGGGCAGTACGTCGGCATCGGATTGCGAATCGACGGTCGGTGGCACTGGCGTTCGTATTCGCTGACATCAGTTCCGCGCCGCGACAGCAACAACATCACGATCACTGTCAAGGCCACCCCGGAGGGCTTTCTGTCCACGCACCTGGTGAACGGCGTCAAACCGGGCACCGTCGTGCGACTCGCCGCTCCGAAGGGTGATTTCGCGTTGCCCGACCCAGCTCCGGAACGGGTCCTGTTCATCACCGCCGGCAGCGGGATCACCCCGGTCATGGCCATGCTGCGCACTCTCAAATCCCGCGGCGAGAAGATCGACATCGCACACATCCACTCCGCGCCCAGCGCCGACGACGTCATCTTTCACGACGAGTTGCGCACCCTGGAGAACGACCAGCCGGGGTACCGGCTGCATCTGCGGCTCACCCAGGAACACGGCAAGGTCGACTTCGACCAGCTGGCCGACGTAGTGGAGGACTGGCGCGAGCGCCCGGCCTGGGTCTGTGGCCCGCCCGCTTTGCTCGACACCGTCGAAGAAGTGTGGAAGAGCGCGGATATCAGTGATCTGCTGCACGTCGAGCGCTTCACCATCGCAGCTACCGACAAGGGCGGTGAAGGCGGCACAGTCACCTTCGCAATATCCGACAAGAGTATCGAAATCGACGGCGCCACTTCACTTTTGGAGGCCGGAGAAAAAGTGGGCATTCAGATGCCCTTCGGATGCCGGATGGGCATCTGCCAGACCTGTGTGCTTCCTCTGGAATCGGGGCACGTGCGCGACTTCAGGTCCGGCACCGAACACGGTGAAGGTGATCGCATCCAAACCTGTATCTCCACGGCGTCGGGCAACTGCACCCTCAAAATCTGAGGAGGAAACATATGGCTATCACCGATATCAAGGAATACGCCCACCTGACCACCGAGGATGTCGAGCAGCTCGCCCGCGAGCTGGACGCGATCCGCGCCGACATCGAGGAGTCCCGCGGCGAGCGCGACGCCCGCTACATTCGCCGGTCCATCCAGCTGCAGCGCGCGCTGGCCGCCGGTGGGCGAATCGCGTTGTTCGCCAGCCGAAATAGGTTCGCGTGGCTGGCCGGGACGGGCATGCTCGGAATGGCGAAGATCATCGAGAACATGGAGCTCGGTCACAACATCACCCACGGCCAGTGGGACTGGATGAACGATCCGGAGATCCACTCCACCGAATGGGAGTGGGACACCACCTCGCCCAGCGTGCACTGGAAGAAGTCGCACAATTTCATCCACCACAAGTACACGAACGTCGTTGACCTGGACGATGACGTCGGTTACGGCATCATGCGCGTCACGCGCGACGAGCCTTGGGCGCCTTGGATGCTGGGCAACCCGATCTACAACATGCTGCTCGGCACCCTGTTCGAGTGGGGTGTCGCCGCCCACGGCCTGGAGACCCGCAAGATCCGCAAACACGAGAAGTCGTGGGCCGAGGTCCGCAAGGACCTGCGCATCATCGGCAAAAAGGTCGGCAAACAGGTTGGTAAGGACTACATCGTGTTTCCGGCCCTGGCCGGCCGCGGCTGGAAGCGGACCCTGCAGGCCAACGCTGTGGCCAACCTGATCCGCAACTACTGGTCCTACATGGTGATCTTCTGCGGGCACTTCCCCGACGGAGCCGAGAAATTCACCGTCGAAGAGTTCGAGAACGAGACGCAGGGGGAGTGGTATCTGCGCCAGATGCTGGGATCGGCGAACTTTAACGCCGGGCCGCTGATGGCGTTCGTCAGCGGGAATCTGTGCTATCAGATCGAGCACCACCTCTTCCCGGATCTGCCCAGTAATCGCTACGCCGAGATCTCGGTGCGGGTGCGCGAGTTGTGCGACAAGTACGATCTGCCGTACACCACCGGATCCCTCGGCCGCCAGTACTGGCAGTCGTTCTGGACGATTCTCAAGCTCGCGCTACCCGACAAGATGCTCAACGCGACGTCCGACGACGCCCCCGAGACCCGGTCCGAGTTGAAGTTTCGGGTGCGTGAGGGGATACGTGAGAGCTTTGTCGACCCCGCGACGGGGAAACGACGTGGCTTGCGCACCGCGCTGCGCGAGCTCCGGAAGGCGTCCTAACGCGCACGATTACTCGTCGAACGTGATGAGCCGCGGCGACCGCTCCACCTGGCTCAGCAGATCGGCACCGGTGTACATGGGGCGCGGCGGCAACTCGAGCCAATCTCCGCCGAAGGGCGACGACGCGATATCCGTCGGGTTCACTATTCTGCGCCAGCTGAGCTTGTCCCGAACTTCGTGGGGATCATGGGGATTGTTTCTCGAGTAATGCAAGATCGTGCAGTTGGTCATCGATTGTGATTTGTCGTTCTCGACTTCTTCGAACTTTTCGGGCAGCATGCGTTCGATGTTGTAGCGCGCGATTCCCCATGAAGTCGCCGTGCGTTACCACCAGCACGCGTTTGCCCGCCCCCTCCCGGTGCAACGTGCCCTGAAAGTCGCGAAAGCGATGACTCACCTCGTAACGGCTTTCTCCGCCTTCGAGTTTCGTGTACCACGGCGACTGCTTATACATCTTGGTGGTCAGGCCGAACATCTCCTCCCGGTCCGCTCTCGGCAGCGACCCGTAGATGCCCCAGCTTCTTTCGACGACCCGGTCCTCGATGATCCAGTCGCCGCAATCCGAACCCCCGATGTGGGCGGCGGTTTCGCGGGTCCGCAAAAACGGAGAGAAGTACCGGAAGTCGAACGAACTCGCGCCGCCCAGATTGAGGTCGATCCATTCCTTTGCCTGCCGTGCTTGCTCGATGCCTAGACGGGATAGGCGTTGCGTCCAATCCGGCCGCTCACTGATGGCGTCGCGCTGCTCGTGAACGAGTCCCTCTTTGTCGGCGCTCTGAACGACGTTCGCCTCCGATTGACCGTGGCGGACGAAGACGAGATCCCTGGGCATCGACATGAAACTCCTCCTTCGGCGGCGCGTCGGCTACCAAGGTAGTTTCAGCGCGCCGGAGACTTTTCGCGGCCGATCGAGGGGTAGTTAAAGGACTGCAATGCCGGACAACACGAGATTCACCCGAGAACAACTGAAGGGTTTCGTCGGTAAGACCTTGCCGGACTTGATCTCTGATCAGGTTCGGCTGCTCTTTGTCGGGATCAATCCAGGGCTCAGAAGCGTCGCGGTTCAGGGGCACTTCGCCCCTCGCGGCAACCGCTTCTATCCGGCGCTCTTTCGGGCCGGAATCACAGATCACCTCGTCGACGCGTCGTCGGGGCTTACTACCGCTGACCGCGAATACCTGCTCAGTCGTGGAATCGGCATCACGAGCCTCGTCGAACGAGCGACTGCCAGTGCGGCGGAGCTCGCGGCCGCCGAACTCGTCGCAGGTACACGGAAACTGCGCACGCTGGTTGCGGAGTATTCGCCCACGGTGGTCGCCGTCCTCGGGATCACCGCCTATCGCGCCGCGTTCAGCGATCCCCTGGCAAAACTCGGCAAGCAACCGACGCCCCACGTGGGCTCCGAACTGTGGATCGTGCCTAACCCCAGCGGTCGCAACGCGCACGCGTCATTGGCCGGCCTCGCAGCCGCCTATGCCGAGGTCGCGCGCGCAGCCGGCATCGTGCTATGAGCCGAAGGAGCCCTTCCGGGGGACAGGTGCTGCTCAGTTGCCGTATGGCTTACAGTTGACCAGTCGAATCGGACCCCAAGGTCCGGGTAAGCAAGGCTGGGAGGCACGTTGTCCGCGACGCTCGCGATTCCGCGATACCCCACCGATGTGACTTCCGAATGGCTGTCGGCGGTATTCGGCCAGCGTGGCCACTCCGTCGAGGTGTCTGAAGTTGACGTAGCGCCGATCGGCACCGGGCAGACCGGCGCCACGTACCGGGTGTCGGCCCGCTACGCCGCGGATCCGGGTGGCATACCGCAGACCTTCGTGATCAAACTGCCGGCCCAGGACGACACCGTGCGCGACAGGGTAATCCTCGGCTATCGCAGCGAGTGCGCGTTCTATGCTTCCGTGGCTGACCGGGTGCAGGTGCCGACACCGCAGTGCTTTTACTGCGAGATCAGTGACGACGCAATGGAGTTCGCCCTACTGCTGGCGGACCAGGCACCCGCGGTCCAGGGTGATCAGATCGCGGGCTGCGGCGAGCAGGAGGCGCGACTGGCGGTCGCGGCGTTGGCGGGATTGCATGCGCCGAGCTGGTGTGACCCGGTGTGGCTGGACTTTCCCGCCATCGCGTTCGGGCGTCCGGACGAGGATTCCGCCAAGGGCCTCGGTGAGGTGGCGAAGCTGAGCGCCGACATCACGCTGGACAAGCTCGGTGACCGGATGAGCGCCGAGGACCGGGATACCTTCACTGCGACAATGGGTTTGGTGACGCCCTGGCTTCTTGCCGAGCATGACCGGTTCGCCTTGATGCATGGCGACTATCGGCTGGACAACATGTTGTTCGACCCCGAGCGAACGCGAGTGAGCATCGTCGACTGGCAGACGCTCGGCGTGGGCCTTCCGGCCCGGGATCTCGCCTACTTCACCGCAACCAGCCTCAATCCACAACTGCGCGCCTCCATCGAGGAGGGCCTCGTCGAGGCATATCACCATGCGCTGTTGGACCACGGCGTCACCGATTACGACCGCGAAACATGTTGGCGCGATTACCGTCTCGGGGTTCCGCAGGCGCCGCTGATCTCGGCGCTCGGGTTCGCCTTCGCCGCCACGACCGAGCGCGGCGACGATATGGTGCTGACCATGCTGGCGCGGGGCTGTCAGGCGATCCGCGATCTGGCGACCTTAGAGCTGATCGAGAGCTGACCACCATGACCGAATTGGCCGGACAGACCGTCGTCGTGATCGGCGGCAGCGCAGGCATCGGACTGGAGACCGCGCGACGCGCCCGGGCCGAAGG
>NZ_DATJYB010000445.1:0-25999 GCF_035499775.1 Mycobacterium sp. | reverse complement strand
GCCGGCCACCGAGTTCAGCAACCCGTCGACCGTGATCTTCAACCGGGTGACGTCGCGGTGGGTGAGCAGATGCTGCAGAAACGGGTGCCCGGTCTTTTCGAAAAGACCCTGCACAGCGTCCGCATCCGTGGTGTAGCCGGTTTTGGTCCGCTTCGTCTTCGGCATGCCCAGTTCGTCGAACAACACGACCTGCAGCTGTTTGGGTGAACCGAGGTTGATCTGCTTGCCGATCACGGCGTACGCGGCCTCGGCGGCGTCGCGGATCTGGTCGCCGAACTGGCTCTGCAGCTGGGTCAGCATCCCCAGGTCGACGGCGATACCCGCAGTCTCCATGCCGGCCAGCACCTGCTGAACCGGCAGCTCCATGTCGCCCAGCAATGCGGTGGAGTCGATGCGCGCCAGCTCTTCGTCCAGCGCGTCAGCCAGGTCGACGACGGCCCGGGCTCGCAGGATCACGGTTTGAACGGCTTGTTCATCCGCCCCGCCGGAGTCGTCTAGGTCGTCGAGGAGCGAAAGCTGTTGCTGTTCAGGTGTTTCCGCGCGCAGCTCGCGACGCAGGTAGCGCAGCGACAGGTCGTCGAGGGTGAAACTGCGCTGCCCGGGCCGCACCAGGTAGGCAGCGAGCGCGGTGTCGGACGTGACGCCGTTCAGCGTCCACCCGCGACCCGTCAGATCGTGCATGGCCAGCTTCGCCTCGTGCAGCGCTTTGGGTTTCGCGGGATCGGCCAGCCAGGCCGCCAGCGCGGCGTCGTCGTCCGGGGTCAGCGTCGCGGTGTCGATGTAGGCGCCGTCCCCATCGGCGGCGGCGATCGCCAGCGCGGTGGCGTCCCCGTCATGCGGCAGATGGGTGCCCACCACGGCCAGCCCCGACCGGCGCCCGTCGTCGGCGTGCTCGGCCAGCCACTGCCCGACCGTGCCGGGCTGCAGCGCACCGCCGCGCACGTCGAACCCCTCGTCCACCTCGGGTTCGACGGCCGCCAGCGTGTCGAACAACCGGTCCCGCAGCACCCGGAATTCGAGGTCGTCGAAGAGCCGGTGGATCTGGTCGCGGTCCCACGGCTGCAGCCGCAGGGTGTCCGGGGTCTGCGCCAGCGGCACGTCTTTGACCAGCTCGGTGAGGTCGCGGTTGAGCACGACGCTGGCCACATGCGCCCGTAGTGCGTCGCCCACCTTGCCGCGCACCGAGTCGACGTTGTCGACCAGCGACTGCAGCGAGCCGTACTCGACGATCCACTTGGACGCGGTCTTCTCGCCCACGCCGGGAATGCCGGGCAGGTTGTCGCTGGGATCGCCGCGCAGCGCGGCGAAGTCGGGGTATTGCCGCGGCGTCAGCCCGTACTTCTCGACCACGGCCTCCGGGGTGAAGCGGGTGAGCTCGCTGACACCTTTGCGCGGATACAGCACGGTGACGTCGTCGCTGACCAACTGCAGCGAGTCACGGTCGCCGGTGACCACCAGCACCCGGTAGCCCTCATGCTCGGCCTGGGTGGCCAGCGTCGCGATGATGTCGTCGGCCTCGAACCCCGGTTCGGCCAGCACCGTTATGCCCAGGGCGCCCAGCACCTCTTTGGTGATGTCGATCTGACCGTGGAACTCGTCGGGGGTCGAGGAGCGGTTGGCCTTGTATTCCGGGTAGCGCTCGGAACGGAAGGTCTGGCGCGACACGTCGAACGCGGCCGCGATGTGCGTCGGCGCTTCGTCGCGCAGCAGGTTGATCAGCATGGCCGTGAAGCCGTAGACCGCGTTGGTGGTCAGCCCGCCGCGCGTTTTGAAGTTCTCGGCCGGCAACGCGTAAAACGCCCGGAACGCCAGCGAATTGCCGTCCAGCAGCATCAGCGTCGGTTTGGCTTGATCTCCGCCGTCAGGGGTGCCTTGTTCCGCGCGGTCGGCGGCGGTCCTAGCTGGGCTCACCGCCCTAACTCTAGGCATCGTCGCTGAGATCAGAGCAGCGGCCGCTGACCGCCCACGTCGTACTCGGAAACCGATGCCGAAACTATCGAGCCTTGCTGCGCATCGCTGGGTCCGCTGCCCCGGAACGCCTCGACGGCCGCCGTCGACTCCCAGCGTTCGAAGATGTTGACCCGATCCGGATCGAGCAGGTCCGCGGTTATCGCGAAGTCGAGGCAACCGGGTGCCTGCCGGGCCTGCTGCACGACGCTCTGGCATGCCGCCAGGTAGCTGTCGCGCTGCGCCGGCTCGACGACGAGGTAGCCCGCGACGATCACCATTCGACGCTCCTTACTGTTGCCAGGCCTTTTGACGTTGTGACCGCCGTCGCCCGCCGAAGTCATCGGTGATTCCCACCCAACGGGAGCGAATTGGAACACGTTTCAGTTTTTCCGTCAGGGTGAGTAATCTGGCGTGGTGACAGAAGCTCTCGACAAGGTCCAGCCGGCGATCGATGGATGGTTCGCCACCGACGACGCCGGAAACCCGCACCTGGTTGGCGGCAAATGCCCCAAGTGCGGCACCTTCGTCTTCCCGCCCGTCTCTTCTGGGAGGGAGAACAACTGCCCTAACCCGGCCTGCGACAGCGATGCACTAGAGTCCGTCGCACTGTCCAGGCGCGGGAAGCTGTGGAGCTACACCGAGAACCGCTACCCGCCGCCCGCGCCCTACCCGGCTCCGGACCCCTTCGAGCCGTTCGCCATCGCCGCGGTGGAGCTGGCCGACGAGGGACTGATCGTGCTGGGCAAGGTGGTCGAGGGCACGCTGGCGGCCGACTTGAAGGTCGGCATGGAAATGGAGCTGACCACGATGCCGCTATTCACCGACGACGACGGCGTCGAGCGCATCGTGCACGCCTGGAGGATCCCGTCATGAGCACCCCCGAACCGCTGTACATCTTGGGCGCCGGAATGCACCCCTGGGGCAAATGGGGCCGGGACTTCACCGAATACGGCGTCGTCGCTGCGCGGGCTGCCCTGCGCGAGGCCGGCCTGGACTGGCGGCAGATCCAGCTGGTCGCCGGGGCCGACACGATTCGCAACGGCTATCCGGGCTTCATCGCCGGGTCCACCTTTGCCCAGAAGCTGGGCTGGAACGGGGTCCCGGTCAGCTCCAGCTACGCCGCGTGTGCCAGC
This sequence comes from Mycobacterium sp., assembly GCF_035499775.1. Classification (GTDB taxonomy): domain Bacteria; phylum Actinomycetota; class Actinomycetes; order Mycobacteriales; family Mycobacteriaceae; genus Mycobacterium. The sequence goes on along the minus strand of NZ_DATJYB010000445.1, from coordinate 22,916 downwards.
GGTTCGCAGGCGCTGCAGAGTGCGCGGGCGCAGATCCTGGCCGGCTTCTGCGACGTCGCGCTGGTGATCGGCGCCGACACCACGCCGAAGGGGGCGTTCGCCCCGGTCGGCGGGGAACGCAAGAACGACCCCGACTGGCAACGGTTCCACCTGATCGGGGCGATGAACCCGGTGTACTTCGCGCTGCTGGCGCGTCGCCGGATGGACCTCTACGGCGCCACAGCCGAGGACTTCGCGCAGGTGAAAGTCAAGAACTCGCTGCATGGCCTGCAGAACCCGAATGCCCGCTACCGCAAGGAGTCCGCGGTCGAGGACGTGCTGGCCAGCGCGGTGGTCGCCGACCCGCTGCACCAGCTCGACATCTGCGCCACCTCCGATGGCGCGGCCGCGCTGATCGTGGCGAGTGCCGAGTTCGCCCGTCAGCACCTCGGTTCGCTGGACGGGGTGCCGTCGGTGCGCGCGGTCAGCACCGTCACCCCGCGCTACCCGCAGCACCTGCCCGAATTACCTGATATCGCAACGGATTCCACCGCCGTGGTGGCTGCGCCCGACCGGGTGTTCAAGGATCAGATCCTGGACGCGGCCTATGCGGAGGCGGGCATCGGGCCGGAAGACGTGAGCCTGGCCGAGGTCTACGACCTGTCCACCGCGTTGGAACTCGACTGGTACGAACACCTGGGGTTGTGCGCCAAGGGCGAGGCCGAGGCGCTGCTGCGCAGCGGTGCGACGACCATCGGCGGCAAGGTCCCGGTCAACCCGTCCGGTGGGCTGGCGTGCTTCGGCGAGGCCATCCCTGCCCAGGCGATCGCCCAGGTCTGCGAGCTGACCTGGCAGATGCGCGGGCAGGCCATCGGCCGTCAGGTGGAGAACGCGACGGTGGGTGTCACCGCCAACCAGGGGCTGTTCGGGCACGGCTCGTCGGTGATCGTGGCGCGGTAGGGCGGCAGTTACTCCCTGCTGAAGCCACGCGAGCGTCCGCGAATGTACGGCATTTAGAGCGTTCGCTGTACATATGCGCGCGCTCGCGGGGGCTACTCGTCCTTCGGATCGGCGAGGGTTTCCAGGACGATCTCGGCGACCCGCTTCATGGTGGTGCGCCGGTCCATGGCCGCACGCTGAATCCACTTGAACGCTTCGGGCTCGCTCATGCCCTGGTTGGCCTGCAGTAGGCCTTTGGCCCGTTCGACGACCTTGCGCGTCTCCAGCCGGTCGGTCAACGTCGCCACTTCCCGCTCCAGCGCGCTGAGCTCGGCAAACCGGCTGACAGCCAATTCGATGGCCGGGATCAGGTCGCTGATGGTGAACGGCTTCACCAGGTAGGCCATCGCCCCGGCGTCGCGCGCACGCTCGACCAGGTCGCGCTGGCTGAACGCGGTCAGCACGACGATCGGCGCGATGCGCTTGCTGGCTATCTCCGACGCGGCGTCGATACCGTCGCGACGCGGCATCTTCACATCCATGATCACCAGATCAGGCTGATGCTGCTCGGCCAACTCGACGGCTTCCTGGCCGTCGCCGGCCTCCCCGACGATGTCGTAACCCTCCTCTCGCAGCATCTCTGCCAGGTCCAGTCGGATGAGCGCTTCGTCTTCAGCGATCAGGACCCGGCGCGGCGGTGCGGCGTCGGAGTCGGTCGTTGAGCCGGTCATGACGGACATTGTGTCGTGAGGGCATGCGACCAGCGACCGCGGGGGGGCGGTGCGATGCCGATCTTCTCGGGTCGGCAAGCTCCTTTAAGGTAGTGGGGCCGGAACAGCCCTCGTATCCCAACTGGCAGAGGAAACGGATTCAAAACCCGTCCAGTGTGAGTTCGAATCTCACCGAGGGCACAGCCCAGAAACCGCAGAATCACCGCCGCACTCGGTAAACACCGAGTTCAACCAGTAGGCTTGGACCGTGGCGGCTAAGAAATGCGGCTCCACCTCGAAATGGTCGGATGGCTCAACAGAGCGCCCGGACTGCGTAGCTGCGGTACGGGCCGAAACCCGCGCCCGCTCCCAGCACTACGCCGACAGCGAGGCTCGGCGCGCCCGGATACTCAACGTCACAGCGATCATGGCGGTCGGGGTCTGCGTCCTGTTCGGCATTCTCGGGTTTGTACCAGGCCCCCCGGTGTGGCAGACGCAGATAATCAACTTCGCCGCCGGCATGATCTTCGCGACCATCCCATACCTGCGGAAGTTCGGGGAACTGGTTGCGCCGCTTACCTTTGTCCTGTCGGCGTACGTGGTGATCGTCGTCATCTGCATCGACCTGGGTACCGGATCGGGCGTGCAGTACTACCTGGTGACGACGTCGAGCCTGCTGATACTGCAGCTCGGAATCGAGCGCATCCGCCTGGCACTCCTGCTGACGATAACCGGCGCCGCGGTGGTGATCGCCCTGCAGTTCACGGTGCCCCGCTCCACCGGGGTTGAGCCGCCGTGGGCGATGCAACTAAGCTTCGCCACCACGACTATCTCCGCGTGCGTGATGGTGATCGTGACGGTGTGGTTCGCGCTGCGTGACACCGACCGCGCCGAGGCGGCCATGGAAGCCGAGTACGAGCGCTCCGAGGCGCTCCTGGCAAACATGCTGCCGGCCAGCATCGCGGAGCGCCTCAAAGACCCCGACCGCAACAAGATCATTGCCGACAAGTACGACGAGGCCTCGGTGCTGTTCGCCGACATCGTCGGCTTCACCGAGCGCGCCAGCAACACCCCACCCGCCGATCTGGTGCGGTTCCTCGACAAGCTGTACAGCGCGTTCGACGCGCTGGTCGACAAGCACGGCCTGGAGAAGATCAAGGTCAGCGGAGACTCCTACATGGTGGTCAGCGGCGTTCCACGACCGCGGCCCGACCACGTGGAAGCGCTGGCCGACTTCGCGATCGAGATGGCCGAAGTTGCCGCCGGACTGAAAGGCCCGCATGGGCACGCGGTACCGCTTCGGATCGGTATGGCCAACGGCCCGGTGGTGGCCGGCGTCGTCGGTTCCCGCCGGTTCTTCTACGACGTATGGGGCGACGCGGTCAATGTCGCGTCCCGGATGGAATCCACCGACTCGGTGGGCCGCATCCAAGTGCCCGAGACGATCTACGAGCGCCTCAGGGACGACTTTGTGCTGCAGGCGCGCGGCAGCATCGACGTCAAAGGCAAGGGCATCATGCGAACCTGGTATCTGGTCGGCCGCAAACCGGTCGAACCGTCCGGCGACCTGCTGGTCGAGGAAGCCGACACCGCCCACGTTTAATGGCGATCGCGAGCGCGGCGCAGCCGGGCGATGCGGGTCGCCACCGAAAGGATCAGTGGCGATCGCGAGCGCGGCGCAGCCGGCCGATGCGGGTCGCCACCGAAAGGTCTAGAGCCCTCAGGCCCTATACCGGAACTGCCACATACGCCACACTGGTGACATGGAAACCTCCCCCGTTCCAACCTTGTTGCCCCATCTGTGGAAATCCACGCTGGTATCCGGAGTCCTGACGCTGGCCGTCGGCGTTGCCGTGCTGGTGTGGACCGGCAAATCGATCGTGATCGCCGCGGTCGCGTTCGGCATCTATCTACTGATCACCGGATTCGCGCAGGTCGCCTTCGCGTTCAGCCTGCACGTCTCGGCCAGCGGGCGAGTTCTGTTGTTCATCAGCGGCGCGGCATCGCTGGTCCTGGCATTCCTGGCGTTTCGTCACTTCAGCAAGGACGAGGCGACAGCCGTCTACCTGCTGGCGATCTGGATCGGCATCGGCTTCATCTTCCGTGGTGTGGCGACGACCGTTTCGGCCATCAGCGACCCCGCCCTGCCGGGCCGAGGGTGGGAAATCTTCGTCGGAGTGATGAGCCTGCTCGCCGGCATGATCATGCTCGGTACGCCGTTCAGCGGCATCGTGATCTTGGCGCAAGTCGTCGGCATCTGGCTGATCTTCATCGGCACGTTCGAGATCGTTTCGTCGTTCGGAATCCGCAAGGCGTCCAACAAGGTCGGCGAAGCCGTTGCACGCGTCGAGAACTCCTGATCCGCGCGGTCAACGCGAAATTGACGGTAGCGTAGGCACCGCCGCGTTACTACACTCTGTCGTAGCAGACTAACGTCCCTGCAGCCCCGGAGATGACAGATGAATGTCGTCGACATTTCGCGGTGGCAGTTCGGTATTACCACCGTCTACCACTTCATCTTTGTGCCACTCACCATCGGACTGGCGCCCCTGATCGCAATCATGCAGACGGCGTGGGTGGCCACCGGCGACGTCGCCTGGTATCGCCTCACCAAGTTCTTCGGCAAGTTGTTCCTGATCAACTTCGCCATCGGCGTGGCAACCGGCATCGTGCAGGAGTTCCAGTTCGGCATGAACTGGAGCGAATACTCGCGGTTCGTCGGCGATGTGTTCGGCGCCCCACTGGCCATGGAGGGCCTGATGGCCTTCTTCTTCGAATCCACTTTCCTCGGCTTGTGGATTTTCGGCTGGAGCCGGCTGCCCCGGTTGGTGCACCTGGCGTGCATCTGGATCGTCGCGATCTCTGTCAATGTGTCCGCGTTCTTCATCATCACGGCAAACTCGTTCATGCAGCACCCGGTGGGCGTGCACTACAACCCGGAAACCCATCGCGCCGAGCTGAACGACATCGTGGCGCTGCTCACCAATAACACTGGGCTGACGGCGTTTTCGCACACCGTCACCGGCGCGCTGCTGACCGCGGGCACGTTCGTCGCCGCCGTCAGCGCCTGGTGGCTGGTTCGGTCACACAAAGGCACCGCCGAAGCGGACACCGGCGGGATGTATCGCCCGGCGACCATCCTGGGCTGCTGGGTGGTGCTGCTTGCCACCGTCGGCCTGTTCTTCACCGGCGACCACCAGGGCAAGCTGATGTTCCAGCAGCAGCCGATGAAGATGGCGTCGGCGGAATCGTTGTGTGACACCCAAACCGATCCCGACTTCTCCGTCCTCACCGTCGGCACGCACAACAACTGCGACGCGGTGACCCGTGTCATCGAGGTGCCCTACGTGCTGCCGCTCCTCGCCGAGGGCAAGTTCGAGGGCGTCACCTTGCCGGGCGTGCGCGACATGCAGCAGAACTACGAACGCCGATTCGGGCCAAACGACTACCGCCCCAACCTGTTTGTCACCTACTGGTCGTTCCGCATGATGATCGGGTTGCTGGCGATTCCGGTGCTGTTCGCGTTGCTCGCGTTGTGGCTCACCCGCGGCGGGCGGATCCCGAACCAGCGCTGGTTCGGCTGGTTTGCGCTACTCGCGATTCCGACCCCGTTCCTGGCCAACAGCGCCGGATGGGTGTTCACCGAGATGGGTCGTCAGCCGTGGATTGTGGTGCCGAACCCCACCGGTGACCAGGATGTACACCTCACGGTCGCCGCCGGCGTCTCGCACCATGCGCCCGGCATGGTCGTCACCTCCCTCGTCATGTTCACGCTGCTCTACGGGGTGCTCGCGGTCGTCTGGTTCTACCTGCTCAAGCGCTACATCGTCGAAGGACCGCGGGAACACGACGCCGAGCCGGCCCCGCCCCGAGCACCCGACGACGACGAAGTAGCGCCGCTGTCGTTCGCGTACTGAGATAGGGAGCTGACCGGTGGGACTCCAAGAGTTGTGGTTCGGCATCATCGGACTGCTGTTCGTCGGCTTCTTCTTCCTCGAAGGATTCGACTTCGGCGTGGGAATGTTGATGGAACCGCTCGCCCGGGTGGGCACGGGTGATCCCGAAACCCACCGGCGCGCAGCGCTTAACACCATCGGCCCGGTCTGGGATGGCAACGAGGTCTGGCTCATCACCGCCGGCGCAGCGATGTTCGCCGCATTTCCGGGCTGGTATGCCATTGTCTTCTCGACGCTGTATTTGCCACTGCTGGCAATCCTGTTCGGCATGATCCTGCGTGTCGTGTCCATCGAATGGCGCGGCAAGGTCGACGACACGAAATGGCGGGGGTGGGCCGACTTCGGTATCGCGGCCGGGTCCTGGCTGCCCGCCGTGTTGTGGGGGGTCGCCTTCTCGATTCTGGTGCGCGGGTTGCCGGTTGACGCCGGCGGTCACGTCAACCTGTCGATCGGCGACGTGCTCAACGTCTACACGCTGCTGGGCGGATTGGCCACCGCCGGACTGTTCTTGCTCTACGGCGCCGTGTTCTTGACGCTGAAGACCTCCGGCCCGATCCGCGACGACGCGTACCGGATCGCCACGTGGCTGTCGCTTCCGGTGACTGCACTGGTTGCGGGATTTGGGCTTTGGACGCAGCTGGCACACGGCAAGGGCTGGACCTGGCTGGTGCTGGCGGTGGCGGTGGTGGCGCAGTTGGGCGCGGTGATCCTGGTGTGGCGCCAGGCATCCGACGGCTGGGCGTTTGCCTGCACCGGCCTGGTGGTCATCGCGGTAGTGGTCCTGCTGTTCAGTGCGCTGTATCCCAACCTGGTGCCCTCGACCCTGAACAGCCAGTGGAACGTGACGATCTACAACGCCTCGTCGACCCCCTACACCCTCAAGATCATGACCTGGGTGACCGCGATCATGGCGCCGCTGACGGTGGTCTACCAGGCCTGGACGTATTGGGTTTTCCGGCAACGCATCTCGGCTGACCGGATACCGCCGTCGATCGGCCTGGCGAGGCGTAGCTCCTGAGCGCAAAGGATTCCAAAGCCCGGGGTCCGGTGGACCCGCGGCTGTGGCGCGCGTCAACCGCGTTGCGCCGCTACCTGATTGCCGCGGTGGCCTGTGGTTTGGTGATCTCCGGATGTTCCATCGGTTCCGCGATAGTGCTCGCGAGCATCGTCGCGCGCGTCGTCAGCGATCCCTCGGCCCGTAACCTGCACCCCTGGCTGGGACCCCTGTCAATCCTGTTGGCGCTGTGGGTTGTCCGGACCGCGACGAACTGGCTTCAGGCGCGGCTGGGTCAGCGGGGAGCCAGCGCGGTGATCGCCGACCTGTCCGGTCAGGTGCTGACGGCGGTGACCGCGCGGCAACCCAATCAACTGGCAGCAGAGCGGGACGCTGCCGCGGTGGTGGTCACCCGCGGCCTGGACGGCTTGCGCCCGTATTTCACCGGCTATCTGCCCACTCTGGTACTCGCCGCGATCCTGACCCCGGCCACCGTGGCCGTGATCGCGGTCTACGACCTGAAATCGACGGTGATCGTAGCGATCACCCTGCCGCTGATACCGGTATTCATGGTGCTGATCGGGTTGGCGACAGCCGAAAGATCGGCCGCCGCGCTGGCGGCCATGACGACGCTGCAGGCGCGATTGCTGGATCTGATCGCCGGCATCCCGACGCTCCGCGCGCTGGGCCGCGCCTCTGGGCCGGAACAGCGCATCGCCGAACTCAGTGCCGCGCATCGGCGTTCGGCGATGGCGACACTGCGGATCGCGTTCCTGTCGGCGCTGGTGCTCGAACTGCTGGCCACCCTGGGGGTGGCCCTGGTCGCGGTGAGTATCGGTCTTCGCCTGGCGTTCGGCGAGATGAGCCTGACGGCCGGTTTGACCGTCCTGCTGCTGGCCCCGGACGTTTACTGGCCGCTGCGCCGCATCGGCGTGGAATTCCATGCCGCCCAAGACGGTAAAGCCGCGGCCGACGAGGCGTTCGCGCTCATCGGCGAGCCCACCGCAGCAACACCCGGCCGGCAGGCCGTCGCGGCCCGCGGCGCGGTGATCCGCCTCGAGAACCTCAGCGTCGCAGGCCGGGACGGCCGCGCGCCCGATGACCTCACCGCGGAGATCGAGCCCGGTCAGGTGACCGTGCTGACCGGCCGGAACGGCGCCGGCAAGAGCACCACGCTGCAGGCGATCGCCGGGCTCACCGCGCCGTCCTCGGGCCGGATCACGGTAGCCGGAGTCGACGTCGCCGAACTGGCGCCAGGGCCGTGGTGGCGCCAGTTGTCCTGGCTGCCGCAGCGCCCCGTACTGGTCCCGGGAACCGTGCGTGCGAACCTGCTTCTGCTCGGGGATCTCGATGACCTGGAAGGCGCCTGCGCGGCAGTTGGTTTCGACAAGGTGCTGGCTGAGCTGCCCGACGGGCTGAACACCATGCTCGGGCGCGCCGGAGTAGGGCTGTCACTCGGGCAGCGGCAACGCCTGGCTCTGGCCCGGGCGCTCGGATCAACCGGCCCGGTGCTGCTGCTCGACGAACCCACCGCACACCTGGATGCCGATGCCGAGGACCATGTGTTGCGGGCCATCGTCGCGCGTGCCCGGGCCGGCGCGACCGTGGTGGTCGTCGGGCATCGCGAGGCAATCGTCGCGATCGGTGATCAGGTCGTGCAGGTCAGCGCGGATGTCGGCGATATCGAGGTGCACCATGCGCCGGTCTAGCGCACTGCTGGTCGCGTCGAGCCTGCTGCGCCCGCGACTCCCCCGACTGCTCGCAGCCATTGCGCTTGGGGTGTTGTCGCTGGGCAGTGCGCTGGCATTGGCCGGGGTGTCGGCGTGGCTGATCACGCGGGCCTGGCAGATGCCGCCCGTGCTGGACCTGTCCATCGCGGCCGTGGCCGTGCGGACGTTCGCGATTTCGCGTGGTGTGCTGCACTATTGCGAGCGGCTGGCCACTCACGACACCGCGCTGCGCGCGGCCGGCACGGCGCGTGTGCAGATCTATCACCGGCTGGCCCATGGACCCGCCGCAGCCGCCGTCCGGCTACCCAGCGGTGAGCTGGTGGCCCGCGTGGGTGCTGACGTCGACGAACTGGCCGACGTGCTGGTGCGCGCCCTGGTACCCATCGGTGTCGCGGGAGTACTGGCGCTGGCGGCGACGGCGGTTGTCGGGGCCATTTCACTGCCAGCGGCCGTGGTGCTGATGATCTGCCTGTTCGTCGCGGGAGTCGTTGCGCCCTGGTTCGCCGGCCGGGCGGCAACCTCGCAGGAAGCGCTTGCCCGGCAACATCATTCCGAGCGGGACACGTCGGCGATGATTGCGCTCGAACACGCGCCCGAGCTTCGGATAGCCGGCGCGCTGCCTGACGTCATCGCCGAATCACAACGGCGTCAACGTGCCTGGGGTGACGCGCTGGATGCCGCCGCCCGACCGGCCGCGGTCGCCGCGGCAATGCCGACCGCGGCGATCGGCGCCAGCGTGCTCGGGGCCGTCGTCGCCGCTATCGGGATGGCACCCACGGCCGCGCCCACCACGCTTGCCGTCCTGATGTTGTTGCCGCTGTCCGCATTCGAGGCGACGACCGCGTTGCCCGGCGCCGCCGTCCAGCTGACGCGGTCACGGATCGCGGCTCGCCGCCTGCTCGACCTGGCGCCACAGCCCGCCGCGGAGACCGCCAAACCGACCCCGGCGGTGCCGGTCGGCATCGGCCGGTTGTCCGCGGACGTGTGTTCCGGACACCCGGACGCGGACCGGTCAACCGCGGTGGCGATTGACTTGCCACCGGGCGCCCGGCTGGCCGTCACCGGCGCGAGCGGTTCCGGCAAGACCACGCTGCTGATGACGCTGGCCGGGCTGCAACCGCCGTTGCGCGGGCAGGTGACGCTGGAGGGAACCGACCTGAGCCAGTTTGATGAGGCTGAATTACACAGCGCGGTCAGCTTTTTCGCTGAGGACGCGCACATCTTCGCCACCACTGTGCGCGACAACCTGCTGGTGGCCCGCGGGGACTGCGGCGACGACGAACTGGCGGCGGCGTTGGATGCGGTCGGCCTCAGCGAGTGGCTCGCCAGTCTGCCGGAGGGTCTGTCGACGGTGTTAACCGGCGGCGCACAGGCGGTCTCAGCCGGCCAGCGCAGACGGTTGCTGCTGGCGCGCGCGCTGATCTCACCCGCCCGCGTCGTGTTGCTCGACGAACCCACCGAGCACCTCGACCGCAACGACGCCGACCTGATCCTGCGTGACCTATTCGTTCCGAATCCGCGGCTGTTCGGTGCGGACCGAACCGTGGTTGTCGCTACTCACCACTTACCCGACGACATTCGCTGCCCCGAACTGCCCGTCGGCTCGTCGGCCCCACCCGGGGATTGACTCTGCGTCCTGGGCGACGAAGTGCGAGATTCTCGCAGTGGTTTCACGCTCGGCGAGAAGGCAAGGCGCGGCCGCACCGACAGCCCCAACCGCGGGCCCGACCCCGTCGCCGAGCGTGCTCTGGTTGCGAAAATCGGGCCCGCCGCATTTTCGCAGTGGTTACACGTTCGGCGAGCCAACGCCGGCAGCTCATCGCCGGGCGGCGGGAAAGTACTTCAGCACGCCTTCCTGCACCACGGTGGCGATGAGTTGTCCCGACCGGTCGAAGAAGTGCCCGGTGCCCAGCCCGCGTGAATCCGCGGCCACCGGCGACGACGTCGAATACAGCAGCCAGTCACCGAAATTGACCGGCCGGTGAAACCACACCGAGTGGTTGGCGGACGCCGCGAAGATGCGATCGAAGCCCCACGACAACCCGTGCGTCGTGATGACCGAGTCCAACACGGTGGTGTCGGAGGAATACAGCATGGTCGCGGTATGCAACACCGGATCATCGGGCAGCGCGCCCAGAGCCTTCAGCCAAACCCGGTTGTAGGCAAGCCGATCGCCCTTCTCCCGCATCACCCAGGCGGGGTCATTGGTGTAGCGCCATTCGACCGGCTGCAGGGCGTTGACGAAATGCGGAACCGTCTCCTCGTAGCCGCGCAACAGCTCGCGGATCGTCGGCAGGGTATGCGGCTCGGGCACCTCCGGCGGATCGACGGCGTGCTCCAGCCCGCGGCCACCGGACATGTACGAGACCATCGCCGAGGACAGCAAGATGCCGTCCTGGACGGCGTCGACGCGCCGGTTGGCGAAGCGCCGCTCGTCGCGCAGCCGAACTACCTGGAATTCGATGTCCTTTGCAGTATCACCACCGTTGATGAAGTGCACCGAGATGGCGCTGGGGGGTAGGTCGTCGCGGGTCAGAGTGCGACTGCTTGCGACGAACGACTGGGCTACGAGCAATCCACCGAATGTGCGCATCGGGTTCTTGCTGGGGTGGGATCCGACGAACCGGTCGTCGTCGACGCGTTTGAGATCCAGTACCGCCAGCAGTTCCTCGAAGTCACTCAACTAGACGTCTTCCTCCCCGATCCGGTGCACGTGGATCAGGTTGGTGGAACCTACCGTCCCGGGGGGCGCGCCGGCCACGATGACCACCAGGTCACCGCGCTTGTAGCGGCCGAGCGCCAGCAGTGACTTGTCGACCTGGCGGATCATGCCGTCGGTGGACGTCATCACCGGCACGATGAACGTCTCGGTGCCCCAGGTCATCGCGAGTTGGCTGCGCACCTCGGGCCACGCCGTGAAGGCAAGCAACGGCAACGGGGTATGCAGACGCGCCAGTCGCTTCACGGTGTCGCCGGACTGCGTGAACGCGACCAGCGCCTTGGCGTCGAGCCGCTCCCCGATATCGCGTGCGGCGTAGGAGATGACGCCCCGCTTGGTACGCGGCACATGCGTCAAAGGCGGTGCAGCCGTCGAGTTTTCCTCGACAGCGCAGACGATCCTGGACATCGTCCGCACGGCCGCCAGCGGGAACTTCCCCACCGACGTCTCTCCGGAGAGCATCAGCGCGTCGGCACCGTCGAGCACCGCGTTGGCGACGTCGGAGGCCTCGGCCCGGGTGGGGCGCGAGCTCTCGATCATCGAGTCGAGCATCTGGGTCGCGACGATGACGGGTTTCGCGTTCTCCCTGGCCATCTGGATGGCCCGCTTCTGCACCAGCGGAACCTCTTCGAGCGGCAGCTCTACGCCCAGATCACCGCGGGCCACCATGATGGCGTCGAAGGCCAGCACGATGGCTTCCAGATTGTCGATCGCTTCCGGCTTTTCCAGCTTGGCGATCACCGGTACCCGCCGCCCGACCCGATCCATGATCTCGTGGACCAGCTCGACGTCAGATGGCGAGCGCACGAACGAAAGCGCGACCAGGTCGACGCCCAGCTCGAGGGCGAACGTCAGATCCTCGATGTCCTTCTCGGACAACGGCGGAGCGGATACGTTCATCCCGGGCAGCGACATGCCCTTGTTGTTGCTGACCGGGCCGCCTTCGGTGACGGTGCAGATCACGTCGTCGCAGTCGATGCTGGAGACCACCAGGCCGACCTTGCCGTCGTCGACCAGAACCCGGTCGCCGACGGCGGCGTCCTGGGCCAGCCTCTTGTAGGTGGTGGAGACCCGGTCGTGGGTGCCCGGGCAGTCCTCGACGGTGATTCGTATCGTTTCACCGTCCGCCCAGTACGTGGGCCCGGTCGCGAATCGCCCCAGCCTGATCTTCGGGCCCTGCAGGTCGCAGAGCACGCCGACCGCGCGGCCGGTGGTATCGGAAGCGGCTCGCACCCGCTCGTAGGCGACCTTGTGATCCGCGTAATCGCCGTGACTGAAGTTCATTCGGGCGACGTCCATTCCGGCTTCGACCAGCGCCAGAATCATCTCGTCGCTTTGAGTAGCGGGACCAAGAGTGCAGACGATCTTTCCGCGGCGCGTCACGCCGAACCAGCATAGTCGCGCTCTACTGCCATTGGGGTGAGTCGAAGTTAACTGTCGGGTCGGCGCTACCCGGGGAGGACGGTCGGAACCAGCGGGAAGCCGGGCAGGTTACGCAGCACCGTCCACGCGATCGTCAGAACCGTGATCGTGACCAGCATCGCTATCGGCACGGATGAGCGACCGCGGCGGTACCTAAACACCATCCATCCCACCAGCAGCGGGAGGCCTACCAGCGCGAAGATGTTGTCGTTGATGGCGGCCGCGAAATCGCCGTGCAGCATGTCATGCACCATCCGAAGCCCACCGCAGAATGGGCAATTCCACCCCGTGAGCAACTTGAACGGGCACAGCGGGTAGACCGAATTCGTGTTGTGCGGGTCGGCGAGTCCGACGTACGCAAGCGCGCCGGCCAGCAACACACCCGAACCGATTGCCCCGTAGAGACGACCTCGATGCGGGCCGTGCGCAGCGCAGTCACCGGCGGGGTGCTCCGGTGGTGCCTCGAAACCCGGCGACGGCGGCGGCCAGCCAAGCTCGCCGGCACCACGCCACGACGGATCGGTCACGATTTTCAGCATGCCAGATCGGCTCGCTGCTATCGGCCCGACCGCGACCTCAGACTGCGCAAACGTTGCCTCCAGCGCTCCCGGGTTCTACCGGCGTACGGCGTTACCTCGCCGGCCTTCCCGTCGACGAATGCTTCGGAGTCGACCTCAGCCTCCGGCTCGGGTTCCTCGACGACGTCCGTCGTCTCGTCTGCCGGCTCCTCGGCGCCGGCGTCGGCGTCGGATTCGCCGGAAGTCTCGTCTTCGGCGGCCGCCTCTTCGTCCTCGGCCTCCGCCGTTGGAGGCTCCGTGCTTTCGGGTTCCGGCTCGGCGGGTTCCGGCTCGACGGGTTCTGGTTCGGTGGTCTCGGCCTCGGTGGTTTCAGGCTCGGTGGCCTCCGCCTCAGCAGCCTCCGGCTCGGCGGGTTCTGGTTCGTCGGCTTCGTCCTCCGCGGCCTCAGCAGCCGGCGCTTCAACCTCCGCCTCAGCCTCCGCGGCTTCCGACTCCGCCGCGTCCGGCTCGGCGATATCGGCCTCGGCGCCTTCGAGCTCCGCAGCGTCCGGCTCGGTAGCTTCCGGCTCGGCAGCGTCCGGCTCGGCAGCGTCCGGCTCGGCAGCTTCCGGCTCCGCAGCTTCCGCCCCGGCCACTTCCGGCTCGGCAGCTTCGGGCTCGGCAGCGTCCAACTCGGCAGCGTCCGGCTCGGCAGCGTCCGGCTCGGCAGCTTCCGGCTCGGCAGCTTCCGCCCCGGCCTCTTCCGGCTCGGCAGTTCCAGGTTCGGCGGCTTCCGGCCCGGCGGCCTCCGCCTCGGCCACTTCCGGCTCGGCAGTTCCAGGTTCCGCGGCTTCCGGCCCGGCGGCCTCCACCTCGGCCGCTTCCGGCTCGGTGGTCTCAGGCTCCGCAGCTTCGTCCCCCGCAGCCTCAGCAACTGCTGCTTCAGCCTCCACGGCCTCCGGCTCAACGGCCTCTGGCTCCGCCACCTCGGCCTCCGGCGCCTCGAGCTCCGCCGGATCCGGCTGCGCCACGGCAGCGACTTCAACCGTCGCGGCGTCAGGCGTCGCAACTTCGGAAATCGGCAGCTTCCGCCTCCGCGACCTCAGCCTGCGCAGCCACCCACCCGGTTCAGGCCCCGTCACCGGGGTTGGCGCGGCTAGAGGCGCTGCGACTTCAGGCTCGGCCGCCTCGGCTTCAGCCCCGGTTGGCTCAGGCTCGGCAACCTCAGGCTCCGCGACCTCGGCTTCCGCGGCTTCCGGCTCCGCCACCTCAGCCTCCGCGACCTCAGCCTCCACGGCCTCCGCGGTTTCGGCTTCGACGGGCTCGGGCTCGGCAACCTCAGGCTCGGCGCCCTCAGCTTCCGCGGCCTCCGGTTCCGCGACCTCAGCTTCCGCGGCCTCCGGTTCCGCGGCTTCAGCCTGCACGGTTTCGGCCTCGACGGGCTCGGGCTGGGCTGCCGCCTCCGACACCTCCGCGGCCTCAGTCTCCGCAGCCTCTGCGGCTTCGGGCTCCGCGACTTCAACGGTTTCGGCGGCTGCGCCCTCCGGCTCCGCCTCCTCCAAGGAGGGTTTGGCGCCCTTTCTTCGACCCAATGTCGCGATCGCAGCGGCACCGATCCCCAGAGACTGCAGAATCCCCGTCTTCGTCGGCGCAGTCTCAAGCTCTTTCGCTTCCTCGCCACCAAACTCGATGCCACGCAGACTCTCCGGGGCCTCACGGCCCTTGGACGCGAGGATGACGTAGACCACGGCCCCGATGAACACGAACGTCGATGTGAACGAGTTGATCCGAATGCCGGCGATGTGCGTGGCGGTGTCGTCACGCAGCAGCTCGACCCAGAATCGGCCGACGCAGTACAGGGCGACATACACCGCGAACAGTCGCCCGTGGCTGAGATCCAAGCGTCGGTCCAAGTAGAGCAATGCAACGAATACCAGAACGTCCCAGATCAATTCGTAAAGGAAGGTCGGCTGTACGACGAACGCCAACTGCCCGGTCGAGACACCGTCAAGCGAATGAACGTCGACGAATCCCGCGGGATCGCGGCGGTAGAAAATCTCCAGGCCCCACGGCAACGTGGTTTCTCGACCGTAGAGTTCCTGGTTGAAATAGTTCCCGAGCCGGCCTATCGCTTGTCCCAGCACGAGTCCGGGGGCAAACGTGTCGAGCACGGGCGGCAACGGAACTCCGCGACGACGACAGGCGATCCAGGCGCCGACGGCACCGAGGGCTACCGCCCCCCAGATGCCCAAACCCCCGTCCCAGACGCTCAGTGCCGCAATGAACCCGGCACCGCCCGGGCCGAAATATGTCTGCCAATCCGTAGCCAGGTGGTACAGGCGGCCGCCAATCAAACCGAAAATCACTATCCACACAGCGATGTCGTAAACGAAACCGCGCTGGCCGCCCCGGGCCTGCCAGCGCCGATCGGCGATCAGCAAACCGATCACGATGCCGATGATGATGAAAAACGCGTATGCCCGAAGGGGAAGCGACCCAATGTAGGGCAGCGGCCCAAGGTACCAGACCCCGCGGGGCGGGCTCGGGAAGTACGCGAGCCAAGTCGTCGTCATGCGGACATCCTCTGGCGCACACCTGCGGCGAGTTCTTCGGTGAGTGCGCCCAATCTCGACAAACCGTCAGTCAACGCCGACACCAACGCGGAACCCACGATGACGCCGTCGGCGTAGGCGCCGATCTGCGCGGCCTGCTCCCCCGAGCGCACCCCCAGGCCTACCCCAACGGGTATGTCAGACACTGCCTTCACCCTCCCCACCAGCTCGGGTGCGGCCTGAGACACCGCATCACGCGCCCCGGTCACCCCCATCGTCGACGCCGCGTACACGAATCCGCGCGACGCCCCGACGGTGGTCACCAGACGTTCGGGCGTCGATGACGGCGCCACCAGGAAAATGCGATCGAGCCGGTGCTCCTCGGATGCCGCCATCCACTGCTGCGCCTCGTCGGGAATGAGATCGGGAGTGATAATCCCGTGCCCGCCCGCCGCTGCCAGATCGCGCGCGAATGCGTCAACGCCATAGCGCAGCACCGGATTCCAGTACGTCATCACTACGGCCCGTCCGCCGGCCGTGCTGACGGCCTCGACAGCTGCCAACGTGTCGCGGACCCGCACTCCCCCGCTCAACGCGGCCTCGGTGGCTCGCTGGATGGTCGGGCCGTCCATGCCCGGATCCGAATAGGGCACTCCGACTTCGACTATGTCGCAACCTGACTCGACGAGCGCGGTCATCGCCTGCAGCGAAGCCGGCACGTCCGGGAACCCGGTGGGCAGATAGCCGATCAGCGCCGCCCGATTTTCCTGACGACATGCCGCGAAAACCGGCCCGAGCATGCTCGTTTCGCTCCCTTGTACGGTCATCGTCAGCTCGGATCCGATTGCTTGCCCAGCAGCCCGAACCACTTCGCGGCGGTTTCGACGTCCTTGTCGCCGCGACCCGACAGGTTCACCACGATGACCGCGCCTTTGCCCAATTCGGCACCGAGCTTGAGGGCACCGGCCACCGCGTGGGCGGATTCGATGGCCGGGATGATGCCTTCGGCACGGCACAGCAGACCGAACGCGTCCATTGCCTCGGCATCGGTGATGGGCCGATATTCGGCACGCCCGGTTTCCTTGAGCCAAGCGTGTTCTGGACCCACTCCCGGATAATCCAGACCCGCCGAGATCGAATGGGATTCGATGGTCTGACCGTCCTCGTCCTGCAACAAATAGGAGAACGACCCTTGGAACGCCCCCGGCGAACCACCGGTGAATGTCGCTGCGTGCCTGCCGGTTTCGACACCGTCGCCGGCCGCTTCGAATCCGACCAGTCGCACGCCGGGGTCGTCGAGGAACGCATGAAAGATCCCAATGGCGTTGGATCCTCCACCGACACAGGCCGTCACAGCGTCGGGCAATCGGCCTGTCCGCTCCTGGATCTGCACACGGGTCTCCAGCCCGATGATGCGCTGGAAATCACGCACCATGGTCGGGAAGGGATGCGGTCCGGCCGCGGTACCGAAGCAGTAGTACGTGTTGTCGGCATTGGTAACCCAATCCCGGAATGCCTCGTTGATAGCGTCTTTGAGCGTTTTCGAGCCGGTCTCGACCGACACCACCTCGGCGCCGAGCAGTCGCATCCGGGCGACGTTGAGCGCCTGCCGTGCGGTGTCGACGGCGCCCATGTAGACGACGCAATCCAGGCCGAGCAGCGCGCATGCGGTGGCCGTGGCCACCCCGTGTTGGCCGGCGCCGGTCTCGGCGATCACCCGTGTCTTGCCCATCCTCCGTGCCAGCAGAGCCTGGCCGAGCACATTGTTGATCTTGTGAGAACCGGTGTGGTTCAGGTCTTCTCGCTTGAGGAAGATCCGCGCCGACCCCGCGTACTCGGTGAGCCGAGCGGCCTCGTACAGCGGCGACGGCCTGCCCGCGTAGTTCGCCTGCAACTCGTCCAGGGTGTCCAGAAAGTCCGGATTGACCCGCTCCTTCTCGTAGGCGGCGGTGACCTCCTCGATGACCGCCATCAACGCCTCGGCTACAAAGCGGCCACCGTAGCTGCCGAAATGACCACCCGAATCAGGGTCGTGGCGAGTGGGTTCGGCGATAGCCGCACTCATGCGCGGAAGACCCGGGCCGGATAGATCTGCCATTACCGAGGCTCGAGGCGCACGCGGCTCATCAACGGCTAGCGGGCCGGTTTCGGACAGGACGGATGGGTACCGGCGGTGACCAGATCGGCGACCGCCGCACGGGGGTCATTACTTTTGACCAGACCTTCGCCGACCAGCACCGCGTCAGCACCCGCACCGGCGTATGCCAACAGATCGCCAGTGTGACGCACACCGGATTCGGCGATCCTGATCACGTTGCTGGGCAGCCCGGGTGCGATGCGCGCGAAGCAATCCCGGTCGACCGCGAGCGTGGCCAGATCTCGCGCGTTGACGCCGATCACCTTCGCCCCGGCCTTCAATGCCCGGTCCGCTTCGAGCTCGGTGTGTACCTCGACCAGGGCGGTCATACCAAGTGATTCGGTGCGGTCCAACATCGACACCAGCGCCGATTGGTCCAACGCAGCCACGATGAGCAGCAACATGTCGGCGCCGTGCGCACGCGCCTCGTGGATCTGATAGGGCTGCACCACAAAGTCTTTGCGCAATATCGGAATCGAAACCGCGGCGCGCACCGCGTCAAGGTCGTCGAGCGAACCGTGAAAACGTCGTTCCTCGGTCAGCACGCTGATGATGCGTGCGCCGCCATCCTCGTAGGCACGCGCCAGTTTCGCCGGGTCGGAGATGGTGGCCAGCGTGCCCGCCGACGGGCTGGCGCGCTTCACCTCGGCAATGACGCCGATACCCGGCTCGCGCAGGGCCCCCATCACATCGAGCGGCGCCGGTGCGGCCGCAGCGGAGGCCTTGATCTCCGACAGGCTCACGACGGCTTCGCGCGCGGCAACGTCGGCCCGGACTCCCTCCAGGATGGAGTCAAGCACGGTTGCCGGACTCATGCCGCGGTTCCTTTCACTGTGATCGCATTGTCGCGACGGCCCCCAGCCGATTTCCGCGACGTTCATGAAGGGTAGCGACCGTCGGCGCGCGGCCCGTCACCGACCCTCGGTGTCAGAGTCGCGGGGCCGATCGGTCGGGTCGCGGCCCTCGTCAAGTGCATCCCAGATCATCCGCTCCGACATGCCCCCAATCGGCTTGGCCGAATCCGCCCCGTCGGCCCGCGCCGCAGACCGGCGGGCGGCGGGTGCCGCATATTTTGTGGTGCTGTCACGGTCCGCCCCGGATTTTGAAGCCGACCGCATCAACAAAACGGCGGCGATCAGGGTGCACACCGCCGCCAGTGCCGCAATTCCTGCTCCCCAGTAGTGCCGCTCGCTTCCCACCAGCGTTACCAGCGGGATTCGGGCGAGACCGGCTCCGCGGGCTGCAACGTCGGGGATGACCCACAAGCTGATGCCGAGGTAGCCGACTGCAAAGCTTGCCGAGGCCAACAGCCCTGCCAGCAGCCGCATCGGCCAGCCGCGCACCGCGACGGCGGCGACGGCCGTGGCAAGCATCAACACCGCCAGCGGCAGCAGCGCCGTCGACCACGTTGCGCCCGACAGCGTCGCCGACCTGGGTGGTCCCAGTCCGTCGAACGAGTGGATAACGACCCACGGCAGCCGGGACGCCGTCCACAGCAGACCGGCGGCAACGACCAGCAGCACCTGGGCGATCGCTATCGTCATCCGGCTTGTCGGCCAACGGGTCCTTGCGGGCCGGGCGCTTTTAGGAGCCACTGGCGTCGGTCTCCGGAGCGGCCAGCGTCTCCGCAGCCGCGATGGCACTGAGCACAGCACGTGCCTTGTTGGTCGCCTCGGTGTACTCGTAAGGGCCGTTGGAGTCGGCGACCACCCCACCGCCGGCCTGGACGTAGGCCGTGCCGTTACGCATCAGCGCGGTGCGGATGGCGATGGCGAAGTCGGCGTTGCCCGCGAAGTCGAGGTAACCGACCACGCCGCCGTAGAGTCCGCGGCGCGTCTTTTCCACCTCTTCGATCAGCTCCATGGCCCGCACCTTCGGCGCGCCCGACAGTGTGCCGGCCGGGAAGCAGGCGGTGACCGCGTCCAGGGCGGTGTGGCCGTCGCCGAGCATCCCAGTCACCGTGGACACCAGGTGCATCACGTGGCTGTAGCGTTCGATGTGGCTGTAGTCGTCGACGCGCACGGTGCCCGGCGTGCAGACCCGGCCCAGGTCGTTGCGACCGAGGTCGACCAGCATCAGGTGTTCGGCCAGCTCTTTCTCGTCGGTGAGCAGTTCCTTTTCGAGCAGCTGATCCTCATCCTCGTTCTGCCCGCGCCAGCGGGTTCCGGCGATGGGATGGGTGGTCGCGCGGCCCTCGGTGACCGTTACCAGGGCCTCCGGACTGGACCCGACGATCGAAAAGTCTGTTGTGCCATCGCTATTCGGCACGTGCAGCAGATACATGTAGGGGCTGGGGTTGGTTACCCGCAGGATCCGGTACACGTCGATCGGATCGACAGCGGTGTCCACCTCGAAGCGCTGCGAGGGCACGACCTGAAAGGCTTCACCTGCGGCTATCTGCTCCACCAGGTACTCGACGATCTTGCCGTACTCCGCGACGGTGCGCTGCGCCCGATGCCGCGGCTCGGGTCTGCTGAACGTGGCGACGGTCGACGGCAGCGGCTGGCTCAGTGCCTCGGTCATCACGTCCAGCCGTGCGACGGCGTCGTCGTAGGCCCAGTCGACCCGCTCGTCGGTGCCGTTCCAGTTCACGGCGTTGGCGATCAGGGTGATGGTGCCCTCGTGGTGATCGACCGCGGCGACATCGGTGGCCAGCAACAACAGCATGTCCGGCAATTGCAGATCGTTGACGGCCAGTTCGGGCAGCCGTTCCAGGCGGCGCACCAGGTCGTAGGCGAAGAAGCCCACCATTCCGCCCGAGAGCGGCGGCAGCCATGGCATCACCGCGGTGGCCAGCAGCTCGAGGGTGCTCTGCAGTGCCTGCAGCGGGTCGCCTCCGGTGGGCGCATCCTGCGGCACGGCGCCCAGCCATACGGCTTCGCCGTCGTGCACCGTTAACGCCGAGGGCGCTCCCGCGCCGATGAACGACCACCGTGACCAGGACCGGCCGTTCTCGGCGGACTCCAGCAGAAAGGTGCCGGGCCGATTGGCGGCGAGCTTGCGGTAGGCGGACAGCGGTGTCTCACTGTCGGCCAAGACCTTACGGGTTACGGGAACCACACGGTGTTCGGCCGCAAGCTGGCGGAAGTCCTCGCGTGAGGTAGTGGCGGCGAGGTGAGCATGCACCGAACCATCCTCGCAGATGGGTCGCCGCGGCCTCGGGCGTAGCCTGACGGCCATGAAAACTGGTGACACCGTGGCCGACTTCGAACTTCCCGACCAAACCGGAACGCCACGCAAGCTCAGCGACCTGCTTTCCGACGGGCCCGTGGTTCTGTTCTTCTATCCGGCGGCCATGACTCCGGGCTGCACCAAGGAAGCCTGCCACTTCCGGGACTTGGCTTCGGAATTCGCAGCGGTTGGCGCCAACCGGGTCGGCATCAGCGTCGATCCCGTTCAGAAGCAGGCCAAGTTCGCCGAGGCGCGGAACTTCGACTACCCGCTGCTGTCGGACACCGACGGCGCGGTCGCCGCGCAGTTCGGAGTCAAGCGTGGCCTGCTCGCCAAATTCAAGATGCCGGTCAAGCGCACCACCTTCGTCGTCGACACGGATCGCCGGGTGCTTGATGTGATCGCCAGCGAGGTCAGCATGGACACCCACGCCGACAAGGCCTTGGAGACCCTGCGCGCGAGGTAACCCCAGCTGCGTGAGCGGCAGCCCGGTTAGCTGGCACGTCGATATGACGGACATCGTTGAGCCAGCGGTGACACCATACTGACGTGGACCCCAGCGGGGATGATGGCGGTGAGCTCAACACGACGCCGCTGATCTGCGGCTGCTGCGGCGCGCCGTCAAGCCCGACGGCCAAGTTCTGCGGCGACTGCGGTACGCGCCTCACGCGGGCCACCCGATCCGCGGAGTACAAGCAGGTGACGGTGCTGTTCGCCGACGTGGTGCATTCGATGGACATCGCGGCCGCTCTGGATATCGAGCGGTTGCGCGACATCATGACCGAGCTGGTGGAGCGATCAGCGGCGGTGGCGCAACGCTACGGCGGAACCGTGGAGCACACGGGTGACGGGGTGATGGCGATCTTTGGCGCCCCAATAGCGTTGGAGGATCACGCCTTTCGGGCCTGTCTTGCGGCCTTGGCGATCCAGGAGGAGGCCAACCGGCTGGCGGCCGAGGTACAGCGCCGCGATGGCGTGGCGCTGTGGCTGCGGGTGGGGCTGAATTCGGGCCGGGTGATCGCCGGTGAAATCGGTTCGGGGTCCCTGGGATACGTCGCGACCGGTGAATCAGTCGGACTGGCTCAACGGATGGAATCCGCGGCACCCCCGGGAGCGGTGACGCTGTCGGAGTCGACCGCGCAGCTGGTCGAGCACAAAGTGACGCTGGGCGAACCAGAGTTGGTGCGCATCAAAGGGCGCGACGAACCGGTGCGCGTGCGTCGGCTGCTGGCGATCAGGCCGCGCGATGGCCTCTTCCGCCGCGCCGAGGCCAGCCTGGTGGGCCGGCGCTGGGAGATGGCCGCCCTGGAGGCCATGGTGGAGCGGTCGACCGGCGGCCGCGGTGGCGTCGTCACGGTGGTGGGACCGCCAGGTATCGGCAAGAGCCGGGTGGCCCGCGAACTTGCGGCGCTGGCTGCCGGTCGCGGTATCGACGTGTGTTGGGCCTTCTGCGAATCACATGCTTCTGACGTCCCATTCCACGCCCTGACCGGGTTGCTGCGCGCGGGCGTGGGCGTGACTGACCTGGACAGTAAGGCCGCCCGCACACAGTTGCGGGCGGCCGTGTCGCCCGATGCCGATCCGCAGGACCTGCTGCTGCTTGATGATCTGTTGGGCATCGCCGACCCCGAGATACCCCTGCCGCAAATCGACCCGGATGCGCGGCGACGCCGGTTGACCGCGTTGATCAACACGACGACGCTGGCGCGGACCCATCCGGCGCTGTACCTGATCGAGGATGCGCACTGGATCGATGCGGTCAGTGAGTCGATGCTCGCCGACTTGCTGACAGTGATTACGCGCACCCCGTCGCTGGTGGCGATCACGTTCCGCCCCGAATATGAGGGGGTGCTGACGCGGGTGCCCGGCGCCCAGACGATAGCGCTTGCCCCACTCGGTGATTCGGACACCGCGGTGCTGATCGGTGAGTTACTGGGGCCGGATCCCTCGGTCGCCGAGCTGGCGGCGATCATCGCCGAGCGGGCCGCCGGCAACCCGTTTTTCGCCGAGGAAATGGTGCGCGAGTTGGTGCAGCGCGGAGTGCTGGCCGGTGCGCACGGTGGCTACCTCTGTTCGGCGAGTGTCGCCGACGTCAACGTGCCGGCCACGG
>NZ_DATJYB010000444.1:0-22025 GCF_035499775.1 Mycobacterium sp. | reverse complement strand
GCGCGCGAGGTACGCCGTGCCGAAGCCGCCGTCGAACGAGCCCACGCGTGGACCCACCTGACCAAACGTCGCCGACGAAGCGGCGATCGTCACGTCGCACAGGACGTGGAGGACGTGTCCGCCCCCGATCGCCACACCGTTGACCGCAGCGATCACCGGCTTGGGTATGTCCCGGATCAGCCGGTGGAGTCGCTCGATCTGGAACAGCCCCGATTCGCTCGGCCCGTAGTCGCCGGTTTCGGCGCGCTGCTTCTGATCGCCGCCGGTGCAGAAGGCCTTCTCGCCGGCCCCGGTCAGGCAGATCACTCCGACTTCCGAACTCCCCCAAGCCAATTTGAACGCCCGGATCAGCTCGTCGAGGGTTCGCGCCCGAAATGCGTTGTACCGCTCGGGTCTATTGATGGTGATCCAGGCCAGGCCGTTGTCGACCTCGTAGGAAATGTCGGTGAACTCGGTCATCGGGGTTTGCCTCTCCTCATTGAAAGTCATCGAAAGCTCCGAAAGCGGCGTTATGGTCTTACCATATTACCAAAGCGATCCGGGTGCGGCTACCGCGGATGTTGCGGTCTGCCTCACACCGACACGTTGTCCTGGCGCATCTGCGCGAGTTCGCCGATCGAGCGCTGCAGATCGTCCAGCTCGGTGACGAGGGCTGCCCGATCCGCCTTCGTTCCGGCATCCGAGCCGAGCAGCCCGCGGTGCCGCGCCATCTTCAACGCGGTCGCAAACATCTCCCCGGATACCGATTCCTCGGTGATGCGGTGCTGCAGTGACCATTGCCGGCCCAGCCGAAGACACCTTTCGAGCAGCACCTGCTCGTCAACGTCGCCGGCACCGAGATTCAGCAGCTCCTCTGCCACGACCCGGTATGCGTCAATGAACGGCCTGAGGACGAGATGTGCTACCAGCAAGTCACTTTCATTCAGACCAAGTGCGGCCTCTTCGGTGTTCAACGGCGCACTGCGGTCATGGCTGCGTCCGGTCATGATCGTGAACTCGCTCCACAGCTCGTCGGCGAATTCAGCACGCCCGGCGAAGAAGAAGTCGAACTTGAGGAGTTCGCGAACCGCTAGCGCCTTCTCCCATCCGGTGAGTCTAGTGGCGCCCGGAGTCCGCACCATCGCCAGCAGGGCCAGTTCGGCGATCGCCCTCATGACCAGGACATGAATCGCGCTGTTGCGGTAGACCGCAACGATCAGGTGTTGGTCGTGGCCGATCCCCCACACCGTCGTCGGTCCCTCGGCGTAGCAGGTCAGCACACCTGATCCGACCAAGGCGTGCAACGTCTGCGACACCGTGGCGCGATCGGTGAGGTCGGCGCCACCGGCGACGGGCCAGCCGCGGGCGCGCAGGTAGTGGGCCAGCGGCGCGACGGTAGCGCACACTTCATCCAGGGTCAGGGCACGATCTTCGCCGAGCATCGCCACGCACACCGCGGCCGTCGCAGTTACCGGCGTCGCCTGGTTGAGGCGGTGGCAGACATCCAGTGCGATGCGTTCAACCACCTGTCGGTCGGTCAATCCTTCGGCACGCAACGCAACCATCCGCTCATGAAGTGGCACCGGTGCCCCGAAGTCGATGTAGATGCGTCCCAGCCGATGCCGCAGGCCGCGTGCATAACTCAGCAGCCAGCGCGCGTTCTCGGGCTTCTTGGGGAGTCCCCGCGACTCCTCAGTCATCAGTTTGACTTCGTGTAGTGGCAACTGGTCGAAGATGATCGAGACGGGCACGGCGAGTGTCTGCTCGGACCCCACGGAGTCGACCGCATCGGTCACATACCGCAGCAGCCCGTATCGCGGCGGCCGCAGCTTTCCGGTACGTGTCCGGCCCCCTTCGATCGACCACACCAGGTTGCGGCCGCTGGCCACCATCTGGCCGACGAGTGCGCGCAGGGCCAACCGGTAGACGGGGACGTCCCCGGTGGCGCGCCGCACCGGAATGAACCCGTTACGTCGGGCCACGGTGCCCAGCGGAAAGAAGTTCAGGTTGGCGCCGGCCAACCCGAAGGTCGGCGAAATCCCTCCCTGCGTCAGGTGTGGCGGCAACGAGAACTGGTCCAGATACGAGCGATGGGAGATCAGAAAGATCAGGGCGTGGTCGCGGTCCAGGGCCCGCAGCTTGGCGAGGTCGTCGTCGTCGATGACGACCTGAAACCCGCGGACCATCCACCCGGAAAGCGCATTCCAGGCGCGCACGACGGGGCGAACGTGGGTCGCCGCCATCTCACGCACGTAAGCGTTAGCCTCGTCCCGCACGTCGTCCACACCGCGGCCGAGTTGCGATGCCAATTGCGCTGTGGCCCGGAAGAATCCGTCGGAGTTCAGCAGCACCTCAGCCTCGTCCGACGACTGCATGGTGGCTGACCCGTTCGGACGCAGCAACCGCGTGAGTCGATCCGGCAGCACCGTCATCTCCGCTCCGCTGAAGCCTTCGCGATCATCTCTGACCATTGTTTCCCAACGTCGGTGCCAGGCCAATCGTCGAGGGTGTCGATGTAGAGCTGGCGCATGCGCGGTACCCACTCATCGAGATCGGCTTTCGTCCAGTCCGCCGTCGGAACCGGTTCGTGGACCACGACCTCGATCGTGCCTTCCTGGGCCACTTTCGCGTTGCGCCACATGATTTCGCCGGCGTTGCGGATGACGATCGGAACGATCGGCACCCGCGCGTCGCGGGCCAGGTGAAAGCCGCCCTTCTTGAACACACCGATTCGCGGACTCAGCGACCGGGTGCCTTCGGGCGACAGTACGATCGAAACGCCCTTGCGCAGCCTGTCCACCGCGGGTTGCATCGCCGAGATGGCCTTCGAGGTGTTGGAGCGGTCCACGAAGGCGACGTCGGCCAGCGTGAGCAGCTGACCGAGCACGGGTACTTTCTTCACCTCGGCCTTGGCCACCACGGTGAATCCACGCTGCACGACTCGTGAGGTCACCAGCGCGTCGACCAGGGTGCTCTGATGGTTGATGAAGAACACTGCCGGACGGCGCGTCGTGTGCTCTTCGCCGATGATGTCGAAATGGATGTTCGCGAATTGCGCCGCGGCGCGTCCGAACAGGGACGTGGTCAGGTCCATGCCGCCCCGTCGGTCGCGGGTCAACACCCCGGCGGTTGCGCCCACGCCCACCGCCGCGGCGAAGCCGCCGAATAGCGCCGACGTCCTGGCCACCGCCATCGGATGGAATTGGCTCCGCCTGCTCCGGAACCGCACGATCTGCCATCCGCGCTCGCCGGCGTGCCGGGCCAGCACCGACCCCGGGTTGACCGGATGCGCGAACCCGACCGCACCCAGGAAGGGCACATCCTCGTCGCCGTTGGCGTAAGCATGGCTGTCTTTCAGCGGAATTCGCTTGCGTCTGGCGAATTCTTCGACCGCCGCCAGCTTGCCTTCTCCCCACGGCGGGCGTCCTGCGATGCCGCCGGTGAGCACACCATGCTCGGTCTCGAGTTCTGTGCACAAGACGTCGTCGATACCCAGTTCGCGGGCGATGGGCTGTACCTGCATCCGGGTCGCCGAAGTCGCGATTACGACGGTGTGGCCACGGTTTTGGTGAGCCCGCACCAATCGCCACGCCCCGTGGAAGAGCGCACCGGCGATTTCCTGAGCGAACAATTGATCCCCGAGCTCCATCAGCTCGTCATCGGTGCGGCCCACCCAGCTCCGGATTCCTTGCGACAGTAGGTCTTTGAACGCGGCTTCGTCGAGCGGGCCGCCGAGTGCGGCGAGCATCGTACGGACAAACTCGTCGGGTCCCAGTTCGAAGTTGCGAGCACGGTGCGCGAGCAGCGCACCGGCTGAGTAGCCCTGGATCAGGGTTCCGTCGAAGTCGAAGAAGGCGGCGACTTTCGGCCCGCCAGGCCCCATCTTGATGCGCTCGATGAGCTCATCGACCGGGATCACCGGCGGCGGCGTACCGGTCATCTGATTCTCGCTTCGTTTTTTCGTGGCTCATGTCTCGGTAACCGCAAGCGTCTCGGTAACCGCAAGCCCGGCCCCCACACCACGCATTCCTGCCGGGGTGGTGGGGAAGGGCGGGCACACCCGCGGGGTGCGGGGCCGGTGGCTTGCGGCTGTCCCAACGCTGCGACAACCCCACTATGAAGAGTCGATCCGGTCAGGCCAAGAGTGTGAAGGCCAAATACCTCTTCTGCGGGGTAGAGAACTGCCCAATGTGGTGACGCGGCGGTACGGGCCGTTCGGCCACACTCGCAACACCGGGTTCGGCGCGGTCGATCCGCGCTCGATTGTCGGGTCCGCCCAGCAGCGCGGGAACCGCCGACGAGCGAACGGAAATTCCGTACGGCGTTCTCGCATCGGGCCAAACGCCAATAGAAAAGGGGCAACGGATGCAAATCTCAGCCGCGGTGGTGCAGGAGGTAGGCGCGCCGTTCACCCTCGCCGACGTCGACCTTCAAGAGCCGGCGCCCGACGAAGTCGTGGTGCAGATCGCCGGAGTCGGCATCTGCCACACCGATATCGCAGTCCAGCTCGGCCACCTTCCCTTCCCGCTGCCCGGCGTCCTGGGCCACGAGGGCAGCGGGACCGTGGTGTCGGTCGGTGCTGACGTCACGTCGGTCACCGTCGGTGATCACGTCGCGATCAGTTTCCACAGCTGCGGCGGATGCCCGCGTTGCGCGAAGGGGGAACCGGCGTACTGCCACAACTTCCTCGAATACAACTTCAGCGGCGTGCGCGCCGACGGGTCCTCCGGGCTGGCCTCCGCCGGAACCAAATTGGGGGCGAACTTCTTCGGCCAGTCGACCTTGGCCACCCACGCGTTGGCCCACGAACGCAACGTGGTCAAGTTACCGGCGGACGTACCGGTCGAGCTGGTGGGACCGCTGGGCTGCGGCGTCCAGACCGGGGCTGGCGCCGTGTTCAACTCACTGGACGTCCAGCCCGGATCGACGGTGGTCGTCGCCGGCGCGGGAGCGGTGGGGTTGTCCGCGGTAATGGCTGCTGTGGTGCGCGATGCCGCGGCGATCATCGCGGTCGACCTACACGAGAGCAGGCGGGCGCTGGCCGCCGAGTTCGGTGCTACCCATGTCGTTGACCCGCAGGCGGGTCCCCTGGCAGAACAGATCCGCGAGATCGCGCCGGCCGGCGCCGATTACGCCATCGACAGCACCGCGGTGAGGCCCGTCGTGGAACAGCTGCTGACCTCCCTGGGGATGCGGGGCATGCTCGGGTTGATCGGCGTGCCGGCCGATCCGCAGGCTGTCTTTTCGGTCGGGTTGTTCCAGCCGCCCCTGCTGGGCTTGACCATTCGAGGCATCGTCGAAGGCGACTCCGATCCCCAGACGTTCATCCCCTACCTGCTCGATCTGCATCGTCAGGGCAAGTTCCCGTTCGACAAGCTGATCACCACGATGCCCTTCGCCCAGATCAACGAGGCGGTCGACGCCCTGCACCGTGGCGAGGTCCTCAAGGTCGTCCTGACCCCCTGACCCGAAATCGGATGACATGGAGAACAATCCGCGCCGAAGGGCGACCACCGTTGCCGTGGCGGTCCTGGCCGGCAGCGCCGCGGCCGCGACAGCCACGCTGGTTCGGCGTGATGCCGGCAGACAGCGCACCTTGGTCTCCGGTCTGGAGTTGACCCCCGGTCACCGCGCCGGGACGGGAACACCTCTGTTGTTATTGCATGGCATCGGGGCCATCTGGCGGGCTTGGTCCCCGGTCCTGCCCTATCTGGAACCGCATCACGACGTGATCGTGCCGACCCTGCACGGGCACGCCGGCGGGCCACCATTGGATTCCGAAGTGGCGCCATCGGTGCAGGCCCTGGTTGACGGAATCGAAGAGGAGCTCGACCGCCTGGGCCTGAAAAAGGTACATATCGCCGGAAATTCGCTCGGCGGGTGGATCGGCATCGAACTTGCTCGGCGGGGACGGGCGCAATCACTTGTCCTGCTCAGCCCGGCGGGGGCCTGGCGCTCGCCGCGGCGCATCAGGGTGACCGCGCACGGCGTCAGGTTCTCCCTTGGCGCGCTCGCCCGCAACTCGCACCGCGCCGAGACCATCGCCTCGCGCCGACTGCTGCGCTGGGCGCTGCTGGCGGGCCAGGTGGCCCATCCCGGCTACCTGCCACAAGAATCGTTGGTGACCTACATCGAGGCCAGCGATCAGTCGCCGGTCGTCGAACCGCTACTGCGGGTACTGCACCGCAGTCCGGTCGAACCCTTGCCCGCCGACCGGGACTACCCCGTCCGGCTGGTCTGGGGGGAACGCGATCTCGTACTGCCCTTCAAGCATTTTGGCGCACCGATGCTCGAACGTTTACCCGGAGCGGAATTGATCCGCCTTCAGGGCGTCGGGCACGTCCCGATGTCCGACGACCCGGCCCGTGTCGCCGAACTCATATTTGAAGTAACCCGTGCCCGCGAGAGCGCGGTAGTTTCGGCACAGAGAGGTGATAGCAATGCCTGGCAATGACGCTGACGAGCTTGCCTCATGGGGCGGCGGCCAAGACCTCAGCGCGTGGGAAGCGTTGATGTGGCGCACCGATGGTGACCACCGCACCCGCTCCACCGGTGTCATGATCGAGTTGCTCGACACTGAACCGGACTGGAATCGTCTGGTGGCCGCCCACGATCGTTTCACCCAGCGGGTGCCGCGGCTGCGGGAACGTATCGTCGAGCCGGCGCTACCACTCGTTGCGCCGGCGTGGTCACCCGACCCACATTTCGACCTGGAGTATCACCTGCAACGGGTGCGGCTGCCCAATGACGGGTCGATGGCCGAACTGCACGCCGTGGCTGCCCAATTCGCGGCTCGTCCGCTGGACCCCGAGCGCCCCCCCTGGGAAGCCCTGCTGGTCCTCGGACTCAGCGGTGGTCAGGCCGCCTATCTTTTCAAACCGCATCACAGCCTGAGCGACGGGATCGGCCTGTTGCAGTTGCTGGACCTCGCCCACGGGCACGGTCGGGAACCTGGACCCGCCGACGACAGGCCGATACCCAAGCCCCGACGGAAGGAGTCACCGGAAGGGCTCCTGATAAACCGGTTGGCCGGCAAGGTCGTCAGCGTGCCGAGCAGTGCGCTACGGGAAGCATTCCACGTCGCGGGGCGGTTGGCCGGCGACCCGATCGGAACCACAAGCGACGCCGTAAAATTCGCCCTTTCGCTGCGCCGGGTGCTGATTCCGCCGGATGCACCCCACTCCCCCGCGCTCACGGGCAGCGGATCGGGTTATCGGCTGGACACCTTCGACGTCGCGTTCGATGACCTGAAAGCAGCGGGGCGGGCCGCCGGAGGTTCGGTCAACGACGCATTCCTGGCCGCTCTGCTCGGCGGAGTGCGTCGCTACCACGAAAAACTTTCTCTCACTGTCGATTCCATACCGGTCGCAATTCCGGTCAGCCTCCGCACGGACGCCGACCCGATGGGCGCCAACAAGTTCGCCGGTGCACGGTTCGTGGCGCCGGTCGGCGAACCGGATCCGAACATACGCGTCGCCGCCATCCACGAATTCGTCGCCGACGCGCGCATGGAGCCCGCGCTCGGCTTCCTCGACCTGCTCGCGCCGGTGCTGAGCCGCCTGCCGGGGATCGTGCTCACCCGCATCGCCGGTGAGATGACCGGACTGTCCGACCTGCAAGCCTCCAACCTCGGGGCGATCGGTCGTCCGCTGTATCTGGCGGGGGCACGGGTGACCCGGGTTTATCCAATGGGTCCCCGACCCGGCATCCCTGCCATGGTGGCGATGCTGACGTACGAGGGAACCTGTTGCATCGCCGTCAACTTCGACCCTGAGGCCATCGTCGACCCCGTCGCGTTCGCGACCTGCCTCCGTGAAGGGTTCGACGAGGTGATCGCGCTGGCGCGCGACAGCTGACCTAGAAAGCACCTTGCTAAACCAGAGAAGGTTGGAACCATCATGAAATTCGATGACGTAGTAGCAATTCTCGACAAATCGGTTGGCGGACCGGACGCCGACGTAGCCTCGCACGGCCCTTTCTGGCGAGACGTCACCCGAGACCGATTCGTCGAAATGAAGGTCGGCGGGCGCAAACTCGTGACCCTCGGCGACGGCGCGAACTCAAACCTGGTTTTGTCGTTGAAGGGGGCAGCGCCATTTGGCTCCGACCTGGACGACCCTCCCGCAGGCGCGGTGACCCCACAGATGCCGGCCTACCTCGATCCGGTGCCGCCGGAGGAAATCAGCGCAATCGAGCATTGGATAAACGAGGGCTGCCCCGCGGATTGACCCGCAGGTCCATGCCGACCGACGGGCCCGATTACCCCCAAAGTGGGACCGATGACCCCCCGTCATGGTGACGCACAAAGGAGCCCCTCGCGATGAGACTTGAATCACCGGCACCCCGTGCAGCCATATTGGCCACTCAAAGGTAGTAGGAAGAGGACATCCGCGATGACGACCATCCAACCCACCGAAGAAGCCGTTCTTCCCGACGAGGTCGCACGTCGGCTCGTACTTCCCGAGGGCCACTCCGATCTCACCGCGCTACACGAGGCGTACAAGTGGCTACGCGACAACATGCCGGTGGCGAAGGCGGTCGTCGAGGGCTACGACCCCATCTGGTTGGTCAGCAAGCACGCCGACATCCAAGAGGTCGAGAGCCTGTCGGAAGTGTTTGCCGCCGGCGGCGGCGCCGAGAACGCCGGTTCACACAACCCGATCCTGCAGAACACCGCCGGCGACGAGTTCACCAAGCAACTCCTCGGCGGCAGTCTGCGTATCCTCGATGCCCTGCCGTACGTAGACCCGCCCGAGCACACCTCCATGAAGAACATGGCTTTCGGCTATTTCAAGCCCCCCTCGGTCAGGAAGTTGGAAGACCAGATCCGTGAGCTCGCCAACGAGTCCATCGAGCGTCTCAAGCAGGTTTCGGATCGTGGCGAGATCGACCTCGTCGACGACTGGGCACTCGGCTTCCCGCTCCACGTGATCATGACGCTGCTAGGGGTTCCGCCCGAAGATGAGCCGCGGATGATGGCGCTCACCCAGGAGTTCTTCGGCACCGCCGATCCGGAGCATCAGCGTGAGGACGTGGCAGCGCTGACCCCGGAAGCAATGGCCCAACAGTTCTCGAACACCATCCAAGACTTCTTCGCCTACTTCGATGCATTGGCCGAAGACCGGCGCGCCCAGCCCCGCGACGACCTGGCCTCCGTGGTCGCCTGCGCCAAGACATCCGACGGTGAGTACATGCCCAAGACCTGGGTCTACGGCTGGTACACGGCCATCTTCACCGCGGGTCACGACACCACCTCGGCAACCCTGGCCGGCACGCTGCAGCAGTTGGCCCGCCACCCCGAGATCCTTGCGCGGGTCAAAGCCGACCCGAGCTTAGTGCCCGACCTCATCCAGGAGGGCTTGCGGTACGTGGCACCGGTCAAGCACTTCATGCGCCGCGCGCTATCGGATTACACGTTGCGCGGGCAGACCATCAAAGCCGGGGACAGGGTGATGCCACTGTTCCAGTCGGGCTGCCGCGACGAGGAAGTCTTCGACCACCCGGACGAGTTCGACATCGACCGCAAGCCCAACCCGCACCTCGCGTTCGGCTTCGGTGCGCACACCTGTGTCGGCCAGCATCTGGCCAAACAGGAACTCAAGGTCATGTTCGAGGAACTGCTCCCCCGCCTGGAGTCGATCGAGGTGACCGGATCGGGCAGCGTGACGCAAACCAATTTCGTCGGTGGCCTCAAGCACCTGCCCGCCAAAGTCACCATCTCCTGAACGGCTGGAACATCAATGAGCACAATCGATTACCCCCAGCTCTACATCGGCGGTACGTGGACCGGGCCCGCCGGCCACGACACCATCGAGGTCCATTCCGCGACCACCGAGGACCGGATCGGTTCAGTGCCCAGGGGCAGCGAGGCCGATATCGACGCCGCCGTCGCGGCGGCGCGGGCTGCCTTCGACGCGCCCGACGGCTGGGCAACCTGGGATCCCAAGGAGCGCGCCGACGTCCTGGAACGCTTCGCGGTGGAACTGGAAGCCCGCGGCGCCGAGACGGCGCGACGCGTGTCGATGCAGAACGGGATGCCGATCTGGCTCGCCCAGCAGTTCGAGGCAGGCTTTCCGCCGTTGCTGCTGCGCTACTACAGCGACCTGATGACCAGTGCACCAGTCGAGGAATCCCGTCCCGGCATGCTCGGCGGCACATCGCTGGTCTCCAAGCAACCCATCGGCGTCGTCGGTGCGATCGTGCCGTGGAATGTCCCGCAAGGGATTTCGTTCCTGAAGATCGCGCCTGCGTTGGCGGCCGGCTGCTCTATGGTCCTCAAACCCGCCGAAGAAACCGTGCTCGACGCATTCCTGATGGCCGAAGCCGCGGCCGCGGCGGGCCTGCCCGAGGGGGTCATCAACGTCGTTCCCGGTGGCCGTGAAGTGGGCGCGTACCTGGTCGAACACCCGGGGGTGGACAAGGTCTCGTTCACCGGCTCCAGCGTCGCGGGCCGCTGGATCGCCGAGGCTTGTGGACGGCTGCTGCGGCCGGTGACCCTCGAACTCGGCGGCAAGTCCGCGGCAATCGTCCTCGACGACGCCGATCTGGCCGGCTCCATGGAGCAATTCTTCGGGGTCACTTTGCTCAACAATGGTCAAATCTGTTGGCTCAACACCCGGATACTGGCTCCTCGCAGCCGATACAACGAAATCGTCAATGCGATAACCGATTTAGCGCGCTCGCTGAAGATCGGCGATCCGCTCGATCCGGAGACCAAGGTCGGTCCGCTGGTCTCCAAGCGGCAGCGTGAGCGCGTCGAAGGCTACATTGCCAAGGGCAAGAGTGAAGGTGCCCGAATGACCACGGGCGGTTCGCGGCCAGCCGGGTTCGACCGAGGCTGGTTCCTCCAACCCACGATCTTCGCCGATTTGGACAACAATGCGACGGTGTCGCGTGAAGAGATCTTCGGCCCGGTGCTGTCACTGATCCCGTACTCCGACGAACAGGAAGCCGTGGCGATCGCGAACGACAGCATCTATGGCCTGGGCGGGAGCGTGTGGTCATCGGATCCCGAACGCGCGGCCAACGTCGCCCGCCGCGTTCGCTCCGGGACAGTCGGGATCAACCACTACGTCAACGATCCCGTCGCCCCGTTCGGCGGCATCAAGCAAAGCGGCATGGGCCGCGAACTCGGCCCAGAAGGGCTGTCCCCCTTCCAGGTGTACAAGACCATCTACCTGCCGCCGCCGGCACCGGCCGCCGGTTAGCACAGACAATTGGAGCGAGTAACCGATGTCTGCGCCCGCCGTTACCACGCCCAGCGCCAACGTTCATGAATTCACAACGGATCTGGTTGTCCGGCGCCGCGTCACCCCCGCGGACGGCGTGATATTGCTTGACCTTGCCCATCCGGAGAATGAAAACCTGCCGCGCTGGGAACCGGGAGCGCATATCGACTTGATTCTGGAAGATGGCTTGACCCGCCAATATTCGTTGTGTGGTGATCCTCAGGATTCGAGCATATGGCGCGTTGGGGTCTTGCTCGATCCCAACAGTCGCGGCGGCTCACGATACGTTCACGAGAACCTCAACGAGGGAGCGACCGTCCGAGTACGCGGCCCCCGCAACCACTTTCCGCTTGTCGACGCGCCGCACTATCGATTCATCGCCGGGGGTATCGGCATCACTCCGATCTTCGCGATGCTCGAGGCCGTGCAGCGGGCAGGTGGTGACTGGACACTGCTGTATGGCGGCCGGACCAGCGCGTCCATGGCTTTTGCGGAGGAACTCGCCACGCGCTACCCCGAGCGCGTTACCGTGTGGCCTCAGGACGAACGGGGTCTGCTCGACCTGGAATCGCTTTTCAAGAATCCCGAA
Organism: Mycobacterium sp.; assembly: GCF_035499775.1. Lineage (GTDB taxonomy): Bacteria > Actinomycetota > Actinomycetes > Mycobacteriales > Mycobacteriaceae > Mycobacterium. The sequence continues at coordinate 10,229 of NZ_DATJYB010000444.1, read as the reverse complement.
GACAACACCTTGGTGTACTGCTGCGGACCCGAAGTACTCCTGTCGGCCGTGGAGCAACACAGCGCACACTGGCCGGCGGGGATCCTCCATATCGAACGGTTCGCCGCCAAGGCACCCACCGCCGAGCAGGCGGCCGCGGCCCTCGAGCAGTTCGAGGTCGTGTGCCAGCGCTCCGGCCGGTCCTTTGAGATAACATCGGACCAGTCGATACTGGAAGTCCTTGAGGAAGAGGGCATTCCAATTCTCGGTAGCTGCTATGAAGGGGTCTGCGGCACCTGCGAGGCCAGGGTGCTGGAGGGAATCCCGGACCAGCGCGATTCGGTGCTCACCGATGCCGAGAAAGCCGCCGGCGAAGTGATGTTGATCTGCGTGTCGCGCTCTTGCACCGAAAGGCTGGTGCTGGACCTGTGAAAACCAACTACCCGAAGAAGTGCTGGTACGTCGCGGGCACCTGCGACGAGATCGCTGAATCGCCGCTGGGCCGCCGCCTACTGGGCAAGGATGTCGTGTTGTGGCGCGGCGCCAGTGGCCGCGTCACCGCATTCGAAAACCGCTGCGCGCACCGGGCATTTCCGCTGTCGCACAGCAGCATCGACGGAGACCGGTTGGTCTGCGGATACCACGGGTGTACCTACGACGCCACCGGCAAGTGCGTTCACATACCGTCTCAGCCCCACGTCCCGACCGGGATGAAGGTGCGTGTGTTCCCCGTGCTTGAGCGACCACCTTTCATCTGGATCTGGCTGGGAGAGCCGACCGCTGCCGCCGGCATCGAACCGCCGCCTACTCCGTGGATCACTGACACGGCGTGGACAACGTTTGCCAGCGCCTGGCAGGTACGCGCCAATTACATGATGGTGCACGAACATTACCTGGACTTCAGCTATGCGCCCATCCTCCATCGGCGCGACATACCGGCGGAAATCGAGAGCATGCCGGCATTCAACGACGTCGAAGTCACCGAAACCGCTGTGTCCTACACACGGTTGTTGCCGGACGGACACCTCACCGATTGGCATGCGGATGCCACCGGACTGGACCGGGCACACATGTACCAGCACCGAGAAGGCGGGACGTTCGCCTCGCCGGCTGTGCACCATCAATATTGGGCTATCGAAACACCAGATGGCCACGTGTACACCACCACTCGATTACACGGCATCACACCCGAGACTGAAACGTCGAGTCACGTCTTTATGCAGTCGTCACGTAACTACCGACTGGATGACGATGCGGTGACGAGTCGCCTGCGGACGTTCCTGTCCGGAGTCGCCGAACGCGACACTGCGGTTTTGGAGATGGCGTCCGACCACTCGGGATACGACGGATGGCGAGGCGGGGTCGAGTTCCAGGCGGACGCGGCCGCCCTGCGCGCTCGACGCATTGTCGGGGTGATGCTGGCCAAAGAAGCGGGCCGCGCCGCAATCCGGCCCGGCTTGGCGCCGAATACCAGGAGTGACACGCTCAGCCCCCTTCGCTCCGTAACGGCGAATGATTAACCACGCACACTAATCCCGGCTCCGAGGTCCCTTTTCCAACCGGTCACCGAAGGAACCGTCTGCCACAGATAGCCGTCGGTGTCGACCTTCCTTCGCGACGAGACCGCCAAAGGGATCGGTACGTAGGTCAATCGGCGCATGTCGGCCACTTCCACCACCAGGCCAACGAGACTCTGACTATTATGTATGCACATATTGAATTATGCATCCATAATAGGTATCGTGTGAGACACCACCCGGCCGCCTCGGCTTACTTGCTCGGAGATGAACCATCAACACTCATCCAGGCACCCCCGCAGGGATCGTCGACGTCCACACCCACGCCATCGACGAGCAGCTGCCGGATCTGTCGCAGCACTATCCACTCGACCGCTGGCCGGGCATCGAGCGCACCAGCGAGACCGACGCACTCCTGACGTTCGGTGGGGTTCCCTACCGCCGGATCGATCACCGCTGTTGGTCAGCCGAGGCCCGGCTCGCCGACATGGATCGTGAAGCCGTTGCCGTACAGGTTCTTTCACCGATTCCAGTGACATTCTGTTACCAGGCTTCGGCGGCCGGCGGGGCCGAGCTCGCGGCGGCTCAGAACGAGTTCTTCGCCCGGATCCTGCGTCAGCACCCGACCCGCTTCGCCGCGCTGGGCGCGGTCGCCCTGCAGGACCCCGACCTCGCGGTCGACGAGATGCGGCGCTGCATGCGCCAGCCGGGATTCCTCGGTGTCGAAATCGGCACCCGGGTCGCCGGGCGCGAACTCGGCGACGAGTGCTTCGACAGGTTCTTTGCCATCGCCGCCGAACTCGGCGCCCTCGTGTTCGTGCATCCCAGTGACCAGGACCTGCCGCCCCGGGTGACCGAGCTGGGACTCGGCTTCGGTGCCGGCATGCCGACCGAGACCGCGCTGGCCGCTGCGGCGCTGATCGTCGGCGGCGCACTCTCACGTCGCCCGGGGGTGCGCATCTGTCTCGCGCACGGCGGCGGGGCTCTGCCCGCGCTGATCGGCCGCCTGGACAAGGGGAAATTGATCGCCGGAGCGAGCGCCGACTCCCCCGACTTACCGAGCCGTCTTGCTGGCCAAATATGGTGTGACTCATTGACATACGGCCGCCATACGCTAGCGGCAGCAATCGACGTCTTCGGCCGCGACCACGTCGTTTTCGGATCCGACTATCCCTTCCCGGCAATGCCGGAGCCGCTCGACGACATCGTCGCCAACCTACCCGCCGACCTGCGGCAACGGATCCGTCGCACCAACTTGGAGGAATCATGGCGCATTTCCTGGGTCTCGGCCTGACCCACTATCCGCTGCTGGCCGGCACGGACGAGCACATGGCGTCCCTGTTGCGCTGGACGCTGGCCGATCCCGACATTCCAGCCGAGGCGAAGGACCCGGCCAACTGGCCGGAGTCGATGCGCGCCGAGTGGGGCGCAGACCGCGGTGTAGCTGCGGCCGCTCATCACCGAAAGCTGTTGGTGGAGAACCTTGCCCGCTGCCGCGAGGCCCTGGACGAGTTCCAACCCGACGTGCTGGTGGTGTGGGGCGACGACCAGTACGAGAACTTCCGCGAAGAGGTCGTTCCGCCGTTCTGCGTGCTGGCGTACGGCGACGTCGAGGTAGACCAGTTCGAGGTGATGACCAGGCGGGGCAGCCCCAACGCGTGGGGTCTGCCCGACGACACGACGATGACGTTGCACGGCGACGACGATGGCGCCAGGCGGCTCGCCGACCAGTTGCTCGAACGCGGCTTCGACGTGGCGTACTCGTATCAGAAACGGACCAATTCGCCTTTCCCGCATGCCATCGCAAACACCCAGCTGTTCCTGGACTATCCGCACGCCGGGCGCGAGTTCCCCTACCGGATGATTCCGATCACCGTGAACTGCTACGGCCAGCATGCGATCGCGCGGCACGGCGGGCTGGCGCGGTTCGCCGACATCGCCAAGGAGAGACTGGATCCGGTCGGCCCCTCCCCCGCGCGGTGCTTCGCACTGGGCCGGGCCGTGGCACAGTCGTTCGCCGACACCGACCTTCGGATCGCGCTGGTCGCCTCGTCGAGTTGGTCGCACGCCTTCCTCGCCGACAAGACCTGGCACATCACCCCGGACACCGAGGCAGATCTGCGGCTCTACGACCTGTTCGCCGCGCGTGACTGGGCCAAGTGGAACGAGACCACCACCGCCGAAATCGTCGACGCGGGACAGCACGAAATGCTGAATTGGTTCTGCCTGACCGGCGCCGCCGATGAACTCGGCCTCGAGCTCGCGTGGTCGGAGCTCGTCACCACGGATGTTTTCAACTCCAACAAGTGTTTTGCCGTGTTCCAGGAAGGACCTCAACGATGACGACGTCGATAGTATCGGCACAAACGATCAATGCCGGAGGTATCGAAACCAGCTATCTCGAGGCCGGCTCTGGTCCACCCGTGCTCATGCTGCACGGCTCGGGGCCGGGTGTGTCGGCAACGGCCAATTGGCAGTACAACATTCCGGTTCTGGCCGAGAAGTTCCGCGTGCTGGCCCCCGACATCGTCGGCTTCGGGGCCACCGAGCGTCCCACCGACATCGTTTATTCGCTGCGGTCCTGGACCGACCACACCTGGGCGTTTCTCGACGCGCACGGCATCGAGAAGGCGGCAATCGTCGGCAACTCCCTGGGTGGGCGCATCGCGGTGCAGATGGCCACCGACCACCCCGAGCGGATCTCCCGGATGGTGCTGATGGGCGCACCTGGCGTGGGAATGACGTTGACCGAAGGACTCGCTGCGCTGCGCGCGTACGAGCCGTCACACGAGGCGATGCGCGACATGCTGCGCAACTACTTCGCCGTCGACCCGAACCTGATCACCGATGAGCTGGTGGCGATCCGATACGAAGCCAGCATCGCTGACGGCGCCTTCGAGACCTACCGCGCGATGTTCTTCGATCCGCGGCACAAGGGATCCGAACTCGGCGTCACCGAAGACGAGGTGCGCACGATCGCCACGCCCACGTTGCTCGTTCACGGCCGCGAGGACAAGGTGGTGCCGTTGTCGGTGTCGCTCACGATGCTGGGCCTGCTGCCCAACGCCGACCTGCATGTGTTCAGCCGCTGCGGACACTGGACCCAGATCGAGCGGGCTGACGAATTCTCCGCGCTGGTCTACGACTACCTGGGGCGATCATGAGTTCCAATGTCGAAACCTCGGTGCCTGACGTTGCGATCCAACCGATGGTGGTCGACGACCAGGCCAACCACACTTTCCGGGTGCACCGCTCGTCGATGACCTCGCCTGAGGTGCATCGGGCCGAGATCGAGCGGATCTTCGCCAAGTCATGGCTCTACGTCGGGCACGAGTCGGAAATTCCGAACCCGGGCGACTTCGTGCGCCGGCCACTGGCAGGCCGGCCGATCTTGATGGTCCGCGGCGTCAACAGCGGGAACATCAACGTGTTCCACAACTCGTGCACCCATCGCGGCGCGCTGGTGTGCCGCCAGGATTCGGGCACCGCCAAGGTGTTCGCCTGCTTCTACCACGCCTGGTCCTTCGACACCGAGGGGCGACTCAAGGGCGTGCCGGACCGCGACGCCTACGCGGGCGGGGTGAAGTTCGACGAGCTGGGCTTGAAGCGGGTGGCACGTGTCGAGTCCTACCGCGGCTTCGTATTCGCCAGCTTCGATCCCGACATCGTCGATTTGCCAACCTATCTCGCCGGCGCCAAGGAGTACATCGACCTGGTGATCGACGGGTGCGGCGGCAATGTCGAGCTGGCCAGAGGCACCCACGAGTACAGCTTCACCGCGAACTGGAAGCTGTTGGTGGAAAACAGCATTGATGGCTACCACGCCCAGTCCACCCACGACACCTACTTCAAGTACCTGGTGTCGATCGGCACCGATCTGCAGGGCGGCGTCAAGGGCCGGGCGGTCGCGCTGGGTAACGGGCACGCGGTGATCGAGTATTCCGCGCCGTGGGGGCGTCCGGTCGCCAAGTGGGAGCCGCTGTTCGGGGAGGACGCCCGTGACGAAATCGACCGGCTGCGTGCCGATCTGGTGAGCCGATACGGGGAGGAGCGGGCCCACATGATGTCCGAGGTGAACCGCAACCTGTTGATCTACCCCAACCTGATCATCAACGACATCATGGCGGTCACGGTGCGCACGCTGTTCCCGTCTGTGCCTGATCGGGTGGATGTCACGGCTTGGCAGCTCGCGCCCTGCGACGAACTGCCCAGCCTGCGGCAGCGTCGGCTCGACAGCTTCCTGACGTTCCTGGGCCCGGGCGGCTTCGCCACCCCCGACGACGTCGAGGCACTGGAGTCCTGCCAGCAGAGCTACGCCGGCGGCGGCGTCGAATGGAGCGACATCTCCCGGGGAATGGGACGCGGACCGATGGCCAACGACGAGGAGCAGATGCGCGAATTTTGGCGGCGCTGGCAACAGCAGATGGGCGCCGCAGCGGATTTGGCGGGTGCCCGATGACGGCCACCGCGGTGACGGTTGGCCGTCAGCAGGTGGAGGACTTCCTGTACGCCGAGGCCGCCCTGCTTGACGCGTGGTCGCTGGACGACTGGCTACTGCTATTCGATGAGGACGTCAAGTACGAGGTGCCCTGCAACGACACCCCCGACGGCGATCCCCACACCGACCTGATGCTCATCGACGATAACTACGCGCGTCTGCGGGCACGGGTGGCGCGGCTCAACAGCCGCCGCGCCCATCGCGAATACCCGCACTCCCGCACCAACCACCAGATCTTCAATGTCCGGGTGGCCGACCCGGACGAAGACGGTCAGATCGGCGTGTCGGCGTCCTTCACGGTGTGGCGGTTCCGCGGCAGCAAGACGAGCTGCTACGTCGGGCGTTACCGCTACCGACTTCGACTGTCCGACAAGGGGTTCCGGATCGCCTTGAAGCGGGCCGAGCTCGACATGACGGATCTGCGCGCCGTCTCCGACGTGGCGATCATATTATGAGCACCGCGCTGACGGGCCGGGCCGCCATCGTCACCGGAGCCGCGTCTGGCATCGGGTTAGGTATCACGCGGCGGCTGACCGCCGACGGTGCCCGCGTCTTCGTTGCAACGCGGTCGAAAGAGGACCTCAAGAAGGTGCTCGATCAGGTTGACGTCGCCGGCGGATTCGTCGGCGAACTGCATGAGCCTGGCACGGCCGACGACTTGACCGCGGCGGCGGTCGAAACTCTCGGCCATGTGGACGTACTGGTCAACAATGCGGGCGGTGGGGTGATCCGGCCGACGCTGGAGCACACCGAAGAGTCGCTGCGGGCCACCGTCGACAACAACCTGTGGACGACGATCTACTGCGTGCGAGCGACGCTGCCGCACATGGTGTCTCGCGGCCACGGCCGCATCATCAACATCGGCGCCGATTCGGTGCGCACCGGATTGATGGACCACGCGATGTACAACGCCGCGAAAGGCGGTGTGCATGCAATGGTCAGCGGCCTGGCCCGCGAGTTCGCGACTGCCGGCATCACGGCCAACACCGTGGCACCGTGCTATGTCCGGACCCCAGAGCTGGTGGAGTTGGCCGAATCCGGCCAAGCACCGCCACGATTCGCACAAGTCATCGCGGAAGGAACCGCGATCGTGCCGCTCGGACGCCCGGGCGATCCGGCGGAGGTCGCGGCCGTTGTCGCCTTCCTTGCTGCCGAGGACAGCCGATTCATCACTGGGCAAACGATTTACGTCAACGGCGGCAGCAGCATGGGCTGATGCCCTTCACCACAACCCGAAGGAATCCATGACCACCTCGACACTGCCGCTGCGCGAGGCGGCGGACCGGTTGATCGCAGCCGCAGCTACGCCACGGCAATGCGACCCGGTGCGTGACATCCTGGGCGACCGCGACATCGCGGCGGCCTACGCGGTGCAGAGACTGCTCACCGAGGACTCGCTGACGCGCGGCCGCCGGATCGTCGGGCACAAGATCGGTCTGACTGCCCCGGCGGTGCAGCGACAACTCGGTGTCGACCAACCCGATTCCGGGGTGCTGTTCGCCGACATGCAGGTGGCCACCGGTGCCACCGTCGCGACCGGAAAGCTGCTGCAGCCCAAGGTCGAAGCCGAGATAGCCTTCATCCTCGCCGATGACCTCGACGGTGACCTGTCAGAATCACGGATCAGAGCCGCGGCCGGCGTCGCGGTGCCGGCCATCGAGATCGTCGACTCCAGGGTGTGCGACTGGTCGATCAGCATCGTCGACACCATCGCCGACAATGGCTCGTCTGCCCTGTTCGTGTTGGGTTCGGAAACCGCGGCCGCCGCTGACCTCGACTTCGCGTCGCGCACAATGCGGCTCACCGAGGACGGCACGCCAGTATCCACAGGTAGGGGTTGGGACTGCCTGGGCAGTCCACTCAACGCCCTGCGGTGGCTGGCCCGTACCGCCCAGGACAACGGCTCTCCCCTGCGCGCCGGCCACATCGTGCTTTCCGGTGCGCTGGGCCCGATGGTGCCGGTGAGTCCGGGCAGCACGTATGTCGCCGAGATCGACGGTGTCGGTTCGGTCGAGGTGTCGTTCGCCGAGGTGACCCGATGACCCGAACCAAGGTCGCCGTCGTCGGCTCGGGCAATATCGGCACGGACCTGATGTTCAAAGTGCTGCGGCTGTCGCAAAAACTTGAGATGGGCGCGATGGTCGGGATCGATCCGGACTCCGACGGGTTACGCCGGGCACAGCGACTCGGTGTGCCGACGACCGCCGGCGGCGTGCGTGGACTGATCGAAATGCCCGAGTTCAACGACATCGCCGTGATTTTCGACGCGACCTCCGCGGGGGCTCATATCGCAAACGCGAAACTCCTCGCACCCCAAGGCAAGAGGCTGGTCGACCTCACACCGGCGGCCATTGGCCCGTTCGTGGTTCCGGCCGTGAACCTGCACGAACATCTCGACAGCCCGAACGTCAACATGGTGACTTGCGGTGGACAGGCCACGATCCCCGTTGTCGCGGCCGTCGCCGCCACCACGCCGGTGCTATACGCCGAGATCGTCGCCTCAATCGCATCGAAGTCAGCTGGGCCGGGCACCCGGGCCAACATCGATGAGTTGACCGAAACCACTTCCAGGGCATTGGAGGTCGTCGGCGGCGCGAAAAGGGCGAAGGCCATCATCGTGCTTAACCCCGCCGATCCCCCGCTGATCATGCGCGACACCGTGCACTGCCTGATCGGCGAGGCCGACCTCGACGCAGTCGAAGCCAGCGTGGTTGCGATGGTCGACCACGTCGCCGCCTACGTTCCCGGTTACCGACTCAAGCAAAAAGTGCAATTCCGCAAGCTCGAATCCGACGACCCCGCCAATGATTTGGTCGATACCGAAGACGGCCCCGTGCGCTGGCAGGTGTCGGTGTACCTGGAAGTCGAGGGTGCTGCGCATTACCTGCCGGCCTACGCCGGAAACCTCGACATCATGACCTCGGCCGCACTGCGGGTCGGCGAAAACATCACCGCGCCAACACAAGAACGAGTATCATGACACAGCTGTACGTCCAGGACGTCACCCTGCGCGACGGTATGCACGCCGTCCGCCATCGGCTGCCGGTCGACCGCCTGCGCCAGATCGCTGGCGCCCTCGACGCCGCAGGGGTAGCCGCCATCGAAGTGGCCCATGGCGACGGTCTGGCCGGCTCCAGCCTCACCTACGGACCTGCTAGCTCGACCGACGGGCAGTGGATCGCTGCCGCGGCCGAGGTGGTCAAGAAAGCTCGGCTGACGACACTGCTGCTGCCCGGGATAGGCACTATCCACGACCTTGTCGCCGCCCACGATCTCGGTGTCACCTCGGTGCGGATCGCCACCCACGCCACCGAGGCTGACATCGCCGAGCAACACATCGCCAAGGCGCGCGACCTGGGCATGGATGTGTCGGGCTTCCTGATGATGGCCCACATGGCGACACCGAATGTCCTTGCGGGACAGGCGAAGCTGATGGAGGACGCCGGAGCACACTGTGTGTATGTCACCGACTCGGGTGGACGGCTGACGATGACCGGCGTGCGAGACCGAGTGCGCGCTTACCGCGATGTTCTGAAGCCGGAAACCCAGATCGGTATCCACGCACACGAGAACCTGTCGCTCTCGGTGGCCAACTCGGTGGTCGCTGTGGAGGAAGGCGTCTACCGGGTTGACGCCTCGCTATGCGGACACGGCGCCGGGGCGGGCAATTGCCTGATCGAGGCATTCGTCGCCGTCGCCGAACTGTATGGCTGGCAGCATGGTTGCGATTTGTTCGCGCTGCAGGACGCTGCCGAGACGCTTGTCCGACCGATCCAGGACCGGCCGGTGCGCGTAGACAGGGAAACCCTGACGCTGGGCTATGCGGGGGTGTACTCCAGCTTTCTGCGTCACGCCGAAAACGCCGCGCAGGAGCACAGCCTGGACGTGCGCGACATCCTCGTCGAGGTCGGCCGACGCGGTCTGGTCGGCGGCCAGGAAGACATGATCGGCGACGTCGCACTGGATTTGGTCGCGACCGTGGCGGTCACGGCCAGGACTCGACGCTGACCGTGCGCGCCGAGCCGACTCTCGCCCAAAGAGTTCATCCCGGATCACTCGCCGGCCGCACTCGGCGCGCGCCATAAAGCAATACGTCACCCCGTATCCCTTTGAGATGACGTGCTTCTGGAACTGACCACTCGATGCCGTCTCGATTGCCAATCGCCTGGCGCGCAGCCTCGGTCACCCGCACCGTGCTGGCGGGTGCCACGCCGGTAACCCGGCTGGCGAGGTTG
>NZ_DATJYB010000443.1:0-50125 GCF_035499775.1 Mycobacterium sp. | reverse complement strand
GTTCTTCACCACCAAACCGTTCGGGGAAGGCACCGGCCTCGGGCTCGATCTGGCATGGAACATCGTCGTCAAGAACCATCGCGGGGATCTGCGGGTGGAGTCCGTGCCAGGCGATACGCGGTTCATCGTGCTGCTGCCGCTGCAGACGCCCGCCGCGGATGCCGCCCCGGCGGAGTAAACGCGTGCCGAGTGCGGCTCAACGGCAGGTTACTACCGTAGTTGTTGTTGAGGCCGGTGAACGGCAGCACGACCTGGGTGGCCCCGGCCGCGAACTTCACCACGCGGTTGTTGGCTGAGTCGGCGACGGCAAAAACAGCCTCTGACGTGGGGCGGGCGGGGCTCGAACCCGCGACCAACGGATTATGAGTCCGCGGCTCTAACCAACTGAGCTACCGCCCCCAGGATGCGATGCGGCCACCATGGTCGCACGTCGCGGCGTGGCCGAGCACACCGCCTGCTAGGTCCGCCCGGCGCGTCGGGCCGCAAAGAAGTTCCCACTGGCCGGCAGCAGGATCAATATCAGGATCGGCGCGACGAAAAGTAAGTCGATGATCACGCCCACCAGTCCGGTGCTGGACGTGCCACCGACCCTGACGACTAGCCCAATCAAGGCGAGAGCGAGTTCGATCGCCGAAACAACTATCAGCATTGTCCTACCCTGGCCCCGCAAGGCGCGGACTCCACCCCAGATGTACAGGCCACCCATCGCAAGTCTCACCAAAAGAATCACGAAAGTGACTGCAAGCAGTCCCGAACCGTATCGGTTCCTGATGGTGTCGGAAGTAGCAGCAAGTCCAATCAGGCCCAGCAGGCAGAACACAATGAGAAGCCCGCCAAACACAAATCCGATGACCGCAGCGGCTGTAACGGTGCCCGGGCGTCGGGCGACGTCGTAGCCGCCGACGGCGGGAGCGGGGTACCCCCCGTACTGCGGGGCGCCATATGGCGAGGGCGACGCTCCATACTGCGACGCTCCATACTGCGGGGCCCCGTACTGCGGAGCTCCATACTGCGGGCCGCCATATTGCGGGGCACCATACTGCGGGGCACCGTATTGCTCGCCGTATTGCTCGCCGTATTGCGGGACACCGTACTGCGGGGCGCCATATTGAGGCCCGCCATGCTGCGGGGCACCGTACGGCGGCGGGGACGCTCCTGGCTGCGGAGGTTGCGCCGGTTGACCGGGCGGCTGCCAGCCCGTGGGCGCCATCTGCGTGGGCTGGTCACCGCGAGGCACGCTCTCGTCGCCCCGCCCTTGGCTTGGATGTGACATGTGGCCCTCCAACCTCCGGTCAGCTGAACACCGTCTGGCCGTCGGTGTCGAGCAAGTATCGCTGAGTGCCAGACTGCACGCGAGGCGCATCGCCGCCCAGGGATACGGCAATCTTGTTGCTGGCGTTACGCATGATGTCAAAGGTGAGTTCGACGGCCTCAACCTGGGAGAAGCGTGAACGCACCTCGGCGGCATCATCGGCGACGAGGTGCGCCGGGGTCCAAATTAACGCATCCGTATACCGAAGCGCTGCTTTAACGCGATCATCAAAAAACTCCGAGTTCTCGAAGCGCTCGATTTCGTCATACAACGTCTCCGAACCCCCGGCGTCGAGTGCGGTGCTCTCGCGCAGCGACTTGCACAGTCGGCAGTTGTGCTGCGCCGCGCCGCGCAGCCGGACCAGCTCGGAGGTGACCGGGTCCAGCCCGCGCATCCGGGCGACCGCCGGCATAAAGTCGTCGAACACCGCGCCCGACACATCGGTGTTGTGATCCCACTCCACCGGCCCGCGCACCCATCCCAGATATTCCGAACCGACACCCAGCGCTTCCAGCCCGGCTCTCATCCGCGGCACAAAGTCGGCGATGTACATCGCCACGACGACACCAAAGGTGCTGTCCCCCAATTGCTTAAACAGCCTCGACCGCTGATCGCCAGTGATCCCGGTGACATCGGCGCTGAACTGCTCGGCAAACTCGGCGACGACGGCCTCGGCCTCCGACTCCGGCCCCTGCACCGCGACCTCGGCGGGCAACGGCGGCAGCGACAGCGCCTGGGCGCACACCTGCCGGACCAGTGCAGTAATACGACCGCTGGAAAGCGCGACCAACCGCGTCAGCTGATCTTCTTGAACCGAAACCGGAGCCGCCATCGATCCACGGTAGAACGCGTCCAGCCCACCGGCAAACGGCTATTGCGCCTGGCTCACCGACGACATGTAGAAGTCCGGTACCCGCAGCGTCGGCATCGCCGCACGGGTGGCCCAATCCCCCCACTCCCGGGGCAGGGTCTTCTCGCTGACACCGGCTTCGGTGGCGCGCCGTAACAGGTCCAGTGGGCTCTCGTTGAACCGGAAGTTGTTGACTGCCGCGGTTACCTCGCCATCCTCAATCAAATAGACGCCGTCGCGGGTCAGTCCGGTGAGCAGCAGCGTGGTCGGTTCGACCTCGCGGATGTACCACAGCGTGGTCAGCAGCAGGCCGCGCTCGGTGCCCGCGATCATGTCGGCCAGATCGGCCGATCCACCGGTCATCACCAGGTTGTCGGCGGCCACGGCGACCTTCTCGTCGTATTTGGCGGCTGTGGCGCGCGGATAGGCCAGCGCGTTGATCACCCCGTTGCGAATCCAGTCCACCTGGCTGATTTCGATGCCGTTGTCGAAAACCGACACCGTCTCCGAGGAGTTGCTCACCGCGACGAACGGCACGCACGCCAGCCCGGGGGCGAACGGATCGGAGAACAGCGTCAATGGCAGCTCGGTGATCCGCTCCCCCACCCGGGTCCCACCGCCGGGGGCCGAGAACGCGGTCCGGCCCTCCTGCGCGGCTCGGCCGGACATCTTCCACACCAGGTAGATCATCATGTCGGCCACTGTCGACGGCGGCATGATCGTCTCGTAGCGCCCGGCCGGCAGTTCAACCGACCGCGCCGCCCACCCCAGCCTGATCGCCAGGTCGTCGAGCAGCGAATCGGTTGGCACATCGACGAAATCGGGCGTGCCGATACCCGCCCACGCGCTGGCGTCACCCCGTTTGGCATTGATCTCCACGGAACCCGTGGGCTGGGTGTAGCGCCGACGCAGCCCGGTCGACGACGCCAGGAACGTCGTCGAAACACTGTGGTGCGCATACCCATAGAGCCGGTCGGTGCCACGGAACCCGCGGCTCAGTGAGCCGGCGACGTCGGCGAACACCTCGGCGCCGGTGCCGGCCACCGGCGCATCCCAGTCCACCGGCGCGCCGGCATCGGCGAGCAGTGGTGCGGCATCACCGGCCTCCGGCGCGGAGCGCGCCGCTTCCTGGGATGCCAGCACCAGCCCGGGGAGCACCGACGGGTCCACCTCGGCGGACACCACTGTGCCGATGTATGCGCTATCACCCTGGCGCACAATAGAAATCACCGCAATGCTGCGGCTCACCGAAACCCCGTTGGTGGTCATCGAATTGCCTGCCCAGCGCAACGTCGCTTCGATCCGGTCGGTGACCAGCACCATGGTCTCGTCGGCCCGCCGAGATTTCGCCGCCTCGTCCAGAACGATGTTGACGACGTGCTGCGGTGTGATCATCGGCCGCCCTCGGTACGGGTGTTGAGCACGTTGATACCCCGGAACAGCGCGGACGGGCAGCCGTGGCTGACGGGGGCAACCTGGCCGGGCTGCGCCTTGCCGCAGTTCAACGCGCCGCCCAGCCGCCAGGTAGACGGGCCCCCTACGACTTCCATCGAATTCCAGAAATCGAGGGTGGTGGCCTGATACGCCACGTCGCGCAGCGGACCGTCCAGGCGGCCGTCGCGGATGCGGAAAAACCGCTGGCCGGTGAATTGAAAGTTGTAGCGCTGCATGTCGATCGACCACGACTTGTCCCCGACGATGTAGATGCCGTCGTCGACCCGTGCGATCAGGTCCGCGGTGCTGAGGTCGTCAGAACCCGGCTGCAGCGACACGTTGGCCATCCGCTGAATTGGCACGTGATGAGCCGAGTCGGCATACGCGCATCCATTCGAGCGGGGCTGCCCTAGTCGCGGCGCAAACACCCGGTCGAGCTGATAGCCGACAAACATGCCGTCGCGCACCAGATCCCAGCGTTGTGCGGCTACCCCTTCGTCGTCGTAACCAACACTGGCCAAACCGAATTCGACGGTGCGGTCCGCGGTCACGTTCATCACCGGTGAGCCGTAACGCATGATGCCGAGTTTGTCCGGCGTGGCGAACGACGTTCCGGCGTACGCGGCCTCGTAGCCGATGGCACGGTCGTATTCGGTTGCGTGGCCGATGGATTCGTGAATAGTGAGCCACAGGTTGGTGGGGTCGATCACCAGATCCTTGGGGCCCGGTGTCACGCTGGGCGCTTTGACCTTTTCGGCCAGCAGCGACGGCAGTTGGGCGAGTTCGTCTGTCCAGTGCCAGATTTCGTCGCCGGCCACCGCCTCCCAACCCCGCGCGGCGGGCGGCGCCAGCGTGCGCATCGAGTCGAAACTGCCGGCCGCGGCGTCGACGGCTACCGCTTCCAGCGTCGGCAGCAGCCGCACCCGTTGCTGGGTGATCGATGATCCGAAGCTATCGGCGTAGAACGTCTGCTCCTTGGCGGCGGTGAATCCGGCTGACACATGGTCGATGCCGTCGGCGCTCAGCAGCCGCCCGGAGTAGTCCTCGAGCACGGCGATCTTTTCGGCCGCTGCAACGGTGAACGGGTCGATCTCGTAGTTCGACACCCAGGTGGCGTCGCTGTAGATCGGCTCGGGCGCCAGCTCGACCCGTTCGGCGTTCAGCACCGCCAACGTGGTGGCGACGTGCACCGCACGGCGGGCGGTCTCGGCGGCGACGGACGGCGCCAGCTCGGCGTGCGACGCGAAACCCCAGGTTCCGTTAACGATCACCCGGACGGCCAAGCCGACTTCCCGGCTGATGACCGCGGTTTCCAGCTCGCCGTCGCGCAGCTGGATGATCTCCGTGCTGGTGCGCTGAACCCGCAGGTCGGCATGGCTGGCGCCGGCCGCTTTTGCCGCCGACAGCGCGGCATCGGCCAGCTCGTGGCGCGGCAGGCCCAGGAAGTCGGCATCGATCCCCCGGTTCGGTGTCACCAGTCCACCGTAACGACCCGCTTTAATACATCCATGGCCGACGCGCCACGCCGATCCACCACTCTCGCGTATGCCCTGCTCGCGCCGAGTCTGTTCGGCGTGGTCGCCTTTTTGCTGCTGCCGATCCTCGTCGTGGTCTGGCTCAGCCTCTACCGATGGGACCTGCTGGGCCCGCTGCACTACGTCGGGCTGGCCAACTGGCGCTCGGTGTTCGCCGACTCCGACTTCGGCAACTCGCTCGTGGTCACCGCCATCTTCGTGCTGATCGTCGTCCCGGCGCAGACGGTCCTCGGACTGCTGGCCGCGACGATGCTGGCCCGTCAGCTGCCCGGCACCGGGGTCTTCCGCACGCTGTACGTGCTGCCCTGGATCTGTGCCCCGTTGGCGATCGCGGTGTTGTGGCGCTGGATCCTGGCCCCCACCGACGGCGCCGTGAGCACCGTGCTGGGACACCGCATCGAATGGCTTTCGGATCCCAGTCTCGCGCTGCCCGTCGTGTCAGCAGTCATCATCTGGACCAACGTCGGCTATACCTCGCTGTCCTTCCTGGCGGGCCTGCTGGCCATCCCGGCCGACATCCACGCCGCCGCCCGCACCGACGGCGCCACTGCCTGGCAGCGGTTCTGGCGCATCACCCTGCCGATGCTGCGGCCGACGATGTTCTTCGTCCTCGTCACCGGAATCGTCAGCACAGCACAGGTTTTCGACACCGTCTACGCGCTGACCGACGGCGGGCCGGCGGGCCGGACCGACCTGGTGGCACACCGCATCTACGCCGAGGCGTTCGGTGCGGCGGCCATCGGGCGGGCGTCGGTCATGGCGGTGCTGCTGTTCGTCATCCTCGTCGGCGTGACCATCGTTCAGCATTTGTATTTCCGGCGGCGGATCAGCTATGACCTCACGTAGGGCCTCCGCCGCGATGATCTACGCCGGCCTGGTGGTCGGCGCGGTGATCACGTTGGCCCCCTTCCTGCTCGGGTTGCTGACCTCGTTCACCTCCGCGCACCAGTTCGCGACCGGCACGCCACTGCAATTGCCGCGGCCACCCACCCTGGACAACTACGCCCATCTGGGCGACGCCGGCTTCGGCCGCGCGGCAGTGGTGACGGCGTTGATGACCGCGGTGATTCTGTTGGGCCAGTTGACCTTTTCGGTGCTGGCGGCCTATGCGTTCGCCCGGCTGCAATTCGCCGGACGCGACGTGCTGTTCTGGGTCTACATCGCCACCCTGATGGTTCCGGCGACGGTCACGGTCGTGCCGCTGTATCTGATGATGGCCCAGCTCGGCCTGCGCAACACCTTCTGGGCTTTGGTGCTGCCCTTCATGTTCGGTTCCCCTTACGCGATTTTCCTGCTGCGCGAGCACTTTCGGATGATCCCCGATGACTTGATCAACGCCGCGCGCCTGGACGGCGCCCACACGTTGGACGTCATCGTGCACGTGGTGATTCCGTCCAGCCGGCCGGTGCTGGCCGCCTTGACGCTGATCACCGTGGTGTCGCAATGGAACAATTTCATGTGGCCGTTGGTGATCACCAGCGGCCACAAGTGGCGGGTGCTGACCGTGGCGACGGCCGATCTGCAGTCCCGCTTCAACGCCCAGTGGACGCTGGTGATGGCGGCGACCACGATCGCGATCGTGCCGCTGATCACGCTTTTCATTGCGTCCCAACGGCATATCGTCGATTCGATCGTCGTCTCCGGGCTCAAATGAGCCGGCCCCGCTTCTCGACGCTGATGGCCGTGGCGCTGACCCTCGTCGCGGCGCTGCTGGCGACGACGGCGGTGCTGCTGGGCAGGTCGGGTGAACCTCGCGGCGGCAAGACCGTGGTGAAGGTGCGACTCTGGGGCGACCAGATCGCCGCGGCGTACCGGGAGTCGTTCGACGCATTCACCCGCGCGCACCCCGATATCGAAGTGCACATCGACCTGGTGTCCTACTCGACGTACTTCAACACCCTGCGCACCGATGTGGCCGGCGACAGCGCCGACGACATCTTCTGGCTGTCCAACGCCTACCTCGCCGCCTACGCCGACAGCGGCCGGTTGATGAAAATCGATCCCTCCCCCGACTGGGAACCGGCGGTGGTGGACCAGTTCACCCGCGGCGGTGTGTTGTGGGGTGTGCCGCAATTGACCGACGCCGGCATCGCCGTGTTCTACAACGCGGACCTGCTCGGTGCGGCCGGTGTCGATCCGGCCGCGCTGAACGACCTGCGGTGGAGCCCGCACGGCGGGGACACGTTGCGCCCCATGCTGGCCCGGCTCACTCTCGACGCCGATGGGCATGCCGCGGGCACACCGGGTTTCGACGCCGGGCGGGTCCGGCAGTGGGGGTACAACGCGGGCAACGACCCGCAGGCCATCTACCTCAACTACATCGGCTCGGCGGGCGGGGTGTTCCAGCGTGGCGACGAATTCGCGTTCGACAATCCCGCCGCGGCAGACGCGTTTCGCTATCTGGTTTCTCTGATCAACGACGACCACGTCGCGCCGCCGGCGTCGGATACCAACGGCAACGGCGACTTCTCGCGCAACCAGTTTCTGGCCGGCAGGATGGCGTTGTTCCAATCCGGCACCTACAGCCTGGCGCCGGTGGCCCGCGATGCCCGCTTCCACTGGGCTGTGGCGATGCTGCCGGCCGGACCCAAAGGCCGGGTGAGCGTCACCAACGGTATTGCCGCGGCTGGCAATTCGGCCTCCAGACATCCGGATGCGGTACGTCAGGTACTGGCCTGGATGGGTAGCCGGGAGGGCAATGCCTACCTGGGCCGGTTCGGCGCCGCCATTCCTGCGGTGCGCTCAGCCCAGCCGGTCTACTTCGACTACTGGGCCGCCAGGGGCGTCGACGTGACACCTTTCTTCGCCGTGCTCAAAGGCCCCCGGATTCCGGCCCCCGGTGGCGCCGGCTTCGCCGCCGGCAACGAGGCCCTGCAATCCTATTTCGACGAAATGTTCCTGGGCCGCGGCGATATCGCGGTACTGCTGCGACGGGCTCAGGCGGCGGCCAACGCGGCCGCCCGTCGATAGCCGGCGCTAACCGGGCAACACCAGCACCGGCACCGGGCTGTGCCGGATGATCTTGGCGCTGCGCGAGCCCAGGAACACCCTGGCCATGTCGCCGCGCGGTCGGGTGCCCAGCGCCAGGACCTCGCCGTCCTCCCAGTCCGCCGCGGCCAGCGCATGAGCCCAGGTTCTGCCGGTAACCACTTGCAGTGCAACATCTTTGCCGACGATGCCGTCAGTCTTGAGGTTTTCCAGGATTTCTCGCGCCTGCGACGCCCACGCGTCCAGAATCGAATCCTCGACGTTCAGACCCACCTCAGGCGGGTACATCGTCTTGCCGCGAACCGCGAAGGTGAGCACCCGCACCGGCACCCCGAACCGCCGCGCGTACTCGACGCACCGGCGCAGCACCTCGACCGACTCCGGGGTGGCCGAATAGGCGCAGGTGAGCCGTGTCAACCTACCGGCGTGGGCGCGGTATCCGCGCGGACTGATCGCCACCGGCACCGGCGAGGAGTGCAACAGCCAGTCGGCGGTCGACCCGATTACCACCTGCCCACGCCGGGCACTGGGCAGCGATCCCAGCACCAGGACCTGGGCTTGGGCTTCCGTGACGACCTCGATCAGCCCGCCAGAGACCGACCGGTGCGCGCGATGGGAGTAGGTGACCTCGATCCCGTCGGTCAATTTGCGCAGGTAGCGCTGGGCTTCTGCGGCCGACTCGGCGGCCAGCTGCTCCGCCCATTGCTCATATTCGGCGTCGACACGGGCAAGCGAAGGTGTCAGCCACGGCCTGGGGACGATGGTCGCCACGGTCAGCGAGGTTTCCAGCGTCCGCGCCGCGCGCACCGCCAGGTGCAACCCTGACAGCCCGACCTTGCCGGCCAGGTAGCCGACGACGACGGTCACGTCACTTCCTTCATGGGTTCGTTGGGTCGTTGGTCGTTTAGCGCGCTGTGATGACGGCCCCAGGCCAAGTAATAGATGAGCGCCACCGTGACCCATCCACTGAACGCGAGCCAGGTGTACCAATGCAAGCTGGCCAGGATATATCCGCACGCCAGTATCGACAGGACGGGCGTCACCGGATAGCCGGGCACCTTGAACCCGCGGGGCAGGTCGGGTTGGCGCACCCGCAAGATGATCACGCCGGCAGAAACGACGATGAATGCGGTCAGCGTGCCGATGGACACCATGTCGGCCAGCTTGTCCAGCGGTACGACGGCCGCCAGAATCGACGCCACGGTCGCGACGATCACGGTGTTGTTCACCGGGGTCATCGTGCGGGTATTCACCGTCGCGAATCGCGGCGGCAGCAGTCCGTCGCGACCCATCGCGAACAGGATGCGGGTCATGCCGTACTGGGTGACCAGCGTGACCGAGAAGATCGAGATCACCGCACCCGCGGCCAGAATGGTGCTGGGCCACTGCGCGTGCGTGACGTTGTCCAGAATGGTGGCCAGCCCGGCCTCTTCCTGCCCGGCGAAGTTCTGCCAGGGCTGCGTGCCCAGCGCGGAGAGCGCGACGAGCACGTAGACGCTGGTGACGATTACCAGCGCCGTGATCAGCGCACGGGGCATGGTCTTTTGCGGGTCTTTCACTTCGTCGCCGGCGGTCGACACGGCGTCAAGGCCGATATAGGAGAAGAAGATCGTCCCTGCCGCGGAACCGATGCCGGCGACACCGAA
This sequence comes from Mycobacterium sp., assembly GCF_035499775.1. Taxonomy (GTDB): domain Bacteria; phylum Actinomycetota; class Actinomycetes; order Mycobacteriales; family Mycobacteriaceae; genus Mycobacterium. The sequence continues at coordinate 40,360 of NZ_DATJYB010000443.1, read as the reverse complement.
CGGAGCGAAGTCTTTGAGCTGATCGGCGTCGTAGGCGGTGAACGCGATGATCACGAACATCCCCAGCACGCCCAGCTTGATCAGCACCATGATCGCGTTGACCTTCGCCGATTCGCTGGCACCGCGGATCAGGAGCAGTGCGCACATCCAGATCAGCAGGACCGCCGGCAGGTTCACAACGCCCGGATGGGCGTCCCACGGCGCCGACGACAACGCATGCGGCACCTGGAATCCGAACAGGTTGTTCAGCAGCTTGTTGACGTAGCCGCTCCAGCCCACCGAGACCGCGGCGGTGGCCACTCCGTATTCCAGTAGCACGCAGGCGGCGACAACCATCGCGACGGCCTCACCCAACGTGGTGTACGCATAGGAGTACGACGAACCCGAAACCGGCACGGCGGAAGCTAATTCGGCATAGCAGATGGCGGCGAGCCCAGCTGCGATGCCGGCGATGATGAACGAGACGACCACGCCCGGCCCGGCTTGCGGCACCGCCTGCGAAAGCACGAAGAAGATGCCGGTACCAATCGTGGAGCCGACTCCGAACATCGTCAGCTGGAACGTGGTGATACCGCGCTTGAGGTGGTCTGCGGCCCCGTGAGCGACAGGAGCGCCGCCCACTGGGCGGCACCTGAACAACTGTTGCCTCAGACTGATCGAAGGGGCGGTCATTGCACCTCCCGTTGGTTGAGATCAGCTGATTATGCTGCCTCGCCCAACGCGGCGGCGAACTGGTAAACCGCCCAGTCGATTTCCTCTGCCGTGATCACCAGCGGCGGCGCGAACCGCAACGTCGAACCGTGGGTGTCTTTCACCAGCACCCCGCGGTCGGCCAACCTCAGGCTCATTTCCTTGCCGCTGCCCAGCGCCGGTTCGATGTCGACGCCGGCCCATAGCCCCACGCCGCGCACGGCGAGCACACCGTCGCCGATCAGTCCCCGCAGGCGTTTGTGCAGATGCGCGCCCAATTCGGCGGCGCGGGTTTGGAATTCTCCCCGAGTCAGCATGGACACCACGGTGGTGCCGACGGCCGCGGCCAACGGGTTGCCACCGAACGTCGACCCGTGTTCGCCGGGTTGCAGCACCCCGAGGATCTCGCGGTCTGCGACCACTGCCGACAGCGCGACGACCCCGCCGCCCAGCGCCTTGCCGAGCAGGTAGATGTCCGGGACGACGCCCCAGCGGTCGCAGGCGAAGGTGTAGCCGGTGCGGGCCAGCCCGGACTGGATTTCGTCGGCGATCATCAGCACGTTGTGCCGGCTGCACAGCGCACGGACGGCCGGCAGGTAGTCGTCGGGAGGGACGATGATGCCCGCCTCGCCCTGGATCGGCTCGAGTAGCACCGCGACGGTGTTCTCGTCGATCGCGCGCGCCAACGCGCCGGCGTCGCCGAACGGTACCGAGCGGAATCCCGGTGTGAACGGCCCGAATCCGTCCCGTGCCACCGGATCGGACGAGAAGCTGACGATGCTGATGGTGCGGCCATGAAAGTTGCTGTCGGCCACGATGATATTGGCTTGGCCCGCAGGGACGCCCTTGACCTTGGTGCCCCACTTGCGGGCGACCTTGAGCCCGCTCTCGACGGCTTCGGCCCCCGAATTCATCGGCAACACCAGGTCTTTGCCGCACAACTCGGCCAGCGCGGCGCAGAACGGGCCGAGACGGTCTGAATGGAAGGCACGACTGACCAGCGTCACGGTGTCGAGTTGGGCGTGGGCGGCCGCGGTGATCTCGGGATTGCGGTGGCCGAAGTTGACCGCCGAATAAGCGGCCAGGCAGTCTAGGTAGCGCCGACCGTCGACAGCGGTGATCCACGCGCCCTGCGCGCTTGCCGCTACCACCGGCAACGGCGAATAGTTGTGTGCCGCATGTCGTTCGACCAATTCGATCGCGGTCACGGCTTCGTTCGAGGTCGGTATGGCGTCCAGAATCGTCACCGGTGTACCTCCAACGTGCAGCACTTGACGGAGCCGCCGCCCTTGAGCAGCTCGGACAGATCGACGCCGACCGGCTCGAAGCCGACCGCACGCAGCTGTGCGGCGAAACCTGTTGCGGCCGAGGGCAGCACCACACGAAGTCCGTCGGAGACGACGTTGAGCCCCAGCACGTAGGCGTCGGCGCTGCCGACCACGATCGCGTCAGGGAACAGCGCGTGCAGCCGCGCCTGGGCGGCCGCGCTGAAGGCGGGCGGGTAGTACGCAATCGTCTCGTCGTCGAGAACGGCCAGCGCGGTGTCGAGGTGATAGAAGCGGGGATCCACTAATTCGAGGGAGATTACGTGCATCCCCAGGGCCGCGGCGATTTCGGCGTGAGCACGCCGATCGGTGCGAAAACCGTAGCCCGCCAACACCATTTCGCCGACCTTCAGCAGGTCGCCCTGTCCCTCGTTGACGTGGCGGGTCGAGATGGGGCGATAGCCGACCGACGACATCCACCTCGAGTAGGCCTTCGACTCGCCGGCCCGCTCGGCAAATCGGAATCTGGCGACGACGGCAATGCCGTTGGCGATGAACCCGCCGTTGGCGGCGTACACCATGTCGGGCAGCCCGGGCACGGGCTCGACCAGCTCAACGGTGTGGCCCAGCAGAAGGTAGGTCAGGTGCAGCTGCTCCCACTGCGCTAACGCGACGTCGACGTCGACCGGTGTGCCGGTATCCATCCAGGGATTGATCGCGTATTCGACGGCGAAGAATGCCGGCGGGGTCATCGCATACCGGCGGGTGCGGGCCGTGCGGACCCGGTGTTGCAGCGGAGGCGCATGCGCGGCGACAAAGAAGTCCGACATGAAATCAACGATATTTTGACGCTGTGGCACAATCAAACGTCGGCTGTTGCGTGTCCAGCATGTATTTATTGCGCTAAAGTCGCATAAATAGCGATCTATTGCGTCAGAGTGCTTAGAGGAAGCCCATGGAACGACTAGACGACACCGACGAGCGCATCCTGGCCGAGCTGGCCGAGCACGCGCGGGCGACCTTCGCCGAGATCGGGCAGAAGGTGAACCTGTCCGCCCCGGCGGTGAAGCGTCGCGTCGACCGGATGCTCGACAGCGGGGTGATCAGGGGCTTCACCACTGTCGTCGACCGCAATGCGCTCGGTTGGAACACCGAGGCGTATGTGCAGGTGTTCTGCCACGGCAGGATCGCGCCCGATCAGCTGCAGGCAGCCTGGGTGGACATCCCCGAAGTGGTCAGCGCGGCAACCGTTACCGGCACGTCAGACGCGATCCTGCATGTGCTGGCGCGCGACATGCGGCATCTGGAAGCGGCGCTGGAGCGGATCCGGTCGAGCGCCGACATCGAGCGCAGCGAGAGCATCGTGGTGCTGTCGAACCTGATCGACCGGGTGCGGCCCTAACTCCTGCGGCCGCCGCGAGCGACCGCAAATGTACGCGGATGCCAGCGTGTCGCCGTACACATACGGACGCTCGCAGCGTCGCGAGCGGCCCTAACGGGCGAGGTGGAACATCGTCTCGATCGTCACAACCGAACAGCCGGCCACGATGACGATCGCCAGCGTCACCCAGTCCGCCAGTTTCGGTCGCCTCGGATTGGCACTCAGCTGACCGGTGCCGCCACGGGCGGTGATGGCGTCGCCCATCTCGTCGGCGCGCCGCAGCGTGACGGTGATTGCGGCGGTAAGCAAGTCGATCAGCTCCAACGCGTGTCGCCGACGCCGGGCCTTGCGGCTTCTCGGTATCCGCTTGGGCCGTAGCCGGCGAGCCGCGTAGAGCACCTGGAACTCGTCGATCAACATCGGGAAGGCACGCAGCGCCAGCGCCAAAGCCACCGCCCATTCGTCGACCGGGATCCGGAGCAGTCGCAGCGGCCGGCCCAAAGTCGCTATGGCGGGACCGATTTCGGCGACGTTGGTAGTCCAGGACACCATCGCGCCCAGCGCGAGCAAGACGATCGACAGCGCGGTGAACCGCAGGAAGTTCAAGGCTCCGCCGAGGCCGACCTGGGTCCCGCCCAGCGAGACGATCGGGCTGCCACCCGCCAGCGCCGCGGTGACAAACCCGAAAGCGAGCAGCATCCACAGCCAGCGCGGTACCGACGGCATCGCGCCGCGCGGAATGCGCGCAATCCAGATCGCCGCAGTCACCAGGGCCGCCACCAACCCGATCGTCACCCATCCGGGATAGAAGGAGAGCAGCGCCGAAAAGGCGAAAACGACCAGCAGTTTGGTGCCGGCCCACAGGTCGTGGATGGTGGACCTGCCAGGCACCGGAACCAGCAATACCACCGGACGAGACGGGCGCTTGTTCGCCCCGCGCTCCGACGTCGAGATCGCGGTCACGACACACCTCCCGCCGCGGCCGGCATCGGCTCAACGGCACCACCGCGCAGGTGCAAGATTCGCGGGCAAAGATCCTCCAGCCCGGCGAAGTCATTGGAAATGACGACCACGGTCAGACCCCGTTCGCGGCGCAGGTCCTCGAGCAGCCGCAGCAGGCCACGCTGGCTGGCCGCGTCCAGCCCCGCCAACGGCTCGTCCAGAATCAACGCCCGCGGTGACCGGGCCAGTAGCCCGGCCAGCACCACACGACGCATCTGGCCGCCGCTGAGTTGGTCGATGCGCCGCTTGGCCAGGGTGGGATCCAATCCGACGACGCTCAGCGCGGCGACCACCCGGTCTTCGTCACGCCGTGAAAAGCCGGCTGCCGAAGCCACTTCCAGATCGACGCGGCTGCGCATCAGCTGCAGCCGGGCCGCCTGGAACGACAACGCCACCGCGCCGACCTGCTCGTGGGTGGGCCGCCCCTCAACCAGACAGGCGCCGGTTGTCGGAACGGTCAGCCCCGCCATGATCCACGCCAACGTCGACTTACCCGAGCCGTTGCCGCCGTGGATCAGCACCCCGTCGCCCTGCTCCACCACGAAACTGACGTCGCGCAGTGCGGTCTTGGCCCACGGTGTGCCGCTGCCGTATTCGTGACCGACGCCGATCACTTCGAGTGCGGCGGCGCTGCGGCCGTGATCCACCGACACGGGCTGCGCCGGCGTGTGCGCCTTTTCGGTCATGTCGGTGTTGTCCGGTGAATCGCTGAGGTTGATCGCGCGGTCCGCGGACTGCGCCTCGTTGTTGAAGTGGGTGATGTGGACCAGCGCGGTCCGGTGCCGTTTGGTCAGCCCCGACAGCACCTTCAACAAGGCGTCGCGGCCCTGCTGGTCGACCATGCTGGTGACTTCGTCGGCGATCAGCATCGCGGGCTCGCGGGCCAGCGCCGCGGCCAGGGCAAGGCGTTGCAGTTCGCCGCCGGACAGGCTTCCGGTGTCGCGTTCGGCCAGTGCCTCGAGGCCGACCTCGCTGAGCAAACGGTCGACATCGACATCCGTGCCCGGCGGTAGCCCCCACACCACGTCGTCGGCGACCCGGGTGCCCAGCACCTGGCTCTCCGGGTGTTGCAGCACCACCGCCGTGCCGCCCAGCTTGCCCAGACCCACCGTGCCGGGACGATCGACAGTGCCCGACGTCGGTTGCCGGCCGGCCAGGATCAGCATCAGCGTGGTCTTGCCGGAGCCGTTCGCGCCGGTGATCGCGACATGTTCGCCGACCCGCAGATCCAGGCTGACCTGGCGCAGCGCGTCCTGGGCGGCGCCCGGGTAGCGGAAGCGGACTTTGTCCAGCCGCACCGGCACCGGCCCGACCGGAACGTCGGGGTCGCCGTCGGTGGCCGGGGCGTCCAGCTTGTGGACGTCGGGGATACCGCGCATCCGCTCCAGCACACGCGACAACGCCCACCACCCGATCAACGACACGATCAGGACCATGATGACGAAATAGACGCCCAGCACCCACGGCCAGTAATGCATGCCAATGGCGAAATACCGCTTCAAGCCCGCCGCGAGGCCCCCCATATGCACCCGGGTCAGGAAGGACGCCGTCCCCTCGGTGTTTGCCGTCATCGCGGCGAAGATCAGGTGCCGCAGCCTGGACATCACGGCCAGCGCCCCCACGTTCGCCGCGCCGAAGAAGACGCCGGCGATGAGCGCCGAGACGATCACCGTGGGTGTGCCCCGGCGCTTGCGCTTGATCAGTCCGGTCAGCCCGCCGATATAGACGCTGTTGACGACAGCCATGAAGCCGCCCAGCCCGGCGATCAGAAAGGCGATCATCCCGGCGGCAACGGTCGCAGCGACGAGGACCCGCATCCGGTAGCGGTAGGCCAACAGCCCCATCGGCACGGTGCCCAGCAACGCCAAGCCCGCGGCAAAGGGAACGACGACAGAAATGATCGCGGTCACCGCGCACAGTGCCGCCATGACCGAAGCCTGGGCCAGTTCGCCCGGATGCAGCGCTCCACCCCGATGGCGCGTAGAGGGAGGGTCCGGGGCGATCACTTCATCGATTGTGCCAGGCCGCAGCGGTATGCCCGCGCAGCGCACCGCGCGATGCAAGTTTTGGCGCAACGGTATTGGCGATTGGTCTCGCATAGCAAAGCTATGCAACGATGGGTGCATGAATTCGTCCGCTCCCGCCAACCACGAGGACGTAGTTGACGCCGCAAACACCCAGCCCCCGCCGGGCCTGGGAGCGGACTTGCTCGCCGTGGTCGCGCGACTCAATCGACTGGCCACGCAGCGCATCCAGATGCCATTGCCATCGGCGCAGGCCAGGCTGCTGGCCACGATCGAAGCCCACGGTGAAGCACGAATCGGAGACCTGGCCGCCGTCGACCACTGTTCGCAGCCGACGATGACCACGCAGGTGCGTCGGCTCGAGGACGCCGGCCTGGTCTCCCGAACCGTCGACCCCGGCGATGCCCGGGCTGTCCGAATCCGCATCACGCCCGAAGGGATGCGCACGCTCACCGCGGTCCGGGTCGACCGTGCCGCCGCTATCGAACCGCAGCTGGCGCAGCTCGATCCGGCCGATCGCCAGGTGCTGGCGGACGCGGTCGAGGTGCTGCGCCGCCTGCTCGAGAATTCCGCAGCAGCGCCACGTCGCAACACGCTCTGACCAGCAAAGGTCGGCCGGCGGTGGCTAGACCATCTCCAGCGGGTAGACACTTGAATCGCACTAGGTGGTCTGGCGGCTCAACTGGGGGCCTCAACTGAAAGGTGGCGGCAATGCGGCCCGAGGCTTCCGCTTCCCAAGCCTCCCCGTTGACGGTCCTGGTCGGGTCCACGACCTACGTCTTTTCCCCCGGCCCCGACGTGATGGTGGGTTCCGGCAGCCAGTGCCACATCCGACTGGACGCCGATGGGAGCGGCAAGACGGCGCCCGAGGGACTGGTGCTCCGCTTCGCCGACACTCGCTGGGTGGCCATCGATAGCAGTGGCGACGGCCTCGTCGTCGACGGCGTCCGGGTGGCCACGGTCGACATCCACGACGGTCTGCAGATCACGATCGGTGATCCGCAGCAGGGTCCGCGGCTGGCCTTCTACGTCAGACCCGCAACCCCTACACCTCCGCCACCGCCAGACCCGGCCCCTGAGCCGGCGACCCCGCCCGTCGCGGCGGAGCCCGCTGCGCCGGACCCTCCTGCGCCACAGCATCTGCCCCCGACGGAGCAGCCCACCAACAGAATGCGCGCAATCCAACTCGAGCCTGCGACGGAGTCGCCGACCGGGCCGATCCCGTTGCCGCCGATGGCGTCGCCGCCCGCGCCGCCGCCGGAGCCACCGCCCGCTGCGCCACCGGAGCCCCCACCTGCGCCGCCAGAGCCCCCCGCGCCGCCGGAGCCACCGCCCGCTGCGCCACCGGAGCCCCCGCCGGCCACGCCGCCGCAGACCGTGGCCCCGGGCCCACCGCCTCCCGCCCAACCCGAACCCCGGCCCACCCAACCGGGTTCGACCTTCCGGCTGCCGCTGAAATCCGATGCCCGCACGGACGGGGTGGCGGCATACCGCGTGGGGCTGACCGCCGGCAGCGTCGCGGGGCACGACCTGCTCACGAACGTGTCGTTCGCAGCGCGTCCGGGAACGTTGACCGCCATCGTCGGCCCGTCGGCCGCACGCAACTCCGCGCTGCTCGACGTACTCAGCGGCGTCCGGGAACCCAGCTCCGGCACGATCACCGTGGACGGCCACGACGTGCACGAGTCGACGCATACCCGGATCGGGATAGTGCCGCGCGACGAGCGGGTGCACCCGCGGCTCACGGTGGAACGGGCGCTGACCTACGCCGCCAAGCTGCGGCTGCCCCCCGACACCTCGGCCGATCACCGCAGTCGGGTGGTGGACCAGGTTGTCGACGAGCTCGACCTGACCCCGCACCGCAAGACCCGCATCGGCAAACTGCCACCCGAGATGCGGCGATGCGCGTCGATGGGGATCGAACTGATCAGCCGGCCAACGCTGCTCGTGGTCGACGAGCCGGGCGCCGGGCTGGATGCGGCGCAGGCGTACCACGTGCTGACGATGCTGCGGCGGCAAGCCGACATCGGGTGCGTCGTGGTGGTAGCGATGTCATCGATCGACCTGAATCTGTGCGACGAGCTGTTGTTGCTGGCCCCGACCGGCACGTTGGCCTTCGCCGGTCCGCCGACGCAGATCGCGTCCGCGATGGGTACCACCGACTGGTCGGAGATCTTCGCGCGGCTGAACTCCGATCCCCATGGCGCCTATCGCGCCCATCTGTCCCGGCAACCCGAGCCGTCGGCGCCCCCTCCCGCGGCTGCACCTCTGCCGCCGCCGGCCCCCCTCACCCTCGGCCAGCAGATCCGGTTCGTTGCCGGCCGCCAAGTCCGACTGCTGCTCGCGAGCCACATTTACTTCCCCTTCCTGCTGATGCTGCCGGTCGCACTGGGCGCGCTGACAGCGCTGATTCCCGGCAATTCCGGTTTCGCCCGGTCTACCCCGCCCAGCCCCAACGTGCATGAAGCGATCGAAATCCTGGCCGTCCTCAACATCGCCGCGGTGATCATCGGTAGCGCCCTGACCATCCGCGAGCTGGTCGGGGAACGCCGGATCTTCCGGCGCGAGCAGGCCATCGGGCTGTCGACGCCGGCCTATCTGCTCGGCAAGCTGATCGTCTTCGGTGTGGCCGCGGCCGTCCTGTCAGCCGTGCTGACCGCCATCGTCATCGCCTTAAAAGGCGGGCCCGTGCACGGCGCTGTCCTGCTGCACAATGCCGACGTCGAGTTGTACTTGGCCGTGGCCACCACAGCCGTCGTCTCGGCGATCATCGGGCTGGCGGTGTCCACGCTGGGCAACTCGTTGCGCGAGGTCTTGCTGCTGCTGCTGCCGGTGATCCTGGCATCGCTGCTGTTTTCCGGCGGGCTGGTTCCGCTGGTAGGCACCTGGGGCTACGACCAGGTCTCGTGGTTCGTCCCGGCCCAGTGGGGATTCGCCGCGTCGGCGTCCACCGTTGATCTACACCGAGTCGACCCGCTTGCCGCCAACGCCCAGATGTGGACGCACTATTCGGGTTGGTGGGTGTTCGACATGGTCGTACTGGTCTTCTTCGGCGTGGTGTGGGCAGCGTTCGTCCTGTACCGGCTGCTCCCGCCCCAACGCGAGACCCGCACCGGTCGCCCTGGCACGGGTCACGCGGACGCTCCGATCAGCAATCCGACCAGGTAGGTCGCCGCGACCGCGGCCGCACCGAGCAGCAACTGCCGGGAGGCGGCCCACCACACCGGTTTGCGGGTGAACCGCGCGGTCAGACCACCGGCGATGAGCAGGCCGGCGGCACCGCACGCCAGACCCGCCGTCAATGACCCGTAGCCGAGCAGGTACGGGATCAGCGGAATCACCGCGCCGATCGCGAACATCACGAAGGACGCGCTCGCGGCCAGTCGGGCCGAGGGCTTCTCGGCGGGATCCAAGCCGATCTCGCGTACCAGATGGAAGCTGACCGCGCGGTTCTCGTCGCGGTGGATCTCGTCGGTCGCGGTCTGGGCGGTTTCCTTGGTCATGCCCATCGCGACGAGCGTGTCGACGAGTTCGGCTCGCTCGGCCTGCGGGCGGGTGCGTAAGGCTCGGCGCTCGACGTAGACCTCGGATTCGATCTGCTCGTTGGAGGTGGTCACCGACGTGTATTCGCCCAATGCCATCGAGAACGCACCGGCCAGCAGGCCGGCGATGCCGCTGACCGTCACGGCATGCGGACTGCTGGCGGCCGCCACGCCGGCGATCAGGCCGGTATTGCTGACCAGGCCGTCCATCGCGCCGAAGGTGGCCGCGCGCAGCCAGCCGCCGCTGATATCCGGATGGGTGTGCCCGACGTCGTAATCCGGTTTGGGATCATTCGCTGCTGACGATGCCATGAGCTCATCTAAACGCGGGCAGTCACCTATGTTGCGCGAGCAGACGTTACAAGTATCGCCGGACGCGGCTGCAGTACTCGAGATATTCCGGGCCGTACCGCTGTCGCATGAATTCTTCTTCCCGCAACACCTGGCGATGGAACAGCAGGGCGCCGCCAACCAGATAGCAGAGGGGAATCCAGTTGGGAAATACCAAGAACTGACCGACCAGGAACAGAAAGAAGCCGACATAGATCGGATTGCGGCTCACCCCGAAAATGCCCGTGGTGACCAGCCGGCCGGGTTTGTCGACATCGATGCCGACCCGAAAGCTGTTGCCGAATGACACCAGGCTGAGCACCAGGATGAGCACACCGACCAGGCAGAGCCCCACCCCCACCCAGGCGATGGCCGTGGATCGGAAGAATCGCTGGCTGCTAACCAGAGGCCAACCGAAGGAGGCGGCGAACACCGTGTGGAAGTAGAACAACGCCACCGGCGGTATCAGGAAGTCGGTTTTGTCGAGTTCTCCGAAATGCATTGCCCGAGTACCGGTTCGGCGCAGCAGTAGAACTCGGCTCAGCACCGTGCCCAGTAGGACGACGACCAGGGCAGCGGCTAGATGGTTCGGCACGCCATTTAGTTTGCGCGAGCAGACGCGACAGCACCCGCACACTCGGCGGGTCGGGTGCTTTTGCGTCTGCTCGCGGCACGTTACGGTCGGGTTATGGCGCCGAATATGACAAGCACTGCCGATCATCTGCGCAACGCGCTGGACGGGCGTTGGCGGGACGTGAAGAACGAGACCCGAGAGAGGATGAACCACGAACAGTTCCGCCCGCACTACACCCCGAACACGGTGATCGCGCGCGCCAAAGTGGCCGAGCAGATGAAGCTCATCGCCGGCGCCGGAATCTCCGACGAGGGATTTCGCAAAGAGCATGGCGGAACCGGCGACGTCGGTGCGGCCATCACCATGATCGAGATGCTGGCGATGTCGGATCTGTCGCTGATGGTCAAGGCAGGCGTGCAGTGGGGCCTGTTCGGCGGCGCCGTCGAGAACCTGGGCACCGAGCGACATGCGGCGTACGTGAAGGACATCATCACCCTCGACCTCCTCGGTTGCTTCGGGATGACCGAGACCGGACACGGCAGCGACGTCCAGTCCCTGGAGACCACCGCGACCTACGACGCCGAAACAGAAGAGTTCGTCGTCCACTCCCCCACCCCGACGGCCCGCAAGGACTACATCGGCGGGGCCGCCGAGACCGCCACTATCTCAGCGGTTTTCGCGCAGCTGATCACCACCGAGAACGGCGAGCAGGTCAACCAAGGCGTGCACTGTCTACTGGTGCCACTCCGCGACGCCGACGGCAATGATCTGCCGGGTGTGACGACGTCGGACTGCCACTACAAAGGCGGCCTGCCCGGCGTCGACAACGGCCGCATCATGTTCGACCATGTCCGGGTTCCGCGGGTGAACCTGCTGAACAAGTACGGCGACGTCGAACCGGACGGCACCTATAACTCGCCGATCGACAACGCCAACCGCCGCTTTTTCACCATGATCGGCACGCTGATCCGGGGCCGGGTCACGGTGGGCGGCAGCGCCGGCAACGCGGCGCACGTGGCGTTGGACATCGCGACCCGATATGCGTTGCAGCGCAAGCAATTCAGCTCACCTGACGACGACGGTGAAGTGCTGATCATGGACTACCTGGTGCACCAGCGCCGGCTGTTCCCGTTGATAGCACGCTCATACGCGCTGCAGTTCGCGCAGAACGAGCTGGTGTCCAAGTGCCACGACCTGCAGACATCGGACGTCGTGGATGCCGATGAGCAGCGCGAGCTGGAAGCTCGTGCCGCCGGGCTGAAGGCGGCCAACACCTGGCACGCCAGCCGGGCGATCCAGGAGGCCCGGGAGGCCTGCGGCGGCGCCGGCTACATGGCCGAAAACCGGCTGATCGCACTGCGTGCCGACACCGACGTGTTCACCACCTTCGAGGGCGACAACCACGTGCTGACCCAGTTGGTGGCCAAGGAACTGCTCACCGCCTACGCCGACGACATCAAAAGCATGAGCCCGGTCGAGTGGGTGCGGTTCGCGGCCAACACAGTTGGTGAACGGGTGATGAAACGCACTGCGGCCGAGGCGATTATGCAGCGGATCGTGGATTCCAGGCAGGACAGCGAAGAAGAGGGCAGCCTGTTCAACCGCGGTACCCAGGTCAACATGTTCGAGGAGCGCGAGAACTATCTGTTGTCGTCGGTCGCGCGCCGGTTGCAACGCAAATCCAAAGAGATGTCGGCATTCGACGCGTTCAACGCGGTGCAGGATCACGTGCTGCACGCGGCGATCGCGCACATCGACCGGGTAGTGCTGGAAGCCTTCGTCGCCGGGATCGAGTCGTGCCCGGACCGGGAGGCCCGCGAGCTGCTGGGACTCATGTGCGACCTGTATGCCCTGTCGGTGATCGAGGAAGACAAGGCCTGGTACGTCGAACACACCTACCTGTCCACCGAGCGCGCCAAGGCGGTCACCCGGGGTATCAACGATCGGTGCCGCAAGCTGCGCCCGCATGCCAAGACACTGGTCGACGGCTTCGGCATCCCGGAGCCACTGCGTTACGCAGAGATGCTGCACCCGGAGAATCTGTCCGGCTAGGCCCGCCGAGCCACACTTACTGATTCGGGATCGAGTCGAGCGCCCGCAGCTTGCCGTCGGCTCCGATCTGGAACTTCACGGTGCCCTTGCCGCTGGGACAGCAGGGCTCATCCTTGCCCTTCCGCCACTGATACTGAACCGTGATCGTGTCATCCGTCTGCGCCAGCACCGTGATGTAGGGCTTCGGATTCGGAGTCGGTGAGCCCAGCGGTGTGTTGTGGTCGAAGAACAACAGCTGCTGGGGAGTCGACTCGTCGGCAATGGTCGGGATGATCTGCACCCAATACAACCGGCACTTCTTGGTATGTCCCCGTGCGATTTCCACCCACATCGAACCCGGAACCGTGATCGGGACCGCAGCGATGGCCTGCTTCACCGTGTCGGCAGTAGGTCCGTCGGAGCTCTTGCAGGTCTCGGCCGGCGGCGCCGACGATTTGTGCGGCTCGGAGCCGCAACCCGAAACCAGCAGAATCAGCAGGGTCACCACCAGCCGACGACGCACCCGACGAGCTTAACGAACACTGTGAATGTCCCACTGGTTTAGTCGGAATGCCAGTTCTGGTCGGCGATCGCGCGGTAGCGCCGGTAGCGTGATAGTAGCGACCGGTCGACGTTGACCTGCGAAAACCTAGGTCGGCTGGAGTATTTCCCCGCCACTTCACCAGCACACCGGGGCCATTGCGAGGAAGCCGTAAAACGGAGGAAACCTCGGATACCCGGCGGCGAAACATCTTTGTCGCACGATTCAGCGCAGACCGCCCGTTGCGCATCCGAGGGGAGGTAGGTGTGGCTGACCGGCCCGGCAGAAGCACCGTGCACACCATGTGCGCCTACTGCGGTGTCGGCTGCGGCATGGTGTTGCAGCTCACGACCGACCCGGAAAGTGGCCGGCGTCACGTCGCCAAGGCGAGCGGAAACAAGGCTCACCCAGCCAACTTTGGCCGATTGTGCACCAAGGGCACGACCACTGTGGACCTGCTCAACGCCCCGGGCCGGATGGAATCGGCGTACCTGCGGGCCGACCGCGGCGAGCCGCCCGAGGCGGTCGACGTGGACGAGGCGATAGCCCAGTCCGCCAAGCGGTTGCGAGCGATCATCGACCAACACGGTCCCGACGCCGTCGCCTTGTATGTGTCGGGGCAGATGTCCACGGAGGCACAGTATCTGGCGAACAAGCTGGCCAAAGGGTTCATCGGCACCAATCAGATCGAGTCGAACTCACGACTGTGCATGGCCGCTGCAGGTTCTGGCTACAAGCTGTCCCTGGGTGCAGACGGACCGCCCGGCTCGTACGAGGACTTCGACCACGCCGACGTCTTCTTCGTCATCGGCTCCAACATGGCCGACTGTCACCCAATCCTGTTCCTGCGCATGATGGACCGCGTCAAGGCGGGCGCCAAATTGATCGTCGTCGACCCGCGCCGCACCGCGACCGCCGAAAAGGCCGACCTCTTCCTGCAGATCGCACCTGGAACCGACCTCGCGCTGCTCAATGGTCTACTGCGCTTGATCATTGAGAATGGGCACACCGACGCCGAATTCATCTCCGAGTTCACCGAAGGCTGGGAGGCAATACCGAGTTTCGTCGGCCAATACACTCCCGCCAAGGTCAGCGAAATCACCGGCATCCCTGAGCAAGACATCCGCACGGCGGCCCGCTGGATCGGCGAGGCCGCGAACTGGATGAGCTGCTGGACAATGGGACTCAACCAGAGCACCCACGGTACCTGGAACACCAACGCGATCTGCAATCTGCACCTGGCCACCGGCGCGATCTGCAGAACCGGCAGCGGCCCCTTCTCACTCACCGGACAGCCCAACGCGATGGGTGGCCGCGAAATGGGTTACATGGGGCCAGGATTGCCGGGTCAGCGCTCGGTGCTGTCAGCTCACGACCGCGAATTCGTGGAAGATCGGTGGGGCATCTCCCGCGGGTCGGTGCGCACCGACATCAGCGCGGGCGTGATCGATATGTTCTCCCGGATGGCCGACGGCCAGATCAAGGCATGCTGGATCATCTGCACCAATCCCGTTGCCACCGTGGCCAATCGCAAGACGGTGCTGGCCGGTTTAGGGAGAGCCGAGCTGGTGATCACCCAGGACGCGTTCCTGGAGGCCGAGACCAGCGAGTACGCCGACGTGCTGTTGCCGGCCGCCCTGTGGACCGAGTCCGACGGGGTGATGGTCAATTCCGAGCGCAACCTGACGCTGTTCCAGGCGGCCGTCGAGGCGCCGGGCCAGGCACTACCGGACTGGCAGATCATCGCCCGAATCGCTTGCGAGATGGGGTTTTCAGACTGGTTCAGCTATGACTGCGCAGCCAACGTCTTCGAGGAGATCAAGCAGTTCTGGAACCCGACGACCGGTTACGACCTGCGCGGTGCCAGCTATGACCGGCTGCGGCAGGCACCGCTGCAGTGGCCTTGCCCACCCGACGGCGCGAGTGACCGCAACCCGATCCGTTACCTCAATGACGGGGTCAGCCAGTCGCTTTTGGTCCGCGAGGACGGCAGCGTGCCCCGGTTGGCCTTTCCGACCGCCAGTGGTCGCGCGGTGTTCTTCGCCCGCCCGCACCTGCTGCCGGAGGAGATGCCGGACGACGATTACCCGTTCGTGCTCAACACCGGCCGGCTGCCGCATCAATGGCACACACTGACCAAGACCGGCAAGGTCGCCAAACTCAACAAGCTCAACCCCGGGCCGTTCGTCGAAATTCATCCCGACGACGCCGCCCGACTGCAGATCCGCGATGGCGATTTTGTCGAAATCGCCTCCCGCCGTGGGCGAGCCGTGCTGCCCGCCGCGGTCACCGACCGGGTGCGGCCCGGCGACTGCTTTGCGCCATTCCACTGGAATGACGTCTTCGGCGAATACTTGTCCATCAACGCGGTCACCAACGACGCCGTGGATCCGATCTCGCGCCAACCGGAGTACAAAGCGTGCGCGGTCACGCTGACGAAAGTCGCTGTCGTCAAACCGGCGTCGCACACCGCAAAACCCGCCGCCGACGAGCCGGAAACCCGCCTGGCCAAGGTCGATGCCCTCGCCGAAATCCTCGGCATCGCAAACGAACCGGCGCCGCAGTTCGGTCCGCTCGGTCGCGCGTATCTGGTGGGACTGCTGGCCGGGCTCCGTTCGGAAGTCGGGCGCCGCACGCCCGGGGTGCCCACCCTGCCGCTCAGCGCCCCATTCGATTCCGCCACCCGGCAGTGGGTGGATGGTCTGCTGGCGGGGATGTTCGCCCGCACCGACACATCCCGGCCGGATGCGGTGTCCAGCAGCGAGGAACCAGCGGCAGCCACGCGCGCACCGATCGTGGTGTTGTGGGCCTCGCAGACCGGCAACGCCGAAGAGCTCGCCACGCATGTCGCCGCGCAACTGGGTGAAGCGGGGTTGCCGGTCGCGCTGCACAGTATGGACGACTTCCCGCCGGCAGCCCTGCCGACCACACGAGAGATGCTGCTGATCACCAGCACCACCGGGGACGGCGAACCACCTGACAACGGCACCGCGCTGTGGCGGGCGCTAACGGCCGGCGGCGCAGCGCAACTCACTTGCATGCGCTACGCCGTTCTGGCGCTGGGCGACTCCAATTACAACGACTTCTGTGGCCACGGACGCAAACTCGACAAGCGGCTCGCCGAGCTCGGCGCCACCCGCATCGTCGACCGGGTCGACTGCGAGCCCGACTACGACGGCGCCGCGGCCGGGTGGCTCAGCGCGGTTGTCGAAACGCTGACCGGCACACCCGCGTTGGTCGGTGACGGCAGCGACGCACCCACCGCGCTCACGTCCCCACCCCGTCCGGCCGGCCGACCAGCGACACACATGTACTCCAAGAAGCACCCGCTGATCACCGGCATGCTCCGCAACACCACTCTGAGCCGGCCCAGGTCGGCTAAAGACGTGCGGCAGTTGGTGTTTCATCTTCCCGAACAGACCGTGAGCTACGAGGCCGGCGACGCTCTCGGTGTCTGGCCACGCAACAATGACCGGCTGGTCGACGAATGGCTGGCTGTCACCGGACTGGACGGCCAGACCCCGGTGGAAGTCTCCGAGCACGGTGTGATGACATCGATGTCACTGCGCGACGCTGTTACCGAACGATTCGAGATCGCTCACATCAGCCCCGACCTGCTGCGGTTCGTGCAACATCGGACCGGCGACGCCGAGCTCACCGAATTGATGAAGCCGGAGAACAAACGCGCACTTTCCGATTGGACCTGGGGCCGCCAGTCCGTCGACCTGCTCGCTCAATCGCCGGTCAAAGCCTCCGTCGACGAGTGGCTGACCGTGCTCAAACCGCTTCAGCCGCGACTGTATTCGATCTCATCCAGCCCCAAGGAGAACCCGCGCGAAGTCCACCTGACGGTCTCGCCGGTGCGCTACAACTTCCAGGGCGTCCCCCGCCGGGGAGTGTGCTCCACCTATCTCGCCGACCGCTCCCCCGGCGATCAGATTGCGCTCTACGTGCGGTCATCAAGCAATTTCCGGCCCCCCAGGGACCCGCACACCCCGATGATCATGATCGGCCCGGGAACCGGGATCGCGCCCTTCCGCGGCTTCCTGCAGGAGCGTCGCGCGCTCGGCCACACCGGACCCAATTGGCTGTTCTTCGGCGAGCAGCACGCCGCCACCGACTACTACTACCGCGACGAGCTCGAGAAGATGCGCGTCGACGGCTTCCTCACCGAACTGGACCTAGCGTTCTCCCGGGACCAGCGCGAGAAGGTCTACGTGCAGCACCTGATGCGCAACCGCGGTGCCCGGCTATGGCAATGGCTGCAAGACGGCGCACAGCTGTACGTGTGCGGCAACGCCGACCCGATGGCCAAGGATGTCGACCGCGCGATCTGCGACATCGCGGCCGAACAAGGGAACCTCGACCGCGACGCGGCCAAGGAGTACGTCCGCTCGCTCAGCGCCGACAAGCGTTACCACCGGGACGTCTACTAGGGCGATTGGCCTAACTCACGTCGGCGGACGACCACAGCGACAAGCTCATCGAAGTCGCGGCCGCTCATAGCTGCGTCAGGTTGGGCCCACCCGACGGGCGGCGCTTCGGGCAGTAGTCCGGGAGTGACGCGACGAGCCGATAGCTCGCTTCGGCCCACGACAAAGCGGTGCCTGCCGGATTGCAGGTGAAGAGCTGTGGTCGCCGATGCACCGCGACGAGTCCATTGGCCCAGCCGAGCATCACCAAAGGGAAAGACATCGTCTGGCCACCGATCGACCGTCAGTCCGTCGGGAGTGACAGAAATGACGAGCTCTTTTTTGCGAGCGCGGTTCAGATACGGGATGGGCGCGATGCCCAGCCCCAACAACAGCACTGCGAAGATGGCCGGGGCCACGCCACTTTCCATTGCGGCGGGAAACTTCGAAGTCACCATGGCAACAGCCGCGAGAAGTGCCAACCCCGCCACAATGAACGGGAGCATGAGCCTGGTGGAGTGCTTGGCGGTCATGACGCGTGCCACGAACCGGCGCTTCTCACCGTCATCCTGGTCCATCGGCAAATCGTCCCACCGCAAACGCTCAAAGCGATGACACGGCGTGCTCTGAGCTCAGGCGGTCCCGCCGGCCGGCGCCTGATTAGCGCGCGTAGTCCCTTGCCGCGTCGGTGTCGAGGTGTTCGGCCGAGGCCTCGCAGACGCACACCTTCGCGGTCTTCGGCAACCACCGCCACAGCTGGGCGCCACGCTTGCGCATCATGTGCTGCGCGTACACGCTGTCGCACTTTTGCTGGGAGAAAGCGAAGTCCAAGTTGACCGGTAAACCTGCCCAATCGACGTGGTCACGTGCCCACGTCTGGCCACTCGCCGCGTTGTCAGTTGCGTTGCCAGGGCGCCGCCAGCACTGCAACGGGCAGTCAGTGTTCACGGCGTCCGGACCTGCATCATCACACTCCCGAGCCACGAGAACATCCCTCCTCGAGTGCGCGACCACTTGACTGCATAGTGCGACGAAGATGTTTCGGCTGCGGGTGTGCGATGTTTCCGCCGCATTACGGTTGCCCACGAGGAACCGGTGGCACACCTACGGCAACGACGAGAAGCGTGGTGGGACGCGTCGCTGAAAAATTCATCCTGAGGCAAACTCAATGGTCGCAGCCACAACCCGGGTAGTGATACACGGAGGGTCACTCAACACGGGAGCAAACAATGAATGCACCGGCCGCCGACGCCATCAATTCACGAGAGCTCCCTAAGCTGCTCGAGTCGTCCACAACACCACGCGTTGTGGACGCGCGGACGCCTGCAGAATTCGAGACCGCGCACATCGCGGGATCCGTCAACGTGCCGCTCGACCTGCTGGATAAGCACGGTCCCGAAATCGCGCAGCACCTCGACCAGGACGACGTCGTGCTGGTGTGCCGCTCGGGTCAACGCTCAACGCGGGCTCAGGCGCTGTTGCGAAACGCCGGACTGACGGGCGGGCGTGTTCTCGAGAACGGAATCATCGACTGGGAGGGGCAAGGCTTCGCGGTCGACCGCGGTGTGCAGCGTTGGGACCTCGAGCGTCAGGTGCGCCTGGTCGCCGGATCGATTGTGTTGTCCTCGGTCCTGGGCAGCATCGCCGTGCCGCAACTGAAATGGGTGGCCGCCGCGGTCGGTGGTGGCTTGACCTTCGCGGCGCTCAGCAACACCTGCGCGATGGGCACAGCGCTGTCCAAGTTGCCGTACAACCGCGGTGCGAAATCCGACGTCGCCACGATCTTGGCTTATCTCAGCGCCGCACAGCACGCCGAGCAGGTGGGTTAGCCCGACAGCTCACTCGACCACGACGGAAATCGTCTGAATCGCGTTGCCGCCGTATCCGAGACGATTCCATTCGGGTTCTTCGGGCTGAGTGCACCCGGACTGATCGGTGGCCCGCGCCCGCACGGTCGTGACCCCTCCGGTCGCCGAGCCGGCTGCACGGCGCTCGCAATGCGTGAATAGTTCCCACCATTGCCAGCTGTGCCGACGGCGTTCGCCGACGAGTCGCGCCGGCCGCCACGGGCCCTCGCCGATGGAGACATCGACCCGTTCGATCGGCGCCGCGCCCGACCAGGCGACGCCCCGCACGACAAACCCATCGCCGGTCACCGATGCGCCGTCAGTGGGTTCGGCGATCAACGCGCGAACGCGCTGCAAGCGAACGGGTTCTCGGACAATGGCGCCGTCGCGTTTCCACTCGTAGCTGTAACGCTGCGTCTGGAAAAACGCCTCGAACGGATGGTCGATGACCTCGATCTCGGTCAGCCACTTGACCGATGCCACCGAATACCAACCGGGAACTATCAACCGGACGGGACGACCGTGCTGCAGCGGCAATGGTTCACCGTTCATCGCGTAAGCGACGAGCGCACCGCAGCCGCGTGCATCGTCGACCGACAGCGCGCGCTCGAACCGCACCGGCGCCGTGGCGCCCTCGACCAATCCCGCGTCAGCACCGCGGAATACGACGTCATGGGCGGCGGCCGCCAGGCCCGCCCGGTCCAGGATCTCCACCAGCGGTACGCCGGTCCACTCGGCGGTGCTCGCGGCCCCGAAACGCCACTGTTCGCCGGCGACCGGCGGGTTGAATTTAGCGCGGCCGTTGCCGGCGCATTCCAGGGTTGCGACGAGGGACTGCGACGGCATATCGCGTAGATCGCGCAAGCCAAAACGCAACGGCCGCTTAACTATTCCGGTGACCGCCAACTCGTACAACTCCGGATCCAGCACCGGCGTGGTGAAGTGGTTACGGATATAGAAGTGGCTGGAAGGCATCACGACTCCGCCGATGAGCTCGGCGAGCGAGGTCTCACAGTTCAGTGGTTCCTCGCGATGCATCACCAGACCGTGGTTTCCGCCCTGGCTCACGACCGGCAGGCCGGCCGCCGCCCATGCACACATGCCGCCCGCCAGGTTGACGGCGTCGAAGCCCGATCGACGAAGCGACGACGTCACCGCCGCCGAGCGGCCACCCGAGCGGCAAACCACGACGATCCGGCGGTCGCGGGGTAACTCATCTTGCCGAGCATGCACGCGACCGGTCGGCAGCAGCACCGCTCCGGCCGCGTGCTCGGTACACCACTCATCGGGCTCACGCACGTCGAGCAACAGCGCACCGCCATCGACCATCCTCTTG
Source organism: Mycobacterium sp. (assembly GCF_035499775.1). Taxonomy (GTDB): domain Bacteria; phylum Actinomycetota; class Actinomycetes; order Mycobacteriales; family Mycobacteriaceae; genus Mycobacterium. Next base: position 19,385 of record NZ_DATJYB010000443.1, on the reverse strand, counting down.
GCCGCGCGTGCTCCGATTTGCGGCGCGTCCCCGATGGCCTCGACTTCGTCGCCGCACGACGAGACCAGTCCCGCGGCCTGCCAGGCGCCGAATCCGCCAACCAGGTCCGATACATCGTCAAAGCCCGCCGCCCGCAGCATGCTCGCGGCCACCATCGAGCGGTAGCCGCTGGCGCAGTAGAAGACCACTGGTGCTGTCCGATCAAGCCTTTCGATCGAATCCGCGACGACCGCGAGCGGCATTCCCAGCGCACCCGGAATGGCGCCGGCCGCCGCCTCCTGGGGGCTGCGCACATCCACGAGTTGCAGGCAAGGCTCGAGGCCGCGCAATTCGGCGAACTGCTCGATGGTCAGTCGTGAACTGGTCGCCACGAGATCCGGCCGCAACGCGAAAACCTCTGCGAGGTCGCGTAGTTGACCGACGACCCGGTCGTAGCCTACGCGGGACAGGCGGATTTTGCTCTCCCGAGCCAGCGCAGCATCGCCGACCAGCACGATGTCGCGGTCTGGTGACAACACGTTGCCCGCCCACTCGGCGAAACGTCCCTGCAAGCCGACGTTGACCGCACCGCTCAGGTGGCCGTACGCATAGTCGGCCGGTTCGCGGCCGTCGAGGAGGATGGCACCGGCCTGGGCGAGCTCGCATACGTCGTCGATATCCAGTATGGGCAACGGCTTTTCGTTCAGCAGCGGTCGTACCGAGCGATTGCGGTGTGCGGCGAACTCGAAGTATCGCGGCCGCGCCGGCTGACCCTTCATCACGACTGCGACAAATTTGTCCACATCGATCGTCTGCAGTGCGTAGTTGGTCTGCCGCTGTTCGCCGATGGTCGAGCTGGTCTCGTTCGACAGCTGCTTACCGCAGCTCGACCCGGCGCCATGCGCGGGAAACACTCGCGTGGTATCGGGCAGCTTCAGGAGCTTGCCGTGCAAGGACGCAAAAAGGGTCTGAGCGAGTGCCTCCGCCGACACGCCCGGCGCGACCAGCAGATCTGGACGCCCGACGTCACCGACGAAGAGCGTGTCACCGGTGAGCACGCCGTAGGGAATCTCGTCGTCGGCGTGCTCGTAAACCACGATGCAGATCGACTCGGGAGTGTGACCGGGCGTCGCGAGGATCTCAAGTGTCACTTCTCCCAATGCGATTCGCTGACCGTCCCGCAACAATTCGATCGGGAACTCGACATCGGCACCCTCGCCGAAGGAGATCAGCGCACCGGTGGCAGCCGCCAGTTCCAAATGCCCGCTGAGGAAGTCGGCGTGGATGTGTGTCTCGATGACCCGCTCGATAGCGAGTCCGTGCTGCGCCGCTTCGCCGAGGTAGTCGTCGATATCCCGGCGCGGATCAACCACGACCGCACGGCCGGTGGTCTCATCCCCGATCAAATAGGAGGCGTGCGAAAGACAGGCCAGGTAGTGCTGTGTGAAGATCATGTGCCTTCCTCCTGACGGCGACGGTCACCGGGTACGCGGGGCCGGTTGTCCGTACACGGCCACCACCACGGTTCGGTCCAGGCTGTTTTCCGACCACACGCCGATAGCGGTGTTGGCGCAGTCCCGCATGATCGCCAGATAGTCGGGGTTGTAGTACCACAGTTTGATCAGCTCGAGGTTGCTGATGGCCAACGCGGGGTTGATTGCCACCGTCTCGGCAACCTTGCCGTGAAAGCCCGCCGCGTTGGCGCGGTCCTGCGGGTTGGATCGGTCGGATCCTATGTCGTCGTTGATGTTTCGATTGTTGAGTAGGTCGACTGCATGCCATTGGGCGGCCAGTTGTAGTGGCGGGTTGATGATGACGTCATTCGTGCAGCCAACCTGATGCTGAATCGTGTAGACGTCGGACATCACCGCGTCGTTGAGCTTTTTGTCGGCGCGCGCCGTCGGAACTGCCAATGCGGCTGCCGCTGAGAGAATTACGGCAGCGGGCAGCAGGCGGCTCATACGGGGTCGAAATGCGAAACCAGCCACTTGCCATTGACCTTGTCCAGAGTGACCCGCAGCACGGGCGTGGTGTCCGTCGGTGCGCCCTCGCCGATGGTCACCGTCTGGTCGACGAACGCCAGGACCACCGCGTGGCTGTCGGTCACCGAAACCGATGCTGCCGCGGTGACTTTGGCGCGAGCCGTGATGTGCTTTTCTTTCGCACCCGGGATGACCACCTCGCGGGTCAATGCGGTGTAGGCGTCCTTGAAGTCGCCGGTCAACCGTTCGCGCGCCCCAGCAAGGTCTCTTTCGACCGATTCCGCATGGTACGACAGCAATGCGGCCGCGTCTTCGCTGGCGACTCGCACCGATTCGCTGCGGGCCGATGCCAAGTCGTTGGACCTGTCCAGCCATTTGACGTATCCGACGACCAGCGCCAGCACCAGCGCAAATCCGGGCAACACCCCGTAGGCCAGCAGACGTGGCCACGCGATCCGGCGGCGTTCCGGTGGCACGTCACTGTCGGAATCGTTGGTTGTCGGCTTGCTGTCGGTTTCAGCGACGTCCGCGTCGGCTTCTTCGACTTCGGCGAGTTCCTTGAGTGTGGTCATGGCACGAACACCACGCTCGACACCTTGGCGCCGTCGCCCACGGCCTGAACTTCAATTTTCATGCGCCATTCGCGCGGCTCTTGCTCGCCGACGGCGGTCCGCGACTTCACCGCGACCGCCACCAGCACCTGAGCCGAGTCGCCGCGCTGCGATTCCACTCCGGCCTCGGTGATCGTGCCTTCCGACTGCGACCGCGCGGCCTTGACCACCTCGATGAACGGCTGCGAGCGTTTAGCGAAGTCGTCGCGGAAAGCTCCGGTGGCCAGGTCGAGAACCCGCTGCACGTCACTTTCCGCCTCGGTGTAATTGATCGTGGTGAGGTTCACCGCGCCCTGGCGAGCGGTCTGCACGAAAAGATCGCGCTGGGTCTGTGCTTCATGCTTTTGGTAAGCGCGGAATCCATACCAACCGCCGAGCCCGGCCAGTGTGGCGACCACGACGGCAGTGGCCACTAACGCCCATCCGACACTCGAAAGCCGGCGGCGGGTGCGCCTTTTCGGCGATGGGAGCTCTTCCCCGTCACTCTTGTCAGTCTCTTCGACGTCCGCGGTCGCGTCGACGTCACTGGTTTCTTCGGCGTCGGGGGTATCGGGTTCGGCGGCCATGTCGCTCCTTCTCTTTCCTGATGAGTCCTGTTATCTGGCAGAGGCTTTCGCAGGCTTACGGTGGCGGCACCAGAAGTTGCTGCCAATTCTTGGCCCGCGGGTGCGCCAGGTCGGACTCGGTGTAGCGGTGCCCGTCGGGCGCTATGTAGTCGCCGGTCGCGGGGTCGTACGTGGTGACCGCGAGCGGCGGAGGCAACGGTGCGGTACCCCGCGGGGGTGGTAGGCGCGGGTCGGCGCCGGGCGGATATTGCGGGACGCCCTGGCCGGTGTACGTGGCGTTCGGGTCGCCCTTCCAGTTGTATCCGTCGTTGAGCGGCACATAATCTTGGTCGCTCTCACACAGTTCGACGGTGGGGGCGCGCTTCCACGGCTTGGTTTCACATGGAATATTGCGCGCTCCACGGACATTGAGCTCGGAGTCTTGGGGCAGCCGGCAGTACATGTCGGCCGCCGGCCGGTCCGGGGCATCCACGCTGGCCGGCGAGCGGCGCTGCTTGGGCGGCAAGTAGCCGGTGGTGCAGGGGGGCGGCAGGTTGAGGTTGAGGTTGAAGTCCAGATATGCGCCGCGGTAGGACTGCTTGGTGCCGGAGTTCGGCACGATGATCGCCGACATCGCCGCGATGCCCTGCGGAAATAGCACCAACAGTTGCTCGATGTCGTGGCGGTAGACGACAGCGATGTCACCCAGGCTCACCATGTTGGCCAACAGCACCGGCAATGCGGGCGCCACCCGGTCGAACAACCGGTGCCCTTCCTGCAGGCCCGCCGCGCCCTGGGTGAGCAGGTCCCGCAGCGCAGCGTCCTGCGCCTTGAACTGCGCCATGATGGCTGCGGTTCGATTCGCCCACGTGGCAATGGCATCCGAGGTCTGCACCTGAGAGCTCAGCACTGGAGGGGACTGGTCGATCAAGTTGGCAAGCGGGTCGATGGTCCGGCCTCCCGCGATCGCCAGCGCCGCCGACCCGTCCACGATCCGGGACAGCTCGGGCCCGAGCCCGCCGACGGCCCGGTTGGACTCGTCGATCACCGTGCGCAAGTTGTCACGCGGAATCGCCCGCAGCGCACGGTTGGTCACGTCGAGCAGGTGTCCGATGTCCACCGGCACGTCGACGTGCCCCACCGGGATCAGGTCGCCGTCGCGCAGCGGCCGCGAATGTTCGCCGCCCGTCCCGGGCCGAGGAGTCAGCTCGATGTATTGCTCGCCGATCGCCGAGCGGCGGTGCACCGATGCCTGCACGTCTGCGGGCACCGGGGTGCGGGATTTCATTGCCAGCACCGCACGCACTGCGGCGGCGGTCACGTCGATCGACTTGACCTGTCCGACATCCGTGCCGCGATAGGTGACCACCGAGGTCTGGTACAGCCCGCCCGACTCCGGCAAGTCGACCGTCACGTGGTACTCCCCGATTCCGAACAATGTCGCGGGGAGCTTCATGAAGTTGAATGCCATTGCACCACAAGACAACATCGTCACCAAAGTGAGGATCGCCAACTGGATCCAGGTCTTGCGATGTAGCCGAAGCATTCAGTACCCCCCGTTGTGGTACGGAAAGGTCAGCGGGTTGCCGGCGGTCGCCGGGCTGGGTTGCATGCCGATGGTGCGACCCCACTGCAGTTCGAGCCGGGTGAGGTTGCCTTCCCAGCGCGAGCCCGTGAAGATCCCGGTGTCTATGCGGCTCAACGTCAGATCGACGATCAGCGTGAGGTTCGCGTAGTCACCGCGAAACCAATTCCTGGCGGTAGACGCCGGCCACGGATAGGTCAGCAACATGTCCAGACCCTTGGTCAGTGCCGGGCCGGCATCGGCCAAAGACCGCAGCACCGGCGCGATGTTGCGCAGGTTGGCCACCAGCGATTCCTTGGACTGGTGGATGGTGTCCGCCGCGATCGCGCTGAACTTGCCCAGCTGATCGATCGCATCGGCGATCTTGGTGCGCTGCTCCGCCAGTACCGCCAGCGCCTTGGGCACCGTCGTCAGCGCCTTGTCCACAACGGGATCCTTGGCGGCAACCTGACCGGCCAGGTTATTGAGATTCTCGGCGGCGGCAATGATGTCGTCTGTCTGGGCGTTGGTGCCGGCGATGAATTGGTCCAATTGGCCGAGCAGACTACGCATGTCGGTTTCGCGGCCGGCGAACGCCTTGGCTATCGCCTGGTTGATCTCCTGCAGCTGGCCGAGTCCGCCGCCGTTGAGCAGGATCGACACCGAGGCAAGCGTCTGCTCGGTGGTCGGATACATGCTGGCGCGCGACAGCGGGATGATCGATCCATTTCGGAGTTCGCCGACCGGGGTCTCGTCCTTCGGCGGTGCGAGTTCGATGTGCATCGAGCCGAGCAGGCTGGTCTGCCCGAGCTTAGCGGTCGAGTTGGCGGGCAGGCGGACATCGCCGTTGATGCGCATGGTGACCAGCGCGTGCCAATCCTGCACCTCGATCTTGGTGACATTGCCGACGTTCACGTCGTTGACCCGAACCCGGGTGTTTTCCTGGATGGTCACCACGTCGGGCATCTGCGCCTGGATCGTGTAGGAGCCCGGACCCCCACCCGCGGTGCCGGGCAGGCGAAACGAATTCAACCCGCGCCATTCACATCCCGCGAGAGCGGCGATGCACGCGACGAAGAGCGCGGCGGCCATCGCGCGCCTCATGACGCACCCACCGGCAGCATCAGATCCTGCAATACCCGCCCCGGGCTGGTAGTGCCGGGCGGCGGCTCCGCGGGCGCCGGGGCCTCAGCGGGCGGTTCGCCAGGCGGTGGGGCCTCGGCAGGCATCGGCTGCCCGGCCGGCACCGGAGCCGGCGGCGGGCCCGGTGCCGGGCCCTCCGGCGGGACATAGCCCGGACGCAGCCGGTCTTCGCTGTAGGTGATCTCGCTCGGCCGGGCTTGCGGGCCGACGAACGGGTTGATGCCGACCGGGATGTAGTTGTAGATGCGGTTCTTGATGACCGGATTGACATACTGCAGGCACAGTTTCGAGACCCGGTCCAAGCGCGCACGGGAGGCCGATTCGATTGCGCTGCAGATCCACTGCGGAATGTCGGCGAAGTTGTTCAAAGCCAAGATGCCGGTCATCGCGCTCTGCGCCGGCTGGTAGATGTTCATGAAGTTCTGGAACACCGTCGGGGCAATATGCAGGATCTGCTTGATATCGCCCCGGCTGTCGTTGAGGGCTGTGGTGACGGAACTCAGCCGGTCGAGCGTGACACCCAGCGCTTCCCGGTTCTCCGCGACAAAGCCGCGCAGGTCTGCCAACGCGGCATCCAGGCCCTGCAATGCATTCGCGATTTCATTGGGCGTGTTCGACAGCACCGTGGTCACGCTCGCCAAGTTCTGGTTGAAAGAGGCCAGCAGATCGCTACTGGAGTACAGCGCCGACACCAGCAGTTGCAGATTGCGCACGGTGCTGAAGATGTCGTCGGCGTGATCACCGAGCGCCGAAATCGCTTTGGACAACTTGATCACGGTGTCGCGAGCGGTGTCTCCGGTGCCCCGCAGGTTATCGGCGGTCGAGTTGATGAATTCGCCGAGCGTGTTCACGCCGCCCGGAGTCGTCGGCCGCAACGTTTCGCTGAGGTTTTCCAGCTGCTTGCGGAAGTCGTCCCATTCGACGGGCACGGCGGTGCGGCTCAGCGGGATGGAGGCCCCGGGAGTCAATTTCGGTCCGCCGGAGTAAACCGGGACAAGTTGGATGGCTCGCGAGGTCACCAGGGACGGCGACAGAATTGCGGCGCGGGCGTCGGCCGGAATGGAGTATTGCTTGTCGACGGAGAAGGTCACCAAGGTTGCGCCGGGCTGCGGCTCGATCTTGTCCACCGACCCGACCCCGACGCCGAGGATCCGGATCTCGTCGCCGACGAACAGGCCGTTGGATTCGGTGAAATAGGCCGAATAGGTATACCGTTCAACGTCTTTCCACAGCCGCGGGACCGCCATCAGCGACGAGATCGTCAACGTGGCTGCCAGGATGATGCCGAGCACAATCCGAATGTTGTTCCGTTTCATGCTCACCCTCCCCCGCTATCGGGAGGCGGAGGCGCAAGCCGGCCGGTGGTCCAACGAAGCGGCGGCGGGGGCGCGGGTGAGGGCGGTTGCGACCACAGCGGCACCGGAGCGTTCTGCGGTGGTACGGGCGGAGATCCGGTCGGTGGGTCCACCGCCTCGGATGGCAACTTGGCATCGGGATTCAAGAACCGGTCGTACATGTCCGCGTCAACGACCGGCCCGCCTATCTGGCCAGGAATCAAGTTGGCCACGTAGGCCTTGAAAAACGGCCCGGAACCCAGTGATTCGCCGAACGACATCGCATAGCGCTTGAACTTGGGCAGCGTTGCCTGCAATTCCTGCTTGCGGTTGTCCAGGATTTCGAGCACACCGTTGAGCTTGTCCAGCGCGGGCTTGAGTTGAGTTCGGTTGTCGTTGACCAGTCCCGAGATCTGATGCGAAACCGCGGTGAGGTTGTTCATCAGCGCGTCGATCGAATCTCGTTCGTCCAGCAGCGCGGCCAGCAGCGCGTTGGAGTTCGCCACCAGTCCGGCGATCTGCTGACTGCGCCGGCCCAGCACCCCCGAGACCTTGTTGGCATTCGCCAGCAGGCTGCGCAGCTGCTCGTCGCGACCGTTGAGGGTATCCGAGAACCGGGCCACACCCTCTAGCGCGGGTCGCAGATCCGGGGGTGTTTCCTTGAAGGTCTTAGCCAACGTGGTTAGCGCCGAGGACAATTGGGTGGTATCCAGGCCACTGATCGTGGTAGTCAGGTCACCCAGCGCATCGGGTAGGTCGTACGGCGACCGGGTACGTTCCAACGGAATGGTGCCCGTCAACCGGCCCTCGCCCCGCGGAGTGAGCTCAAGCATCTTGGCGCCCAGCACCGTCTCGGTCTTGATTGCCGCCTCGGTGCGGTCGCCCAACTCGACGTTCTTGCGGGCGGTGAAGCCCACCCGGACCTTGGTGCCGTCCAGGCGGACGTCGGAGACCCTACCCACACCCATACCGGAAACCCGCACCGTGCTACCGGTTTTGATGCCACCGGCTTCTGCGAAGTAGGCCGAATAATCGTTGGTGTCGGTGACGAATGGCAGTTTGTCGTACTCGAAGGCGGCGACGACCACCGCGACTACGATCGCGAGACCTGCCAACCCCACCATGACCGGGTTGCGCTGGCTCAGCGGTTTGATGTTGATTCGCTTCGCTATCTTGAATCGAGTCATTGCGGCGTGCACCGCCCGCTGGGCTGGCTCAGCATTTTGACGTAGATCGGGTTGCCGCCCCTGCCATTGAGTTTGAGCAATACGTCGCAGAAGTAGAAGCCGAAATAGTCGCCGTTCATGCCCTGCCTGGCCAGCACCTGATATATGTCGGGGAGCGTCTTGAGCAGGTTGTCGACATATTCGCGGTCGGCCAGCACTTGGCCGGACACGCGGTCGGTTTCACGCACCACGTCCTTGACCGGCTGGCGCGCCTGGGACAGCAGATCGGCGACCGATCCGGCTGCCGCGTTGATATAGGCCAGCCCGTTGGAGATGTCGGTCTTACGCTGCGCCAGGCCTTCCGCGAGCGCAGCGAGTTTGTCCAAGCCGTCGGAGAACTCGTGGTCGCGGGTGGCGAAGGTGTGCAGCACGGTGTTCAGGTTGGTGATCAGCTGGCCGATCAGCTCGCTGCGCCCGGCCAGGGTCGTGGTCAGGGTCGAGGTCTGCGCCAGCACCGAGGCGATGGTGCCGCCCTGGCCCTGAAAGATCCGCAGCAATTCACCGGACAGGGCGTTGACCTGGTCGGGATCCAGAGCCCGGAACAGTGGCCGGAAGCCTCCGATCAGCGCATCGATATCCAGCGCGGGTGATGTCCGCGCCAGCGGAATCGTGCTGCCCGGCGCCAGCCGGCGCGGGGGCCCGGCGCCCTCTTCCAGCGCGAGATAGCGGTCACCGATCAGGTTTTCGTAGCGCACGGCGGCCTTGATGCCCTCGCTGAGGCGTAGGCCCTTGTCGATCGCGAAGTCGACGGTGACCGTGCCGTCCCGATGCAACGTCAGCTCGCCGACCTTGCCGACCTCGACCCCGGCGATACGGACAAAGTTGCCCGACTTCAGACCGGAGATGTTGGTGAACAAGGCGTGGTAGCCGGTGCGGTCCTCGAACCGCAGCTGCCCGAATACCGCGATGAGCGTGAACGTGAACAACAGGCAGACCGCCGTGAACAGCGCGACACGAGCGATGACGGCGGACAGTCTTCTTCGTCTCATGGCGGCGGCTGCCCCCCGCGCCAGAAGTAACGCGGCGGCCCGGGCGGATTCTTCGTGGTCGGGAAGTAGTTTGACCACCAAGGGTTTCCGGTCGCCAGATTGGTGCGGATCTCGTTCGGCTCAGTCCCCCAACCGGTGTCGGTCACCAGCTGACGCACCGGGTAGTTCGCGCTGGGGTCGGGCAGCGATCCGCAGCTCGGCCTGCCCCCCGGCCCGCCGGTGGCATTGACCTTGGGCAGGTGGCGAGGGAATCGGTACGGGTCGTCGCCGAACAGTAGGGCGGCATCCAGGATCACCGAGTAGCCGTTGCCGCCGAACGCGTCTCGACCGCCGTGATCCAGAAACCACTGCGCACCCTGGAACAGGCAGGTGTAGGTCGGCGAATACGTGCGCAGCAGCGCCGTGGTCGGTTCGAGCAGGTTGACGGATCGCACGATATTGGATTCGTTGTTGCCGATGACGCTGATGCCGGCCTGGCTGAAGCCGACCGCTGACAACAGCAGAGTGTCGAGCGCCTGCTGGTTGGCGGTGATGGTCGCGCTGGGCGTGACCGCCGAGTCGAGAATCGACAGGATGTCCTGTGCCGCATCGGAATACGCCGCCGCGGTCTTACCGAATAGCCGCCAGTCCCGCCCGATCGTCGACATCCGGGGGTTCACGGCCAGCAGTACGCCGTTTGCGTCAGTGATCGCCTGGCCGAGCCGCTCGCCCTTACCGCGCAGCGCCTGCGAGAACGCCGACAGAATCGCGTTGAGCTTCGCCGGGTCGATGGCTGCGACCACCGACTGCAGGTTCTCGAAAACCGTGTTCACTTCCACGGTGACGTTGCGGGAGTGCAGCACCGAGCCGGGCTTCAAGGCCGCGGTGCTGGGATGGTCAGGCACGATCAGGTCGACGTACTTGGACCCGAACGCCGTCGTCGACTTGATCTCGGCCTCGACGTTGCCCGGCAGATATTTGAACGGTCCCGGGTCCATCTTCAGCTGCAGCTGAGCCGACTTCACATCAGTGCCGATCGACGCCACCTGGCCCACCTGCACGCCGCGTAGTTTCACCTTGGCGCCGGTTTCCATTACCAGTCCGGCCCGGTCCGACACCAACATGAGCGGGATGTAACTGCGGAAGGTGCCGGAGAACGACGCAGCGGTCAGCGCGATCAGGGCCGCGACCACGACGAACATTGTGGGCGCCCACCAGATCGGGTCGATCTTTCCCCGGCGGGGTTTGTTGGTCCGGAAGGCCCCGGCGGCCTTGTCGCTTGCGTGGGTCAACCGGTCACCCCGACAGGTTGAAGTTGCCGGACTGCCCGTAGATGGACAACGAAATCATCAGACACACAAAGGCTGTGACGATCATCGACGACCGCACCGAACGACCGACCGCCTCCCCCACTCCCGCGGGCCCGCCGGTCGCCGTGAATCCGTAGTAGGTGTGCACGACCATCACACCCGTTGCCATCGTCAGCGCCGCCAAAAACGACCACAACAAGTCGGTGGGACGCAAGAAGGTCGAGAAATAGTGCTCGTACACGCCGCGCGACTGTCCGTAGATGTAGATCGTGCCGAACTTGGCCGCGAAGAACGACATGAGCACGGCGACGGCGTAGAGCGGGATGACGACCAATATGCCGGCGATGATGCGTGTCGACGCCAGATAGGTGATCGAGCGGATGCCCATCACCTCGAGGGCGTCGATCTCCTCGTTGATCCGCATCGCACCCAGCTGAGCCGTGGTGCCGGCACCGATGGTGGCGGCCAAGGCCACCCCGGCCGTGCAGGGCGCGATCATGCGGACGTTGAAAAACGCCGACAGAAAACCGGTCAGCGCCTCGACGCCGATGTTGGACAAGGTGTCGTAGCCCTGGACCGCGACCAGGGCGCCGGTGGTCAGGGTCAAAAAGCCGATGATGCCGACGGTGCCCCCGATCACCGCCAGTGCGCCTGCGCCCATGCCCATCTCGGCGATCAGCCGCAGCAGTTCTCCCGGGTAACGCCGTATCGCGTCGCCGGTGGAGGCCAGAGATTGCGCAAAGAACGCGGTCTGTTCGCCCAGCCTGCGAGTGGCGGCCACCATCCTGGGACCCAGGGTGTTGAGCCACGGGGGCTCGCTGACTGCGTCGCTTGTCGCCTCGGTCATTTCGCGGTCACCTTCACTCCGAGCGCAGTGACCACGATGTTGATGAAGAACAACGCCATGAACGAGAACACCACGGTCTCGTTCACGGCGTTTCCGACGCCGGTGGGTCCGCCGCCCACCGACAGGCCCTTGTAGCAGGCGATCAGTCCGGCTGACAACCCGAAAAGGGTCGCCTTGATCAGGGAAATCACTACCTGCGGTAGTCCGGTGACCAGTGTCATGCCGGCGATGAAGGCACCGGGCGTGACGTGCTGGACGAAGACCACGAAGATGTAGCTGCCGGTCAATCCGGTCACCGCGACCACCGAGTAGAGCAGCAGTGCGACGAAGGTGGCGGCAATGATGCGCGGAACCACCAGGGCCTGAACCGGATTGACGCCGATCACCTTCATCGCGTCGATTTCCTCACGGATGGTGCGCGCGCCCAAGTCGGCGCACATCGCGGTGGAGCCGGCGCCCGCGACGGCCATTGCCGTCACCACCGGTCCCACCTGCGTCACCGACGCCAAGGCCGCACCGGCGCCGGACAGATCTCCGGCTCCGATCTCGACGAGCAGAATGTTGAGGACGAAGACGATGAGCACCGTGTAGGGGATCGACAGCATGATGGTCGGGAAAATCGAGACCCGGGCCACGAACCAAATTTGCTCAAGGATCTCGCGCCACGCCCAGGGGCGTCGCACCATCACCACCAATGCTTCAACGCTGAGCACGAAGAATTGGCCCAGCGCGTTCATGGGCTTGGCGATGGCCGTGCCGTTCATACGTTCCGCTCAGCCCGCCGGCTGCCCATATGACTCATCCGGGCCCCCATTTTCGTAATATGTGTAACGCGCCTTTAATTTATTGGCCTATTTCCGCCTGCCTCGCTGCCTGGTGCGCCTAATAGGATGCGCAGTTTACGGCCATGACACTGCCCGGCGTCAGGGTTGCGATCACCCAGAACAAATCTAGCCGCACGGCAACATCCGTCCAGCTCACACCGGTGGCACTCGGTCGATGACAGCCACCCGAGCACGGTATCTAACAGGGGAAATCGAGGCCGCCGCAAGATTTTTGTCCAGCCTGAACGAAATGGCGTCATTTGCGATTTACCTCGGGTTGAACTTTCCCGCTCGAGGCACAGCGATCTAGATTCAGGGGGATCTAATCACTTGGTCCAGTTTGTCGAACAGGCAACGATTTCGGTAGCCGAGCGTGACCTCGCCGAGGGTCGCCAGATTGCAAGAGGAGCGGTCGAGTCATGGTTGAAAACGCGCCGACGCCGGGCGGTCGCGAATCGGAAACAGCGCAGCCGTCGAGTTGGCTGGCGCGGGTCGGTGAGGACTCGTGGGCGACGCTGCTGGGCGGTCTGATCGCCGCGCTTGCCGTCGCCGACCTGCTCCCGCGGATTCCTTGGTGATCGGCGTGAGCACGATCGAAGCCGACGAAGCAGCGGCCGAAACCGCTTTCACCAGCACCCGGCCCATCGAGTATGCGCCGGGCATCCTGCTGCTGGTCGTCGTTGGCGTGCTGGGAAAGTACGCCCAGATCTGGTGGAATTCCCTTGCCCGACACGAACACTGGCGAGTTCCCGATGTCGAATATGTGCTGTGGGCCATCCTGATCGGGCTGCTCATCACCAACACCATTGGTCTGCATCGGGTGTTTCGCCCTGGGGTGCTGACCTACCAGTTCTGGCTCAAAGTCGGGATCGTCGCGCTGGGCTCACGTTTCGTCCTGGGTGACATCGTCAAACTGGGCGCCACCAGCCTGGTCCAGATTCTGGTGGATATGACGATCGCGGGAACCACAATCATCCTCGTTGCCCGCGCATTCGGGCTATCCGGCAAATTGGGCTCGCTGCTGGCGATCGGCACCTCGATCTGCGGTGTGTCGGCCATCGTGGCCGCCAAGGGCGCGATCCGGGCGCGCAACACCGACGTCAGCTACGCGATCGCCGCGATCCTGGCACTGGGCGCGGTCGCACTGTTCGCGTTGCCGCCGCTTGGGCACGCGATCGGGCTCACCGATTACGAATTCGGCCTGTGGGCCGGTCTTTCGGTGGACAACACCGCCGAAACCACCGCCACCGGCTACCTGTTCTCCGATCATGCCGGCAAGATCGCGGTGCTGGTGAAGTCGACGCGCAACGCGTTGATCGGGTTCGTCGTGCTGGGTTTCGCGCTGTACTGGGCCTCGCGCGGGGAAGCCGACGAAGTCGCCCCCGGCGCCAAGGCCAAGGCCGCATTCGTGTGGCAGAAGTTCCCCAATTTCGTGCTGGGCTTCCTGGCCGTCTCGGCGATCGCGACGGCCCACTGGTTGAGCAAGGGGCAGACCACAAATCTGGCCAACGTGTCGAAATGGGCTTTCCTGCTTACCTTTGCCGGCGTCGGGCTCACCACCGACATCCGCCAGATCGCCCGCACCGGATGGCGCCCGCTGGTGGTCGCGATCATCGGACTGGTCGTCGTCGCGACGGTTTCGCTGGGCATAGTGCTGCTCACCACGCACGTATTACATTGGGGTGTGAGCTAATTCACCCGACGTTGGCGCCGCCCTCGGCGATCCGGCGCACCGCCCGCAGGAAGACGTCGATCTCCTCGCACGTGTTGTAGAACGCGAATGACGGGCGAACCGTGGCCTCCAGACCGTAGCGACGCAGGATCGGCTGGGCGCAGTGATGGCCGGCGCGCACCGCGATGCCTTCGGCGTTGAGCGCCTTGCCAACCTCGAGCGGCTCGTGTCCGGCCAGCACGAAGGACAGCACGCTGGCCTTCTCGTCAGCCGTGCCCACCAGACGAACACCGGGGATGTCGGCCAGGCGCGGAGTCGCATACTCCAGCAACGCATGCTCGTACGCCGAAATACGCTCGATGCCGACCCGTTCGACGTAGCGCAACGCCTCGCCGAGCCCGACGGCGTCGGCGATGTTGCCGGTGCCCGCCTCGAACTTATTGGGCAGCCCCTGATACAGCGAACGCTCCAGCGTGACGTCGGCAATCATGTTGCCGCCACCCTGCCAGGGCGGCGTCTCGGCCAGCGCCTCTTCGCTTCCGTAGAGCACGCCAATCCCGGTGGGGCCGTAGATCTTGTGGCCCGAGAACGCGAAGAAATCAACACCAAGCGTCGAGACATCAATTGGCAGATGCGGAATCGACTGGGCGCCGTCGATCAGTACCCGCGCACCGTACCGATGGCCCAGCTCGACGATCTTCTCGACCGGCGTCACTGTTCCGAGCGCGTTGGAAACCTGAGTAGCCGCAACAAGTTTGGTCTTGGGGCCCAGCAAGTCCTCGAATTCCGACATCAACAGGTTGCCCGCTTCGTCCACCGGCGCAACCTTCAGGACCGCGCCGGTCAGCTGCGAAACCAGTTGCCAGGGCACGATATTGGCGTGGTGCTCGAGGTGGGTGATGACAATCTCGTCACCGGGCCCCAGATGCTTGCCGCCCCACGCGTAGGCCACCAGGTTGATGGCCTCGGTGGTGCCGCGCACGAAGATGTTCTGTTCGGCCTTGGGAGCACCGATGAAGCGCCGCACGGTCTCGCGGGCCTCTTCGTAGGCATCGGTGGCCCGCGCGGCCAACTCGTGCGCCGCGCGGTGGATGTTGGAGTTCTCGTGCGCATAAAAGTACGACAGCCGGTCAATCACCACCTGCGGCTTCTGGGTGGTCGCGGCGTTGTCGAACCAGATCAGCGGCTTCCCGTTGACCGTCTCCTTCAGGATCGGAAAGTCCGCGCGCACCGCGTTGACGTCGAATACCTCGTGCTCGTCTGGCAATTGGGGTATCGGATCGGATGGGGTGAGGAAGTGGTAGCTGGCCTCGTCGCCGACCGGGGCCGCCGGCGGCGCGGCAGACCAGCCCAGGTCGGGCACGACCGGCGCCTCGGGCAGCCACGAAGGGGACGAGCCCCGTGGCGCGACGGGGACGGTGGGCGTCGCCCCGGCCAGCACACCCGGGATGGTCGGCACGATGCCCTCGGTCGGTACCGCGAACGCGCTCAGATCGGCGATATCGGGGGGCAGGTAAGGATCTGCCACACCGGCGGTCGTCCAGGCGGCCGACGGCGCCGCCGTCGAGTCCGGCACATTTCCGCGCGGTGCTACCGGCGCCGCCTGCGGCGGGACCGCTTCGGGTCCGGGCGATGTGGGTGCCGGGACGTAGGTGTCCGAGGCGCCGATCAACGGCACCGGGGCCGGCAGTGGGTCTGATGTGCCGACGGCAGTCCGGCCGGCTGACGTCAGCGCTGTCGTGTCCGGCACGTTCCCGCGTGGGGCGACCGCCGCCGCCTGGGGCGGCGAATCGGGCCCCGGCCGGATGCTGGCCGCATACAGCTGCGTGGCCAGCGCCGCGAGCTCGGCGGCGCTGACGGGCAGTTCGCTTTCGGCGTCTACCGAGCGGTACTCACTTGTACTCATGGAACTGGTCCACAGCGACGTCGTCGAGTACGGCGAGGGCGTCGTCGGTGAGGACGGCCAGGGAGGTGTACAGGGTGACCAGGTAGGTCGCGATGGCCGACTGGTTGATGCCGGTGAACCGCACCGACAATCCCGGCGCCTGCTCGCCGACCAGGCCGGGCTGGAACAGGCCCACCACGCCCTGACGTTCCTCGCCGGTGCGCACCAGGATGAACTTGGTCTTACCGTCCTCGACCGGAACCTTGTCCGACGGGATCAGCGGAATCCCGCGCCAGGTGATGAACTGGGCACCGAACAGGCTCACGACGGGGGGCGGCACGCCGCGGTAAGTGGCCTCGCGCCCGAACGCGGCGATGCCCTGCGGGTGGGTCAGGAAGAAGCTCGGCGTCTTCCACACCTTTGTGATCAGCGCGTCCAGGTCGTCGGGGGTTGGAGCACCGGCCAGCGTCTGGATGGTCTGCTCGGGAGTCGCCTGCGCCAGCAGACCGTATTCGGGGCTGTTGACCAGCTCGAACTCCTGGCGCTCCTTGATCGTCTCGATGGTCAGCCGCAGCTGCTGGGCGATCTGGTCGTGCGGACTCGAGTACAGGTCCGAGACCCGGGTGTGGATATCCAGCAGCGTCGAGATGGTGCGCAGCGTGTATTCGCGCGGGCTGGTTTCGTAGTCGACGTAGGTCTCGGGCAGCGGCTCGTCGGTGCCGGCACCGGCTTCGGCTTTGACCGCGACCTGCTCGGGGTTGACCACGCGGTTCACCCGGTAGATACCGGCTTCCACCGGCACCCAGCTGAGCAGATGCAACAACCAGCGCGGTGTGATCGTCGAAAGCTGCGGAACGGTCTTCGTCGCGTTGGCAAGCTGCCGGGCAGCGAGATCGCCGAGGGCCTGAGACTCAGTTTGAGGTGATGTCATCGTGGTCCTTCCGTATCCAACAGGAGTGCCTGCGCGCGCCGAGCCTACGCAAGCTTAGATCCCGCGCGAAGGTTTAAATGAGGCGTGCGCCGAATCAATCGGAACGGTGCTCACGACGTCATGCCCTATAGTGGGCCTATGCAACAGGCCGTACAGGTGCGCTTTGTCCGTTCGCGCTGCCTCGCCGTGGAATGTTGTTGTTGCTGTTGTTGTTGATTTCCTGACCTGCTCGAAATCGCCGCGCTTCGCCCGCTCAGGGGCGGTACTGCCAGTCCGCCCGGTGCGAACCCGGACGCGCACTCGCCACATTCTTTCAGGAAGACCAACAACCATGACCGTGTTGTCCATACGAGACCGCGCGTTCGCGCAGGTGGCAACCCGCCGACGCACCGTCGTCAGGCCAGCCAGCGAACTCACCCAGATGACGCGCTACCGCGGCGGCACCTACTCACACACCGTCGACAGGATCGTGTTCACCGACGGCACCAGCGCGCGCACCGACCTGATCAGGCTGAACCCCAATCTGCACGCCTACTCGCTGGACTTCACCGGCATCGCCCCGCACCACCCGTCGCGCTACCGCCTGACCACCTGGTCGGCACTGCCGCACCTGCACGCCCGCGGCGGCGAAGCCGAGGTGGACTGGATCCTGCGCCATTCCTTCCCGATGCGCACGACCGCGCAACTGAGCGAACAGCTACGCCAAGCCGGATATCCGCTGGGGCCGGCCCACATCACCGAACACGAAGCGATCGCCGGCGCCCAAGCCGCAATCTGGTATTTCACCAATGGTTTGACGCTGGACAACCGGGCGCTGAATGTGCCTGCCGCAGTGCGCCGTTCGCCCGGTCCGGCCATCACGTTCGAATTCGACGGCGAACCGCAACTGGGCGGCTATTCGGTGTGCGTGTCGTCCGACGCCGCAGTGGGACTGAAGCTACAAAAGTCCGCCAATGGCCTTGTCTGGCACGATATCTCAGGATCGCAGCTGACCGCCGCTGCGGGCAACGACCGGTACCAACGCACGCTGGGCGTCGGCAGCACTCTGTCTGCCAGCAGCCATAGTCGCGGCGGGCGCGGCTACCGCTACTACCGCCTGATCGCCACATCGGACGCGGCCAACCTGACGATCGGCCATGTCCACTTCTGGCTGACCGGTACCCGTCACTTCCGCAATGCCGACCGAGTGGTGCACCTCTACAACTACCTACTCGCGGGGGCACACAATGCCCTGGCCGATGTCGAGGCACCCCGGCTGATAGATACTCATGCAACCGCCGAAGCCGAACTCATAGGACCGTTTCAAGTGCCGACCCCATTGACGCTCAGCGTCACGGAAGGACACTTGGTCGACACCGACGGCGTGAGAATCGATACGGTGGTTGAACCGGGTACGGACTTTTACCTACATCCGGCACCGGGCACATCGGCAATGACAATGACTGCAACAGCACCGCATGACCTGACCGGAGGAGTGCTGACCGGAGTGGCGTTCGAAGGGGAGCCGCATCGACTGACACCTGTCGCCCTGACGGTGCCGACCGAAGTGGCCATCGAATTCGACATCACCTGGCAGTCCGACTGAGCCTGTACCGAGATCATCGAGGATCCCACATGACCATTGCTGACAACATCACCCAACTGATCGGCAACACGCCGCTGGTCCGGCTGCGCCGGGTCACCGACGGTGCCGTGGCCGACGTCGTCGCCAAGCTCGAATCCTTCAATCCGGCCGGCAGCGTGAAGGATCGTATCGGGGTGGCGATGATCGACGCCGCCGAGCGGGCCGGCCTGATCAAGCCGGACACCATCATCCTCGAGCCGACCAGTGGCAACACCGGCATTGCACTGGCGATGGTGGCGGCCGCGCGCGGCTACAAGTGCGTGCTGACGATGCCGGAAACGATGAGCATCGAACGCCGCATGCTGCTGCGCGCGTACGGCGCCGAACTGGTACTCACCCCGGGCCCTGAGGGCATGACGGGCGCCATCGCCAAAGCCGAAGAACTCGCCAAGACCGACGAACGGTATTTCATACCACAGCAATTCGAGAATCCGGCGAACCCGGCCGTGCACGCCGTCACCACCGCGGAGGAGGTTTGGCGCGATACCGACGGCAAGATCGACTTCTTCGTGTCCGGAGTCGGCACCGGGGGCACCATCACCGGCGTCGCGCAGGTCATCAAGGAACGGAAGCCATCGGCGCAATTCATCGCCGTGGAACCGGCAGCGTCTCCGGTACTGTCCGGCGGCCAGAAGGGACCCCACCCGATCCAGGGCATCGGCGCCGGGTTCATCCCTCCGGTGCTGGACCTGGGCCTGGTCGACGAGATCATCGCCGTCGAAAACGACGACGCGATCGACCTGGCCCGGCGCCTGGCCAAGGAGGAGGGGCTGCTGGTCGGCATCTCCTCGGGCGCTGCCGTATCGGCCGCTCTAGAGGTGGCACGCCGTCCGGAGAACGCCGGCAAGCTCATCGTCGTCGTGCTCCCCAGCTTCGGCGAGCGATACCTGAGCACCGTGCTGTTCTCCAACCTGAGCGACTAACCATGCTGGCAGCAATA
>NZ_DATJYB010000442.1:0-3216 GCF_035499775.1 Mycobacterium sp. | reverse complement strand
TCGACGACGATCAAACCGGTGCGCCCCGCGGTCTGTTCGCTTCGAATGACCGCCACGGCGCAGTGCGCCGAGGAGGCCAGTGCCGCGGCCGTCGAGCCCACCCGCCCGGGCCGGAAGTGGTGCACACCGACGGCCCCGACGCACACCATCGCGGCGGACGTCGACGCTCTGATCAGGGCGGTGATCGGCCGTTCCTGAGTGATCTCCACTTCGATCTTTACCGGCGTGCCCGCCGCCTCGACCGCGGTGAACGCGTAGCGGACAGCGTTCTCGGCGATGGCAAGTTTGCGAGCCGCCATGTGGGGCCCGCTCGCATCGTCCGGTTCGATCGCGTACAACAGGCGCAACGGGACATCGCGACTGAGCGCCTCGTCGACCGCCCACAGCGCCGCCTGTATTGCGGCCTTCGAGCCGTCGATACCCACGACGACCGACAGGGGCGTACGGGGGCTGACACCCTTGATCGACACGGCTGCAACGCTATTGACCTCGGCACCGGACCGGCAGAGCAATTGGTCGCGATCGACTAGGGCCGAAGGACCCTAAGCCGGTGCCGCAGTGAACGTTAGCTTTCGCAGTGAAGGGTCCGATTCGGGTCGAATCTCAACGTCGAATCGATGCTGGAATCGATGGCGACAGTTGCGTACGGCGTTGTGCACCGGTTCGACGGCGAGCGTGGATTCGGCTTCGTCACCCCCACCGACAGCGACGAGGACTCGTTGGTCGACGTTTACGTCGACTCGTCCGAGATCACCGGATGGTCCGCGGCTCCACTCCACGCCGGCCAGCGGGTGAGCTATCACGCGGCAGGCACGCGGCACTGGCCGACCGCGGAAGCCGTGCATGTGTTGTAAGTGCGGGGGTCAGCTGAATAGCGGTTGGCCAATGTAGTGACCCTCGGCGGGTGCGGGCGGTACCACGAAGATCGCCGATCCGATATGCCGGATGTACTCGTTGAGAAGGTCGTTGGCGCCGAGGCGAT
Source organism: Mycobacterium sp. (assembly GCF_035499775.1). Taxonomy (GTDB): domain Bacteria; phylum Actinomycetota; class Actinomycetes; order Mycobacteriales; family Mycobacteriaceae; genus Mycobacterium. Next base: position 2,234 of record NZ_DATJYB010000442.1, on the reverse strand, counting down.
TCTGTAGTCGGATGAAGTTTTGCGGGTCGTTTTGATACGAGACGAACAACAAGCCGGCGTTGAGCTGACCGTTGGCGTCCAGACCGTCGGTGTAGTTGTAGGAGCGCCGGCGGATCATGACGCCGTCGTTGTTCTCCCTGGCCGCCAACCCGACGTGGGACAACGGGTCGATCAGCGGTTGACCGTCAGAACCTTTGGCGCTGAAATCCGGTGTGTCGAATTCGGACTTGCCGCTCAGCGGCGCTCCTTCCTGCTTCGTGCGGCCAAAGATCTTCTGCTGGTCGCCGATTCGATCGGTGTCCCAGGTTTCCAGCAACATCCGGATCTTGCGGACGACTTGGTAGGTCCCGCCTTTCATCCAGGGTTGGTCGCTGTTGTCGACCCAGACGAATCGGGCATACTCGGCATCGGTGCTGACGTTGCGGGTACCGTCCTTGAATCCCAGGAGATTTCGCGGGGTGTGCTGTCCGGGTCCGGCCGAAGCGCGCCCGAAACCCAGTACCGCCCAGAACGGTGAGACGATATTGCGTCCCAGGCGGGTGAGGTTGCGCACCGCGTGATAGCAGACCTGCGGGTCGTCGGCGCAGGCCTGGACCGACAGGTCGCCACCGTGCAGGCGTGGGTCCAGGTTGTCCCCGTTGAGCGGCGGCAGATCGGTGAACAGCGCCGGCCGGCGTGCGGCAAGTCCGAAGCGGTCACCGAATACCGGGGGCCCCAGTCCGACAGTGACAGTCAGACTGGCGGGGCTGAGCCCGTATGCCTCCCCGGTGTCGGTGGGGGGCTGCACATCCCGGGTCGGCTGCACCGTACCGACGGGCATGCCCTGCTGCAGCACCGAGACCCCGGCCGACCAGCGGGCCAACAGTGCCTGCAGATCGGCGCGCCCGGCGCCGGCCGCCAGCGAGAACGACATGAACATCGCGTAACGCTGTGGGGGCGTGGCGATTCCGCCCTGATGGGTCTGACCGTAGAAGGGGTAACTATGACGCAGGTCGACGGTGTCTTGAGCATCTGAGTCGCCGCCACGCCCGGCGGCGGCTGCGGCGTAGCCGGCGATCCCGCCACCGGCGGCACCCACGGCCGTGCCGGTGAGGCCCGCCAACACGGCACCACCCAGCACCCGTCGGCGTGACACCCCAGTGGAATCCGGCGGGGTGGAGTCCGGTGGGGTGGTGTCGGCTACGTCGTTTGCCATCTCAGTTGGCCGAAACCACTTTTTGCGCAACGGTGGACAGGCTCTGGTGCAACGGCTGGATCACCACGGTTAGCTTTGGTGCATCGCTGGCCTTCAGCTCCGGTGTGTAGAGCCGGTAGCCACCGGGCGCCGACGGGTCGCGGTAACCGTCGAGAACACTCAGCACTGTCTGGAACTGCTGATCGATTTGGTTGACCAGATTGGCGTCGATCTTCTCCAGCCCCGGCCTCAACGCGGCGTACGCCTGCTGGGCGCCCTCGACGTTGCCCGCGAAATCGACGAAGTCGAGATGGCTGAATGCCTCCTCCTCGCCGGTGATCTTGGTGTTCTGCACCTCCTCGATCAGATCGCTGGCACCGTTGGCCAGATCTTCGGGGCGGTATTGCAGGTTGGCGACGATGTCTTTCAGTTTTCCTACGTTGCCTACTAATTCGATGCTGAGCGCCTTGGTGCCGGGGGTGATCGCGTTGCCTTGCCAGAGGTCGCGTTCGATGGCGTGGAAGCCCTTCCATCCGACTTTGGCGTCGACCGGGGTGGATTCGCGCATGTCGATCAGGTAGTCGAGATTGCCTGCGTTGTCGTCGACCCGGAAGCCAGGCAGGACAAAGCCTTCCACGCTGGCCTCGGCGCGTTCCCAGAACTGTCGCGCTTTCGCGTAGGCCGTCTTGGCGCCGGGAACGTCACCCGCCTGCACCGCAACGTCGAGCGCCTTCACGGCATCGTTCAGCTGACCGATTTGGCCCACGACGTACGCTGCGTAGTCCTTCGTGCCCTGGCTGAGGATGCTCGAGACGGTTCCCGTGGCCGGGGCGGGGGCGCGGCCGGTCACCGTGAGATTTTGGTATTCGGTGCTTGCCCCAGGGCAGTACACCTGGTATGAGCCGCCGTCCAGCGTGACCGTGAACGACACCGGATCCAATCCGGGCGCGAGGTTTTCTTTCTCGCCGACGATGCGTTGCTCTCTGAGCAACTCCATTTCGGTGATGCCCGGGGCGCTGGTATTGACCACCGTGAAGGTGACCGGCCCGGCCGGGACGCT
>NZ_DATJYB010000441.1:0-29260 GCF_035499775.1 Mycobacterium sp. | reverse complement strand
CATCGTCGACAGCTCGCGGATTCCCGTGATCGACATTTCCAGCGTCCGCGGGATCGGGGTCGCGCTCATGGTGAGCACGTCCACCGCGGTGCGCATCTGCTTGAGGAACTCCTTGTGCTCGACGCCGAAGCGCTGCTCCTCGTCGACCACGACCAGGCCCAGGTCCTTCCAGCGCACACCGGTCTGCAGCAGCCGGTGCGTGCCGATCACGACGTCGACCGACCCGTCGGCCATGCCGTCGATCACGGCGCGGGACTCCGTCGGGTCGGTGAACCGGGACAGCCCCTTGACGACCACCGGGAAGCCGGCCATCCGCTCGCGGAACGTCTCCAGATGCTGGTCGGCCAACAGCGTGGTGGGCACCAGCACGGCGACCTGTTTGCCGTCCTGTACCGCCTTGAACGCCGCCCGCACCGCGATCTCGGTCTTGCCGTAGCCGACGTCGCCGCAGATCACCCGGTCCATCGGCACCGGCTTTTCCATGTCGCCCTTGACCTCGGTGATGGCGGTGAGTTGATCCATGGTCTCGGTGAAGGCGAACGCGTCCTCCATCTCGGCCTGCCACGGTGTGTCCGGCCCGAACGGGTGGCCGGCGCTGGCCTGCCGTTTGGCGTACAGGGCGACCAGCTCGCCGGCGATCTCGCGCACCGCGCGACGGGCCTTGGTCTTGGTGTTGGCCCAATCGCTGCCGCCGAGCCGGCTGAGCGCGGGCGCCTGTCCGCCGACATACCGGGACAGCTGATCCAGCGAATCCATCGGCACGTACAGCTTGTCGGACCCGCCGCCGCGTCGGGCCGTTGCGTATTCCAAGACCAGGTACTCGCGCCTCGCGCCACCGACGGTGCGTTCGACCATCTCCACGAAGCGCCCGATGCCGTGCTGGTCGTGCACCACCAGGTCGCCGGCGGTGAGCGCCAGCGGGTCGACGGTGTTGCGCCGCTTGGCCGCCAGCCGCTTGCCGTCGACGTTGGTGGCCCGGCTGCCGGTCAGGTCGGTCTCGGTGATGATCACCAGCTCGGCGCCCGGGATCAGCACGCCGTCGTGCAGCGGGCCCTTGAGCACGCCAACTATCCCTTTCTGGGGTGCTGCGCCGGATTCCAGCATGGCGGCGGGGGTGTCGCACTCGGCCAGTCGCTCCACGACGCGATGCGCCGTTCCGGTGCCGGGCGCCACCACCGCGGCGTAGCCGCCGGTCGAGACGTGGGCGCGAAGCATCGCGAAGATGGCGTCGATGTCGTGCTGATGCCCACGAGCCGATGGCGCAGCCCGGATGTCCAGTTCCGTCGCCGACTCGTCGGACAGCTGGCTCAGCGTCCACCACGGATGATCCGAGCGCCGCGCCGCAGCTTCTACCTGGTCCAACTCGGCAAAACCCGAGCCGCCCAGCTGACCGGCGTCGACCGGCGCGTCACTCCCCAAGGCGGCGACCGACCACGACGCCTCCAGGAATTCGCGGCCCGTCTTGATCAGGTCGGCGGCGCGGGCGCGCACCTTTTCCGGGTCGCACACCAGCACCGGCGTGCCGTCGGCCAGCTGATCGGTCAGCAGCGCGTGATCGTCATCGCGAAGCACCGTGAGCAGCGCTTCCATGCCGTCGACCGGGATGCCCTCGCTCAGCTTGGCGAGCATGTCGGTGAGGGTGCCGGTAATGGCGCCCTCATCAGCGGGGTGCCTTTCGGCCAGCTCGGCGGCCCGTGCCCGCACGTCGTCGGTGAGCAGCAGTTCCCGACACGCAACGGCGACCAGCGTGTCGATGGCGATCTCGGGGATGGAGCGCTGGTCGGCGACCGAGAACATCCGCATCTCACTGACCTCGTCACCCCAGAACTCGACGCGGACCGGGTGTTCGGCGGTCGGGGCGAAGATGTCCAGGATCCCGCCGCGCACGGCGAACTCGCCGCGCCGGCCGACCATGTCCACCCGGGTATAGGCCAGTTCGACCAGCCTGGCGATGACTTCCTCGAAGCCGATCTCCTGGCCGACGGTCAAAGTGACCGGTTCGACCAGGCCCAGCTGCGGGGTCATCGGCTGCAGCAGCGAACGCACCGGCGCCACCACCACCTGCAGGGCAGGACCCAGCCGGGTGTCGTCGGGATGGGCGAGCCGGCGCAGCACCATGAGGCGGTTGCCGACGGTGTCGATGCCCGGCGAGAGCCGTTCGTGCGGCAGCGTCTCCCAGGACGGGAACGCCACCACCGCGTCACCGAACACGCCGCGCAGTTCGGCGGTCAGGTCGTCAGCTTCGCGCCCGGTGGCGGTGACCACCAGCAGGGGTCCCTGCCGCGCCAGCGCACTGGCGACAAATAGGCGCGCGCTGGCCGGCCCGACCAGCGTCAATTCGTCGGGTCGATCGGAGGCGCGCGCGATGAGCTGGGTGAATGTCGGCGCGGTCAGCGCCAATTCGACGAGCCCCGCGATCGGGGTATCTGGGCTAGCAGCCCCCGGTGCGGTCATGATGCACCCCATTCTAAGTGGCCCAAAAACGGCGCCGAAGACCGTCAATATTGAGCCCGGCGGCGTCAAGGAACCGCAAGGAATGCGGCTCGCGGTCCCCGCCGAGCGCAGGTTGGAAGCATGACATTGCTGGACATGTTGCCTTCCATCGGCAAGGCCGCTCCGCGGCGGTTCGACCCCGCGATCTGGCCCATTACTGCCTGCTCCGACGAGGAGGGCCGGCTCTGCCTCGGCGACGTGCCGCTCACCGACATCGCCGACGAGTTCGGCACCCCGACCTATGTGATCGACGAAACCGACTTCCGGCACCGCGCCCGCCGCTACCGCAAGGTTCTGCGCTCCGCCCAGGGTTTTGAGGTGGTGTACGCCGGCAAGTCGCTGCTGACCACCGCGGTGGCGCGCTGGGCCCACGAGGAAGGGCTCGGCATCGACGTCTGCTCGCCCGGCGAACTGGCTATCGCCCTGGCCGGTGGCATGGATCCGGCCCGCATCATCATGCACGGCAACGCGAAATCACCCGAGGAGCTGCGGGACGCGGTGAGCGTCGGCGTCGGGCGCATCGTGGTCGACTCGAACGTCGAGATCGCCTACCTCGCCGGTCTCGCGCGGCAGCGCCAGAAGGTGCTCGTGCGGGTGACCCCCGACGTCGACATTCACGGCCATCGTGCGGTGACCACCGGCATCAGCGACCAGAAGTTCGGGTTCACGCTCGACGGTGACCACGCCGCCGACGCCGTCGACCGCGTGTTGGCGCACCCGATCCTCGACCTGATCGGACTGCACTGCCACATCGGCTCGCAGGTCACCGACGCGGCGCTGTACGGCGAAACGATTCACCGGATGATCGCCGCGATGGCCGACGTCCGCGCGAAGCACGGCGTGATCCTCACCGAGCTGAACATCGGTGGTGGTCACGGGATCGCCTACCTCCCCGGTGACGCGTCGCTTGACCTCGAGCAGCTGGCCGCCGTGATCGAGGACGCTGTGGACGAGGCCTGCGCCGCCGAGCATTTCCCCCGGCCGGCCGTCGTGGTCGAACCCGGTCGCGGCATCAGCGGCCGGGCCGGCGTCACCCTGTACCGGGTGCGGTCGGTCAAGACCCGGCCGGGTGGGCGCACGTTCATCTCTGTGGACGGCGGCATGAGCGACAACCCGCGCGTCGCGCTCTACGGCGCGCAATACACGGTCGCGCTGGCGAACCGGCACGCCCTCGGCGTCAAGCAGGTCGTCACCGTGGCGGGCCGGCACTGTGAAGCCGGGGACGAGATCGCCCGCGATATCGAGCTGCCGGCCGACGTGCATCCCGGCGACCTGCTGGCCGTCGCATGCACCGGGTCCTATCACCACAGCATGGCGTCGAACTACAACATGGTCGGCCGGCCGCCGCTGGTGTCGGTCAAGGACGGCCGCGTCCGGCAGCTGGTGCGCCGCGAGACGACCGCTGACCTGCTGGCCCGCGACTGCGGGTAGTGGCGATCGTGAGCGCGGCGTAGCCGGGCGACGCGGGTCGCCACCATCGGGTAGTGGCGATCGTGAGCGCGGTGTAGCCGGGCGACGCGGGTCGCCACCATCGGCTACTCGTCGTCCTGCAGCTGGGGATCGGGTTCCAGGTGGGTCAGACCGTTCCACATCAGGTTGACCAGGTGCGCGGCGACGACTTCCTTCTTGGGCTCACGCGTGTCGAGCCACCACTGCGCCGTCATCGACACCGAACCCACCAGAGCCTGCGCGTACAGCGGAGCCAGGCCCGGGTCCAAGCCACGACGGGCGAAGTCGCCGGCGAGAATCGAGGCGACCTGGCTGACGGCGTCGTTGAGCAGGCTGGAGTAGGTGCCCGAGCTGATCGAGGCCGGCGAGTCGCGGATCATGATCCGGAAGCCGTCGGTACGCTCTTCGACGTAGGTGAGCAGCGCCAGCGCGACCCGCTCGACACGCACCCGGGACCGGTTGTTCGTCAGCGACGACGTGATGCCGTCCAGCAGCGCCGACATCTCCCGGTCGACGACGACGGCGTACAGGCCCTCTTTGCCGCCGAAGTGTTCGTAGACGACCGGCTTGGACACGTTGGCCCGCTGCGCGATCTCCTCGATCGACGTCCCGTCGTAGCCGCGTTCGGCAAACAAGGAGCGCGCGATGCCGATGAGTTGGTGTCGGCGCTCGCTGCCGGTCATCCTGGCGCGCGGCGCTCGCACTTCTTTCTCAGGAGCTGCCACGTCATCAGGGTATCGGTTGGCGTGACGGACTTCTGCCTGTTCAAGCCGACCAAAGCGCATGCATTTCCCCCACGTTCGATGCGCCCTGCCGCGGTCAGACTAAAGTCTTGATGGCGCGGGCCCGCCCGCTCTTGAAAGGCAATCCGTCGTGGTGTAATCGGCAGCACCTCTGATTTTGGTTCAGATAGTTCAGGTTCGAGTCCTGGCGACGGAGCCCCGAATGAGGAGAGTCGATGACGTTTCGTGGTGACACCGCGGTCCTGGTGTTGGCGGCCGGGCCCGGCACCCGAATGCGATCGGATACTCCCAAAGTGCTGCACAGCCTCGGCGGGCGCAGCATGCTGTCTCATTCGCTGCATGCGATGACCAAGCTGGCACCCCAGCACCTGGTGGTGGTGCTGGGTCACGAGCACCAGCGGATCTCCCCGCTGGTCGACGAGTTGGCTGACACCCTCGGGCGCACCATCGACGTCGCGCTGCAGGACCGGCCACTGGGCACCGGGCACGCCGTGCTGTGCGGCCTGTCGGCGTTGCCCGACGACTACGCCGGGATCGTCGTCGTCACCGCGGGCGACACTCCGCTGCTGGACGCCGACACCCTGGCCGATGTGATCGCCACCCACACATCGACGTCAGCAGCCGTGACCGTGCTGACCACGACGCTCAGCGATCCGCACGGCTACGGGCGCATCCTGCGCACCCAGGACAACGAAGTGATGGCGATCGTCGAGCAGACCGACGCCACACCCTCGCAGCGGGAGATCCGCGAGGTCAACACCGGGGTCTACGCCTTCGACATCGCCGCGCTGCGGTCCGCGCTGAGCCGGCTGAGCTCCAACAATGCCCAGCAGGAGCTCTACCTGACCGACGTCATCGCCATCCTGCGCCGCGACGGCCAGACTGTCAGCGCTCGCCATATCGACGACAGCGCGCTGGTGGCCGGGGTCAACAACCGCGTTCAGCTGGCCCAGCTGGGCGCCGAGCTCAACCGCCGGATTGTCGCCGCGCACCAGTTGGCCGGAGTCACGGTCATCGATCCGGCCACCACCTGGATCGACGTCGATGTGACGATCGGCCGCGACACCGTCCTCCACCCCGGCACCCAGCTGCTCGGCCGTACCCAGGTCGGCGGCGGCTGTGTCGTCGGCCCGGACACCACGCTGACCGACGTCACAGTGGGCGACGGCGCGTCGGTCGTCCGCACCCACGGCAGCGAGTCCACGATCGGTGACGGCGCAGTGGTCGGGCCCTTCACCTACCTGCGGCCCGGAACCACGCTGGGAGGCGATGGCAAGCTGGGCGCGTTCGTCGAGACCAAGAACTCCAGCATCGGCGCCGGCACCAAGGTGCCGCACCTGACCTACGTCGGCGACGCCGACATCGGCGAACACAGCAATATCGGCGCATCCAGCGTGTTCGTCAACTACGACGGCACGACCAAGTCGCGGACCACCATCGGCTCGCACGTCCGGACCGGGTCAGACACCATGTTCGTGGCGCCGGTGACCGTCGGCGACGGCGCCTATACCGGGGCGGGCACGGTGATCCGCGAGGACGTACCGCCGGGAGCGCTGGCGGTGTCGGCGGGCCCGCAACGGAACATCGAGAACTGGGTGCAGCGCAAGCGGCCGGGGACGGCAGCCGCCGAGGCGGCCGAGCGGGCCGCCCAGACGCCCGAAGCCGGCACGGCGCCGTGAATTTACTAGCCGGTAACCACTACGTACGATGGGGGCGCATTCGACCACCAATCTCGACTCCCGATACGGCGAGGGCAGCACGTTGAGCCACGACTGGACCGATAACCGCAAAAACCTGATGCTCTTCTCCGGCCGCGCTCACCCCGAGCTGGCCGAGCAGGTAGCCAAGGAACTGGATGTCCATGTAACCGCGCAGACGGCGCGGGAGTTCGCCAACGGCGAGATCTTCGTGCGCTTCCACGAATCGGTGCGCGGATGTGACGCGTTCGTCCTGCAGTCGAACCCGGCGCCGGTGAACAACTGGCTGATGGAACAGCTGATCATGATCGACGCCCTCAAGCGGGGCAGCGCCAAGCGGATCACCGCGGTCATGCCGTTCTATCCCTACGCCCGCCAGGACAAGAAGCATCGCGGCCGCGAACCGATTTCGGCGCGGCTGGTTGCCGACCTGCTCAAGACCGCGGGTGCCGACCGGATCGTGACCGTCGACCTGCACACCGACCAGATCCAGGGTTTCTTCGACGGACCCGTCGACCACATGCGCGGGCAGAACCTGCTGACCGGCTACATCCGGGACAACTACCCCGACGGCAACATGGTCGTGGTCTCCCCTGACTCCGGCCGGGTGCGCATCGCCGAGAAGTGGGCCGACGCGTTGGGCGGCGTGCCGCTGGCCTTCATTCACAAAACCCGTGACCCGCGGGTGCCGAACCAGGTGGTGTCCAACCGCGTGGTCGGCGAGGTGGCCGGGCGGACTTGTGTGCTGATCGACGACATGATCGACACCGGCGGCACCATCGCCGGTGCGGTGAAGCTGCTGCGGGACGACGGCGCCGCCGACGTGATCATCGCCGCCACCCACGGCGTGTTGTCCGATCCGGCCGCTGAGCGGTTGGCCTCGTGTGGCGCGCGCGAGGTGATCGTGACGAACACGTTGCCGATCGGCGAGGAGAAGCGCTTCCCTCAGTTGACGGTTTTGTCGATTGCCCCGTTGTTGGCCAGCACCATTCGTGCTGTTTTCGAAAACGGCTCAGTCACAGGGCTTTTCGACGGAGACGCGTAGATGGGCTCTGGCTCCGTCATTTACCACAACCCGAAGTGCAGCACCTCGCGTAAGACGCTGGACTTGTTGCGGGACAACGGTATTGAGCCAACGGTCGTCCAGTATCTGAAGACGCCGCCGACGCGGGCCGAGCTGGTGCGCATGATCCGCGACGCCGGCATCGACGTGCGGACCGCGGTGCGCAAGCGCGAGTCGCTGTATGCCGAACTGGGGCTGGCCGACGCGAGCGACGACGAGTTGCTCGACGCCATGGCCGAACACCCCATCCTCATCGAACGACCGTTTGTCGTCACACCGAAAGGCACTCGCCTGGCCCGGCCGATCGACACGGTCCGCGAGATTCTGTGAAGCGCTTTGCGGTCGCTGTCGCGATCGTCGCATTGGCGGCCGTGGCATGCGGACCGAAATCCGCTGACTTCCATTCGATTTTGTCGACGACCACCGTTGCCGCCACTTCTACGACCGCCCCCAGTGCCAAGCCGGTTCCCCTGTCGCAGTACCTGGAAAGCATCGGCGTCACCGGACAGCAGGTGGCACCGGACGACCTGAAGGATCTGACCGTGTCCATCCCGACACCGCCGGACTGGTCGCGGGCCAGCAATCCGAAGATCGCGCCGCAGACCGTGATGTTGTCCAAGGGCGGCAAGTTTCCGACGGCTCGGCTGGTGGTGTTCCGGCTACGCGGGGACTTCGACCCTGCCCAGGTCATCAAACACGGCAATGACGACGCTCAGCTGTTCGAGAACTTCAAGCAGCTCAATGTCTCGATGGCGGACTACAACGGATTTCCGTCGTCGATGATCGAGGGCAGCTACGACCTCGACGACACCCGGCTGCACAGTTGGAACCGGATCGTCCTCCCGACCGGCTCGCCGCCCGACAAGCAGCGATTCCTGGTCCAGCTCACCATCACCAGCCTGGCCAGCGAGACGGTCAACCAGTCGTCGGATATCGAGGCGATCATCCACGGATTCGTGGTGGCGGCAAAGTAGCGCGAGCAGACATAAAAGCACCCGCACACCCGGTGTCGGGCGCTTTTAAGCTCGCCACCTAGTGGCGGCAGCAACACAGTGTCGCCCCCACGTTTGGGTCCACCGACTACACACGCTGCTCAGGTTTGACCTGGATTACGAACATCTAGCGGGCGGTGTGGGCGAAGAATAAGGTCGCGTTATCCGTGGTCGCCAACTCGACGCATCGACCGCCGGATCAGCCGGGCCGCGCCTTCGGGGGTTTCGGGTCGTCCGCGCCGGGACAGCACGAAATGTCCTATTCGCACAAAATAGACAAAAGGGCTACCGTAGCGGTGTTGACGACGAACGAGGAGAGCGCCATGTCCACGGTCCCGTTCCGCAACCGCGACGGCAAGCTGGTCGACGTACCCGTGGTCACCGCCAGCCGCCTCAAAAACGAGTTCGGCACGGTCTTTGAGCAGGCCGCACGCAACGGGGCTGTGGTGATCACCAAGCACGACATCCCCCGCGCGGTGCTGCTGTCGTATGCCGAGTTCGAGGCGTTGACCGCATCGGCCACCCCGGCACTCGACGACCTCAGTGAGCGCTTCGACACGCTGTTGGCCACCATGCAGACACCGAAAGCCAAAGCCGGAGTCGCAGCGGCCTTCGAAGCCACACCCGAAGAACTCGGCGCCGCGGCGGTGAAGGCGGCCCGCACCGCGCGACCGCGGTGATCGGGCGAGGCCCGCGGTTCGCACAGCACTGATGTCAGCGCAGATACACGTACTGGCGGGCGTCAACGGCGCCGGCAAGAGCAGCATCATCGGCGCGACCATCCGCGCCAAGGGCGGTGAGTACTACAACCCCGACGAAGCCGCACGCCAGATCAGGGCGGCCAACCCCGCACTAGGCCAGACCGACGCCAACGCGGCGGGCTGGGAACTGGGCCGGCGGCTGGTGCAACGGGCGATTGATCAAGGCCTGGATTTCACCTTCGAGACCACCCTGGGCGGCAACACGATGCCCGGCCTGCTGGCCCATGCGGCCACGCGTGGCATCGAGGTCCATGTCTTCTACGTGGGACTCGACAGCGCCGAGACCCACATCGAGCGGGTGCGACAACGGGTCCGCGGCGGCGGCCATGACATTCCCGAAGCCGATATCCGCCGTCGCTACCGCCACAGCCTGATCAATCTCGTGACACTGCTGCCGGTGCTGACTGAGCTACGGGTGTATGACAACTCTGCCAGTGCCGATCCCGCGACCGGGCAGGCACCGCAGCCGGTCTTGGTGCTGCACATGCAGCGCGGCCACATCGTCGGGCCGTCCGATCTGACCTTCACCCCGGGGTGGGCCAAGCCCATTGTCGCGGCAGCGCTGGAGCGCACACAACGGCCCTAACCGGTACGCATCGCTCCAGCCGGAATTATCGGTACCTAGGATGGTCACGAAAGCTGTTGGGATACAACGCAATTACGGACGTTGCAGCCAACGACGACGGATACACGTTTATCCGGCTAGCATCAGCAGATCATGGACGCCGAGCAGCTGCCCGATCACGTGCGCGCCAACCGCGAGGCCTGGGATAGTTTCGCCAAGGACTATGTGGCGAATGGACGTGCCAACTGGTCGGCCACCGAGATCGAATGGGGCATCTGGGACATCCCGGAGGCTGAACTGCGGCTGCTGCCCGAGAATCTGAGCGGACAGGATGTGGTGGAGCTGGGCTGCGGTACAGCCTATGTTTCGGCCTGGCTGGCGCGGCGCGGCGCGCATCCGGTCGGCATCGACAACTCGCCCGCACAGCTGCAGACTGCCCGGCAATTACAACGGGAGTTCGGCCTGGAGTTTCCGCTGCACCTTGGCAACGCCGAGGCGACACCGTTCGCCGACGCGAGTTTCGATGGCGCGGTCAGCGAGTACGGCGCGGCGCTGTGGGCCGACCCCTACGCCTGGATACCGGAGGCCGCGCGCATACTGCGCCCTGGTGGGTGGCTCATGTTTCTGACAAACGCCTCCCTGCTGACGTTATGCATCCCCTACACCGACGTCGTCGTGCCGGCCGGGCCTGCCGGCACCACCCTGCAGCGACCTTACTTCGGGATGCACCGGACCAAGTGGGACGACGACGGCTCCGTAGAGTTCCACCTGCCGCACGGCGAATGGATCCGCCTGCTGCGACAGCACGGCTTCGACGTCGAGCGCCTGGTCGAGCTGCAGGCGGGCGAGGACACCACCCGGCCCAGCGAGCTCGCCTCAGCCGAGTGGGCCCGGAAATGGCCGACCGAGGAAGTCTGGTTCGCGCGAAAGCGCTTCTAACTCGCGAGGCCACTGCGATTCGTTGCCCGTAGGATGCTCAAACTCCACCGCATTGTTCGGTTGATGCACGCGCGGCACCGGTCCGGCGTCGTAGGGTCCGCACCTCAGGAAGCGGCCAATTATTCGCATCGCTCAGACGTTGCGGATCAGCTGGCGAGTGCCCCGATTACCGACCGCACACGGTTTTTCGTTAGTGTTCCTGTTTCCGGTCTAAGGCGTTTGGGGGACGGGATGTCAGTTTCTGCGGATGGTGCACTGCCTGCCGAGTTTCGCGAGCGCGTACTCGCGGCGGCCTTTGACGAGCTAACCCGTTGGGGTATTGACCGTTTCAGTATTTTGGCGCTCGCCGATCGGCATCGGCTCGACCCGGCGGCGATTCGGCGGCAATGGGGAGATGAGGAGCACCTGATTCTCGATTTGCTTCTGCATCAAAATGCGGGGCTGACACCACCCGACATGGGCTCGCTGCGCACCGACCTACTGGCGCTGGCGATGGGGATGGCTCGGTATATTGATTCCGAGGTCGGGCGCAGTCTCCAGGTCACCCACCTGATTGGCAATCCGGGCCTACCGACCGCCCAGATCCGACGGGCACTGTGGAAGGCGCGCGCAGATCGACTGCGTGGCGTGTTTGACCGCGCCCGCCAACGCGGCGAGCTACTCGCAGAGGTCGACGCCGAAACGGCACTGGAATTATTGTTCGCGCCGATCAATATGCGTGCACTGTTCACCGGCGAGCCGGTCGACGACGATTACTGTCGGACCATTGCCGAATTGGTGTGGCGCGCAGTCACTCCCGATAAGTCGAGTTAGACACCGACGACCAACTCCGTCGCCGTCGTAATGCCCGCCGGCTCCGATGGAAAACCATGGAATTCCTTTGCCGTAGCTGGCATCTCAACCGGCGCCGCCACACCGCTGTTCGTCTTTCCCGGAACCCTGCAAGTCGAGGTCCTTGTTGGATCTTGACCACGATTTCAACACGGCACCACCTGCACGGGCGGATGAGACCGTGCTCCCAGGTTGACCGCGCGGATGGAACAAACTCGGTCGCTCCCGGCCCTTGTCTGGCAATTCGCCGCGCCTCGACTGTGCATCTCGTCAGGACCGCTCGGCGGCGGCATCGGCGCCCAGGACTGGGTGGTCAACGCAACGGTCCCCCTCGACTACGGCCGGACGGACCCGGACCGCCACCTGACTGAGATTGGGAGCGCGCTCGACCTCGTCGGCACCGGCTGTGGGCTGCTCACTGCAGTCGACGTGACCGGGCACCACTTGGCCGCCGACAGCGGCGTGCATGCTGCCGCAACCGCCGGGCTTTCCAGTCCGGCTTGGGCGGCCGCGCCGGACGGGCACTTCCGCCGCGAGTTGCCCTCCCGCGCCCGAACGACCGCGTTCGCCGACTACCAGGCCGTCGAGTACCGACCGCTCACCGCCGCTGACGAGTATCGGGTGGGCACGATCAACATCGTGGTGGCGGTGCCGGTGCGGCTGTCCGAGGAGGCCCTCGTCAACGCCGTGGCCACCGCAACCGAGGCGAAAGTGCAGGGCGTTGTATGAGACCGGGGTACGGGCCACCGGGACCGCCTCGGACGCGATCGTCGTGCACTGCCCCACGGACGGCACTCCGGAGACATACGGTGGGCCCCGCTCGGCGTTCGGCGCCCGAATCGCACGAGCGGTGCACGCGGCCGTCCTTGCCGGCGCCCGGTCCTGGATTTCAGGGCACCCCGAGCGGCGCTCCGAGTTGTGAACGTGAAAACTCCGATGGGCTTGTCGCGCGTTGAGTACATTCGCCGACGGCTCGCTCAGGATGCGCGTGCCTCCCGAGTTCCCGTGACTCGCAACGATCTGCGTCGCTTTGGACAGGCCGTCGCGGGTCTTGGCGACGATGACCTGATGCGCCAAGCATGGCAGTGACGGAGACCAAGTCGCGTATCGATCAGTCGGCCCTCGCACGCCTGGCGCAGAGCAGCGATCCGGACCTCTGGAGCAACCGTATCGAGCGCGGTTTGGTGCACATCAGCAACGTGACGCGGTTGGAAATCGGCTATTCGGCCAGCGACATCGCGCGACGCGAGTTTCGTGACAAAGATTTCGACACCATCGCTGCGATAACCGGGCAACCCAGCACACGATGGCGTACACAAGCTCGCCCGACTGATCCGGCATCCTGCGGCTGTCGTCGCCGTCACGCAATAGGGGGTTACCAGTACGCTGCTCGGCACCTAGTGACGCCCCGCTTCCTGAACGAGTTGCACCCGGGAGGTCAGGCCGAGCTTGGCGTAAACGTGGGTGAGGTGGGTCTGCACGGTGCGCGGCGAGATGAAAAGCCGCGCACCAATGTCTTTGTTGCCCAACCCTTCACCCACTAGGCGCACCACGTCGAGTTCCATCGGCGTCAGCGATCCCCAGCCAGTGCTGGGGCGTTTGCGTTCGCCGCGACCGCGCTGCGCGTAGGCGATCGCTTCCTCGGTGGACAACGCAGCGCCGCCGGCCCAGGCAGCGCCAAAATCGCTCTCTCCCAAGGCGTCACGGACCGTCGCGACGGTGGCATCGTAGTCAGCCTGATACATCGGGAAGCGGGGGTTCTCCATGCGCTGCCGCATGGCCTCCGCAGCACCCAACAGACGCGCCGCATACGGATGGTTGCCTTCGCTGACCGCCAGGCGGGCAAGGCATTCCAGGGTGTCGGCGACCCGCAGATACCCCTGCGTACCCGACGCAACCGCGAGGGCGTCGTGGGCGTCGCGCTCGGCCCGCTCGGGCTCATTCTCTTCGATTGCCACAAAAGCGCGCACGGTCAGCGCGGCCACTTGAAACCAGCCCGGGACCGCCGCGACGGCTTCGTCAGACCAACGGCGCGCGCCCGCGAGGTCACCGCAGGCCAGGGCGGCCTCCGCGTTTGGCGTGATGCTTCGGGTGAACGTCTCGCCCCTCGCATTGGTGCGCCGTAAGGCCTCCTCGGCCACTTCGCTGGCCGTCGCAGCGTCACCGCCAACCAGGGCGGCGTAGGCCAACACCGCCGCCGCCGTGTCCGCGGCGACTCCGCCCATCGCCTCCCCCGCCGCCCGACAAGACACCGCGGCGGCACGCGCGCCATCCGCGTCCCCCTGGTACGCCTGAATGATGCTGTCGGCCGCGTAGCCGTACACCATCATGGTGCGGTCCGCGGCGGCCTCCGTCTCGTCGACCAAGACGCGAGCGATGCGGTTGGCTTGCGCGAGGTCGCCCCGCATCATCAGCGCCAGCGCCAACCAGTCTCTGTTGTTTCGCGAGAAGAACCGGTCGCCAAGTGCATCGGCCAGGGCGAGTCCCTCCGTTGCCGCTGTAACCGCGGCAAACGGCTGACCGCTCAACACGTTCGCGGTCGCCTGATGGCTGAAGATTTGGCACAGGGCCCACTTGTCACCGCTGGGGCGCACCAAATCGATGGCCTCGTGGAAGTAGGGTTGCGCCTCTTCAGCGTTGTAGATCGCAAGCATTCCGCATCCGATGAGGGACTGGGCGATCAACGCGGGGTCGTCGAGTTCACGCGCAACGGCCAGTGCCTGGTGCGTCAGGCTCACATCCAGCGGGACGCTCACCCAACCGGCGAGGAAACTCTGGTGAGCCACGGCGCGCACCCACAACGTCGGTGTCATCGAGCGATCCACGTCGGCCAGGATGGCGGCCAGTCCGGCCAGCGCCTCAAGGATGCGGCCGCCCCGTAACCACAACGGCCGCAACGACACAATGAGGTTCAAGGCTATTTCGAGCTCGGCATTCTCCCGGCTCCATGCGAAAGCCGTTCGCAGATTTTCGATCTCGGTTCGCGCCCAGTGCAGCAGCTGCTCGTCGGCGGAGTGGCCCTGCGCTTCCATCTCAGCAGCCATGGCTGCGTAATAGTCCCGATGCCGGGTGCGCACCTGGTCGGCCTCGCCGGACTCGCCGAGCTTTTCCTGCGCATACTGGCGCACCGTCTCAAGCAGCCGGTAGCGCATCCCGCTACCGGTGTCCTCCGGGACCACAAGGGATTTGTCCACCAGCAGGCTGAGTTGGTCTAGCAGCTGGTAACTTTCGACTTCGCTGCTGGCGCCGACGGACTGCGCGGCGTCGAGATCGAACCCACCCATGAACGCCGCGAGCCGGCGGAACAAGACCCGCTCGGGCTCGGTGAGCAACGCGTGCGACCAGTCCACCGAGGCGCGCAGCGTCTGCTGGCGGCGCACGGAGGTGCGCGCACCACCCGTCAGCAGCCGGAACCGGTCATGCAGGCTGTTAACGATCTGGCGCAGCGACAACGCCCGAATGCGTGCCGCGGCAAGCTCAATCGCCAGCGGCATGCCATCCAGGCGCTCGCAGATCTCTCGCACCAGCGCGGTGTTGTCCTCGCCCACAACGAAATGTGGGCGAGCCCGTCGGGCACGGTCGGTGAACAGCTCGATCGCCTCGTCGGCCAGCGACAGCGACGGCACCCGCCAGGCCAGCTCACCGGGCACCGCGAGCGGTTCGCGGCTGGTGGCCAGAATCGTCAAACGTGGGCAATTCCCCAGCAGCTCAACGATCATGGCCCCGGACGCGTCGAGCAGATGCTCACAGTTGTCGAGGACAACCAACGTGGCTTTCTCGCCGAAGAACCGGACCAGCGTCTCCACGGTGGAGCGGCCCGGCTGATCGGGTAGACCGATCGTGCGTGCCGTCGTGACCGGAACCACCGCGGGATTGGTGATCGGCGCCAAGTCCACATACCAGATGCCGTCGGAGAATTCGGCGCTCAATTGCGCCGCGACTTCCACGGCAAGTCGGGTCTTGCCGGCTCCCCCGGCGCCCGTCAGTGTGACCAGCCGGTTGCTCGTGACGAGCTGGGCCAGCTCCGCTATCTGCGCTTGCCGCCCAACGAAACTCGTCAGCTGCGCCGGAAGATTATGCGAGGCGACAGCACTGCGCACCCGAAGCGGAGGGAACTCGTTACGCAGATCCGGATGGCACAACTGCATCACCCGCTCCGGACGCGGCACACCCCGCAACGGGTAACTACCCAGCTCCGTCAACCACACCCCGTCCGGCAACCGATCCATCACCAGCGATTCGGTCACGCCCGACAAAACGGTCTGCCCACCATGCGCCAAATCGCGCAACCGCGCGGTGCGGTTGATCGTCGGCCCCGCGTAGTTGCCTTCGTCGCGCAACTGAATCTCTCCGGTGTGCAACCCGATGCGCAGCTTGATCGGTGCCAGCGGCGTCCGCTGCAATGCGAAAGCACACGCCACCGCATCCGACGCGCGCGCGAACGCCGTCACGAAACTGTCACCCTCACCCTGCTCCACCGGACGCACGCCGTCATATGCGGCGACGGTCTGGTCTACCGTCCGGTTCAGCAATGCCAGCGCGGCCGTCATCTGTTCGGGCTGGGTCTCCCACAACCGCGTCGAACCCTCGACGTCGGCCAGCAGCAACGTCACCGTTCCGGTCGGCAGCAACTCACTCAAGCTCCAGGTCAGCGGCGGCATCTCCGCGTGTTGGCTCATGGTAGCCAGCATCGCGGCCGCAACCGATGAAAACATCCGCCGGTGCGCGCAGATTTACGACCCCGGCCCGCGCAAATCTACGCGCTGACGCCGATGGTCCTGGCCGCGTTCCGCCGGATAGTCGACGCCATGACAAGCCAACCCGTTCTCGATTGCCCCAGCGTTTTCGAAGCCGGACTGCCGACGGTCGATTACGAGCACCTCACCGATCCGTTCGAGGCGCACCGCGTCATCGCAGAGGCACGCCGCCAAGCCCCGATCGCCATGAGCCCGCGTGCGCCCGACGCGTTGAGCTACGAGCTGGTCCGCACGGTGCTGCGCGACAACCGGTTCGTCACTGCCAACGGCCTCGGGCTCGACCTGCAGGGCGTCACCTCAGGCCCGCTGTGGGATCGGGCGACCACCAACATCCTCGGTCTCGACGGCGCTACGCATCATCGGCTGCGCCGGCTGGTGTCGAAGGCCTTCGCGCCGCGCGGCGCCGCGCGACTGCGGGAGCGGGTCGTCGAAATCATTACCGGGCTTGTCGATCCGCTCACCGCCGTCGGGCGATGCGACGTCGTAACCGATATCGCACGCCGCTACCCGACGCCGGTCATCTGTGCGCTACTTGGCGCGCCTGCCGAAGATTGGCAGCTGTTCTCCGTCTGGACCGACGACATCAAGAAGCTCTTCGAATGGAACGTCGCCAACGACGGCCCAGTGATCCTCAAGGCATGGGACGAACTCGACGCCTACCTCGAGGACCTGATCGCGCAGCGTCGCGCAACGCTGAGCGACGACCTGATCTCCGATCTCATCCGCTGCGAAGAAGACGGCGACCGGCTCACCCACGACGAACTGCTCATGCTCTGTGGCACTCTGCTCGGTGCCGGCACCGACACCACCCGCAACCAGCTGGCCGCGGCGGTGCAGGTGCTGAGCGCCCACCCCGACCAATGGGCGTTGCTCGCGCAGCACCCCGAGTTGGCGACCAACGCCGTTAACGAGGTAATGCGTTACTGCCCAATCATTTTCGGCTCGATCCGGAAAGCCGCCGAGGACGTCGAACTCGTGGGTGTCCGGATACCCGCCGGTACCATCGTGGCCGCCAACACCGCGGCGGCCAACCGCGACCCCGACGTGTACGTCGACCCGGATCGGCTGGATATCACGAGGCAAGACCCTCCGCCCATGCTCACCTTCGGCGGCGGTGTGCACTACTGCCTCGGCGCTCACCTGGCGCGCCTGGAACTGACCGAAGCGCTCCGGGTCATCACCCAGCGCATGCCCAACCCCCGCCTGGCCGGTCCGGTTCCCTGGAACGCGATGGCCGGCATCACCGGACCTATCAGCGTGCCGCTGGAGTTCGACACCCTTTAGGCTTTTCAGGCATGGCTGACTGGACCGCCGCAGATTTGCCGTCGTTCGTCGGGCGCACCGTCGTCATCACCGGTGCCAGCAGTGGGCTGGGTGCGATCACGGCCCGCGAGTTGGCCCGCGTGGGCGCCAACATCATCATGGCCGTCCGCAATACGGCCAAGGGCGAGGCTGCCGCGCGACAGATCACCGGGGACGTCGAGGTACGACCGCTCGACCTGCAGGATCTGGAGTCGGTGCGGAAGTTCGCCGAGGGGGTCGACGGGGCCGACGTCCTGATCAACAACGCCGGCATCATGGCGGCTCCGTACATGCTGACCGCCGACGGCTTCGAGAGCCAGATCGGCACCAACCACCTCGGGCATTTCGCGCTGACCAACCTGCTGCTGCCCAAGCTGTCCGACCGGGTGGCGTCGGTGTCGTCGATGGCGCACTGGCCGGGGCGCATCAGCTTCGACGACCTCAACTGGAAGAAACGCCGGTACTCCCCCTGGCTGGCGTACAGCCAGTCGAAGCTGGCCAACCTGCTGTTCACCTCCGAGCTGCAGCGCCGCCTCGAAGCGGGCGGCTCGCCGCTGCGCGCACTGGCCGCCCACCCCGGCTATTCGCACACCAACCTGCAAGGCGCCTCCGGCCGCAAGTTTGGCGATGCGCTGATCTCAGCAGCCACCCGGGTGGTGGCCACCGATGCCGACTACGGCGCCCGGCAGACGCTGTTTGCGGCGTCGCAGGACTTGCCGGGCGACACGTTCGTCGGCCCGCGGTTCGGCTACGTCGGCCGCACGCAACCGGTCGGACGCAGCCGGGCGGCTCAGGACCTACCGACCGCCCACGCGCTCTGGGAGCTCTCCGAGCAGCTGACGGGCACCAAGTTCCCGCTCTGAGGCTGCCGAGACTGCACTGGCGGCGGCGAGACTGCACTGGCGGCGGCGAGACTGCATACAGATCGCAGTTGAGCACCAAACCACGCCCTCACTACAGTCTCGGTGAGCTGGCAACCCCAAGGCCCAGGCGACGGCTACAGAATTTCCGCTGCAAGGTGCACATGCGTTAACCTGACCGGGCGTCACGGCGAGGGTGGCCGGCCGAATGGCCAGCACCGTTATCGACGGAGACCGACATACTGTCGCGATCCTGGCCGTGTCCCGGAACACAGGAGCGACACGATGGCAAAGTCAGCAATCAACCAGCTCAGCGTCACGGTACGTACCGAGACCGGCAAGGGCGCGTCCCGGCGGGCCCGGCGCGAGGGCAGGATTCCCGCCGTTCTCTACGGTCACGGCGCCGATCCGCAACACCTGGAATTACCCGGGCATGACTTTGCCGCCGTGCTGCGCCACTCCGGCACCAACGCGGTGCTGACGCTGGACATCGCCGGTAAGGAACAGCTGGCGCTGACCAAAGCGCTGGAGATCCACCCGATCCGCCACACCATCCAGCACGCCGACCTGCTGGTCGTGCGTCGCGGTGAGAAGGTGGTCGTCGAGGTCAACGTCGCCGTCGTGGGCGAGGCCGGACCCGACACCCTGGTCACGCAGGAGACCAATGCCATCGAGATCGAGGCCGAGGCACTGTCGATTCCCGAGCAGCTGACGGTGTCCGTCGAGGGCGCCGAGCCCGGGACCCAGTTCACCGCCGGCCAGGTCGCCCTGCCGGCTGGCGTCAACCTGATTTCCGACCCGGACATGCTGGTGGTCAACGTCGTTCCGGCACCGACCGCCGAGGACCTCGAGGAGGAGGGCGCGGGCGAGGAAGCCGAAGCCGAGGAAGGCGAAGAGGGCGCCGAGGAAGAAGGCGGCGAAGCCGAGGCATCCTCAGACGAGTCCGAGTAGGCGGTTCGCGAAGTGGCCGAACCCCTACTGGTGGTCGGCCTGGGGAACCCGGGCGAGAACTACGCCCGTACCCGGCACAACCTCGGGTTCATGGTTGCCGACGTGCTCGCGGCAAGACTGGGCGCGAAGTTCAAGGCGCACAAGCGTTCCGGCGCCGAGGTGCTCACCGGTCGGCTGGCCGGGCGCTCGGTGGTGCTGGCGAAGCCGCGCTGCTACATGAACGAGTCCGGCCGACAGGTGGGGCCGCTGGCGAAGTTCTACTCGGTGCCCCCGGCCGACATCATCGTCATCCACGACGAGCTCGACCTCGAGTTCGGTTGCATCCGCCTCAAGTTCGGCGGCGGCGAAGGCGGGCACAACGGGCTGCGCTCGGTGGCCGCCGCGCTGGGGACCAGAGACTTCCAGCGGGTGCGCATCGGGATCGGCCGGCCGCCTGGGCGCAAAGATCCGGCCGCGTTCGTCCTGGAAAACTTCACCGCCGCCCAGCGCGCCGACGTCCCCACCATTTGCGAGCAGGCCGCCGACGCCACCGAGTTGCTTGTCGAGCTCGGCCTTGAGCCCGCGCAGAACCGCGTGCACGCCTGGTGAGCTGACCGCCCAATGTGCGGCTGGCGTTACGCTCGACGCCGAGCGTGCGGCTGGCGTCACGCTCGACGCCGCCGCGGCCGCGGCCGAGCCTACCTAGGTGACCAGCGTCAGGGAGTTGGAGCGCCGCAGCTTGCCCGACGGCGTCTTCGGGATGGTCCCCGGACCGAGGACCACGACGTTGCGGGGCCGCATGTCGACCTCGGCAAGCACCTCGTGCGCCACCTGGTGCTCGATACGGCGCACCTCGGCGGGATCTTCGAAGGCATTCGACTCGACCGCGACGGCGAAGGTCTCGCGCGAATGTCCGGCGTCGAGTCGGACGGCCACCGCACAACCCGGCCGTACGCCTTCGACCCGTCCGGCGGCCCGCTCGATGTCGGTCGGGTAGATGTTGCGGCCGGCCATGATGATGACGTCTTTGACGCGGCCACACACGATGACGTGACCGTTCTCCATCTGATAGCCGAGGTCACCGGTGTCGTACCAGCCGTGCTGGTCCTGCGCCGGCAGGAAGCCGCCCATCGTGATGTAGCCGGGGCTGACCGACTCGCTACGCAGTTCGATCACCCCGACGCCCCGGTGCGGCAGGATGTTGCCGTCGTCGTCGACGATGCGCGCCTCGATGCCCGGCAACAGCGGCCCCAGCGACGCCAGCCGGCGGGTGTTGCCCTTGGTGGCGGGCACCGCACGCCGCAGCGCGGCCAGCAGGTCGGTGTCCACCTCGTCGACGACCAGACCGGCGCCGCACTCGGAGAACGCCACCGCGAGCGTGATCTCGGCCATCCCGTAAGCCGGCAGGATCGCTCCGGGGTTCAGCCCGAACGGCTTGCCCGCGTCGACCAGGTCCTCGACGTCAGCAGGCTCCACCGGCTCGGCACCCGACAGGGCGAAGCGCAGCGACGAGAGGTCGAACTGGCCGGGCTTGGCCTGCTTGCGCAGCCGCTTGGCGAACAGCGCGTAGGCGAAGTTGGGGGCCGCGGTCATCGTCCCCCGGTACTTGTCGATCAGCTTGGCCCACAACAGCGTGTCCCGCATGAAGTCCATCGGGGTCACCTTGACCAGCTCACCGCCGAAGTACATCGGCACGGTCAGGAAGCCGATCATGCCCATGTCGTGGAACAGCGGCAGCCAGCTGACCATGACGTCGGTCTCTTCGTTGTACTCGGCGCTGATGTACATCGCCTCGAGGTTGGCGAACAGGTTGCGGTGAGTGATCTGGACGGCCTTGGGCGACCCGGTGGATCCGGACGTCAGTTGCATCAGCGCCAAGTCGTCCTCGTCGACCTCGATGGGGTCGATCGGATCGGACGCCAGCAGCTGCTCGACGGTCACCACGGTGAGGCCGCGCTCCTCCAGCACCGGCACGGCCGCCATGAACGGATCCGAGATGACGACCGCCTTCGCCTCGATCATGTCGACGACGGTGGTGGTGTCCTCGGCCCAGATCGCCAAGTCGGTGCGTGGGGTCGGCTGATGCAGCATGGTCAGGCTGGCGCCGCGCATCCACAGTCCCTGGGCGATCGGAGCGATCTCGACCGGTGCACCGGCCAGCACACCCACCCCGTCGCCGTGGCCGATACCGGCAGCTGCCAACCCGCCGGCGATCCGGCGCGCCCGCTCGTGCACCTCGCCCCACGTGTGGCGCACCGGGGTGTGCGGCTCACCGGTCACCATGCCCTTGGAGCTCTCGCGCGCGTTGCGGAACATCTTCTCGGTAAATCTGCTCACAACCAACTCCTCGGTTCCGGCACTTTTCCCAAGGTCCGGGTTCTCATGCTCTGCCCGCCCGGCCTATCAGTGTGGCAGGCGCGCGCAGACAGTCAGGGCGCGGTTATGTCTCGAAACAGCGATAACGCAACGAGCACGACCGCGGAGATATCTTAAGCTCCTCTTAAGGAACTGCCAAACTCTGCGGCGCGTTCAGCGCAAACTCACACCTCAGTCATAGGTGCCGGGACCACGCGAGCACCGGCCACCGGGCCGGTGGCGACCCGAACGGTACGGCAGACCCCCGCTACCGACAGCTGCGCGCCGACGTCGACCGCCGACGCGTCCGACGCGCACAGGAACGCGCACGTCGGTCCCGAGCCGGACACGATGCCCGCCAGCGCACCCGCTTCCACACCGGCGCGCAAGGCCCGTCGCAGCGCCGGGTCCAGGCTGACCGCGGCCGCCTGCATTTCGTTGCCCAGCAGCGGTGCCAGCTGCTCGGGATCGCCCGCGGCGAGAGCGGCCAGCACGGGCCCGGGTTCGTCCAGCCGGGGCGGATCCCCGGCGGCCCGCAGCCGGTCCAACTCGGCGTACACGGCCGACGTCAGCAGCCCGCTGTCGGCGAACGCCAGCACCCAGTGAAAGGTGTTGCGGGACAACACGGTTGCCAGTTCCTCGCCGCGACCGGTGCCCAACGCGGTGCCGCCGTGCAGGGCGAACGGCACATCGCTGCCCAGCCGTGCGGCAAGCATGCGCAGATCCCGGCGGGGCAACGCGAGCTCCCACAGCGAGTTCATCGCGACCAGCACCGCCGCCGCATCCGCGCTGCCACCGGCCATGCCGCCGGCCACCGGAATGGCTTTGTCGATCATGATCGACACATCGGGTGCGCGGCCGACGTGTTCGGCCATCAGTTCGGCGGCCTTCCAGGCCAGATTGCGTTCGTCGGTGGGCAGCGTGTCGGCCCCCTCGCCGACGAGCTCGAGCGACAGCACGTCGGCGTTGCGCACGGTGACCTCATCGACCACCGAGACGGCGTGAAAAACCGTCGTCAGGTCGTGATAGCCGTCGTCGCGGCGATCGCCGACGGCCAGGTAGAGGTTGACCTTGCCGGGCACCCGAACGGTTACCGACCCGGTGGGTACCCACAACTCGGCGGTGTTGCCGTCAGACATCGATTTCTCGGAGGCCAGCCATCGCAGCAGACTATCGCTGCCAACGCCGACGGTGCCTTAACGGGTCCGTCAACCAGTGGATGCCCGCTCCGAAACCTGCGGCGGCGCCGCCTCACCACCCGCACCCGGGTTGCCCTCGCTGTCTGCGGAGCGCCGCAGCAGGCGCACGAAGTCCTCGATGGACAGCGTCTCGCCGCGACGGGCGGGGTCGATGCTGGCGGCCAGCAATCGATTCGCCGACTCGTTGCCCGAGCCGGCCCACTCGGCAAACGCGTTGCGAGATGTCTTGCGCCGCTGGCCGAACGCGATATCCACCAACTCGAACACCTGCCGGCGGAAGGCTTCGTCGGTAGGCCACGGTGAGCTCGGGTACCGATCGATGCGGACCAGTCCGGAGTAGACGCGTGGGATCGGCCAGAACACCGTAGGCGACACCATGCCGCAGCGGCGCACTCGTCCGAAGAAACGCACCTTGACGCTGGGCACGCCGTACTCCTTGCCGCCCGGCTCGGCGGCAAGTCGCTCGGCGACCTCGGCCTGCACCATCACCGTCACGGTGCGGATGGACGGGAATTCGGCGAGCAGATGCAACAAGGCCGGAACCGCGACGTTGTACGGCAGATTGGCGACGACGGCGGTCGGCTCGAGGCTCAGATCGCCGCGGTGAAGCGTCAAGACGTCATGGTTCAGCACCGTCAGCCGATGTATTTCGCTGTGCGAGTGCTCCGCTACGGTCTGCGGCAGCCGCTCGGCCAGCACCGGGTCGATCTCGACGGCGGTGACCGTGGCGCCGCGGTCCAGCAGGGCCAGTGTCAGCGAACCGAGGCCGGGTCCGACTTCCAGGACATGGTCAGACCTGCCGACGCCGGAGGTCGACACCACGCGTCGCACCGTGTTGGCGTCATGGACGAAGTTCTGGCCGAGCGATTTCCTTGGCCGGAACTCCAAATCTTTGGCCAGCCGCCTGATCTCGGTGCGCCCGAGTAGCCGGATCGTCAGCGCAGACCCGCTCTTCCGCTGCAGACGGGCCACGCACCCCAGCCCTGACGCTGCTGGGTCACCGTCGCCACGGCGATCTGCTCTTCACGGGTGGCCAGGTCGGCGCGCGGGGCATATTGCAGGCCGCCGCTGCGCTCCCAAGTGTTCTGGTCGAACTGCACGCCGCCGTAGAACCCGTTACCGGTGTTGATCGCCCAGTTTCCGCCGGCCTCGCAGCTGGCGAGGGAGTCCCAGATGGATCCGTCGGCGATCGGCGGGATGTCGGTGCCGGGCTTGGTCCCGACCCGCAGCACCACTTCGCGGGCCGGTGTCACGACGACGTTGGAGACGGGCAGCCGGCCGGTCTCGACACCGTTGACGGTGGCCACCGCGAACGTCACGTCCTGGATGCCCGGGCTGCCCGGGTCCTCGACGACCTGGCGGCTCCTGTTCAGCTCGGGATCCTCGATGCGACGCGAGTTCGGCGGCAACGGCACACGCTCGGTGACCCGTTGGATGCGGTTGCGGGTCACCTGGATCTGCATGCCGTCGACGATCGGCGCCATCGCGCCGGGCAGCACCTGGTCGCTGTCGAGCAGCGGTGCGCCGGCCGCGTTCAGCAGCCCCCCCACGTTGGGTGCCGGCAGGTGCACCGTGCGCACCACACCACCGTCGTTGATCTGCACTGTCTTGGCGCTCACGACCGGCAGCGCCATCCCGCTCAGCGGAACCCGGCTGCCGCGCGAGGCCGCGGCCGGGGCCGTGTCGGTCATCGCGAGCTGGGCGAGCGCCTCGTCGACGGTGGACGCCGTCGTCCAAACCTGCCGGGAATCTTGGCCGTCCAGCGAAATCTGCAGGGGCCGGCTGCGCCGCAGCACGATGTTGTCGGCGTTGTGCACCTGCACGCCGGCGGACGGGTACAGGTCGTCACGCTCGCCGACCGTGAAGCCGTTCTCCTTGACGATGTCGATGACTCGCGACCTCATGGTCGTGACCTTCATCACGGTTCCGTCCACGGTCAACGTCACCGTCTTGCACGCGGAGACCGCATAGCCACCCGCGAACGCCAGCGTAGTCAGGATCGCCCCGACGAGGATCCGCAGCATCGGTGACGGGGTTTGACTCAGTGTTGTCAGAACACTTAACGAGCGTCTATCCCCGACCTCAGCAACCACTTCAACGACCTTTTCAAGCTCTAAACGACAAAAAGGGCCCTGAGGCCCACCCGTATGATCACAAGACGGTAACGAATTAGCCAAGGCTGAGCAACTCCGGAAACGCTCTGCCCGTGAAAGCCGATAAAAACTATCCGGCCGGTAACCCTGGTCCGTAGACCCGAGCAGCATTGCTCGTCGTAATTTCCGCTAATTCTACCGGAGGGCGATCCAGCAGCTCAGCGACGGCGCGAACGGTATAGGGCAGGCAGTACGGTTCATTCGCTGCGCCGCGGTAGGGATGCGGCGTCAGAAAGGGCGCATCCGTTTCCACCAAAACCTGCTCGACGGGTATCAGCGGAACGGCCTCGCGCAAGGCCCGCGCGTTGCGGAAGCTCACCGTCCCGGACAGGCTGAGCAGCCACCCGGCGTCCACGCAGCGGCGGGCCATCGCACTGTCCGACGAAAAGCAGTGGAAGATCACGGTTTCGGGGGCACCCTCGGCAGCCAGCACGTCGAGCACCGCCGCATCGGCCTCCCGGTTGTGGATCATCAGCGGCTTCCCGATCCGCTTGGCCAGATCGATATGCCAGGCGAAGGCCTCACGTTGTATGTCGGGCGGGGCGCAGCCGTCGAGACGGCCCGGCCAGTACAGGTCCATGCCGGTCTCGCCGACGGCCACCACCCGCGGATGCGCCGCCAGCCGCTCGATCTCGGCGCGCGCCTGGTCGGTCAGCGCGTTCGCGCGCGTCGGGTGCAACGCCACCGCGGCGAAAACCCGCGGGTCCCACTCGGTGGCCCGGGTCACCCAGCGCGCCGAGTCCAGGTCGTCGGCGATGGTCACCACCGCGAGGACACCGACGGCGGCGGCCCGGTCGATGATGGCGGTGACGTCCTCGGCTCCCATATTCGGGCGGGCGCCGCAGGCGTCCAGGTGCGTGTGGGCGTCGATCAGGGGCGCCAACGGCTCCGGGGCGGGCGGCGCTTCGCGTTGTCGTGAATTAAAACCCACCCGCACACAATAAGGTGGACTCTCGATGAGGCCCTACTACGTCACCACCGCCATCACCTACCCCAACGCCGCGCCGCACCTGGGGCACGCCTACGAGTACATCGCCACCGACGCCATCGCCCGGTTCAAGCGGCTCGACGGCTTCGACGTGCGCTTCCAGACCGGGACCGACGAGCACGGCCTCAAGATGGCCCAGGCCGCGGAGGCCGAAGGGCTGACCACCCCCGAACTGGCCCGCCGCAACTCCGACGTGTACCAGCGCCTGCAGGAGAAATTGAACATCTCCTTCGACCGGTTCATCCGCACCACCGACGCCGACCATTACGAGGCCTCCAAGGAGATCTGGCGCCGGATCGAGGCCGCCGGCGACTTCTACCTGGACACCTACTCCGGCTGGTACTCGGTGCGCGACGAGCGGTTCTTCGCCGAATCGGAGACCGCGGAGGTCGACGGAACCCGGATCGCCGTCGAAACCGGCACCCCGGTGACCTGGACCGAGGAGCAGACCTACTTCTTCCGGCTCTCGGCGTATGCCGACAAGCTGCTGGCCCACTACGAGGCCAACCCGGACTTCATCGCTCCCGAGGTGCGCCGCAACGAGGTGGTCAGCTTCGTCTCCGGCGGGCTGCGCGATCTGTCCATCTCGCGCACCTCGTTCGACTGGGGAGTGCCGGTGCCTGGGCATCCCGGCCACGTCATGTACGTCTGGATCGACGCGCTGACCAACTACCTGACCGGGGTGGGCTTCCCCGACACCGATTCGGAATCGTTCCGCCGCTTCTGGCCCGCGGATCTGCACATGATCGGCAAGGACATCATCAGGTTTCACACCGTCTACTGGCCGGCGTTCTTGATGTCAGCCGGAATCGAGCTGCCGCGAAGGGTTTACGCGCACGGATTCCTGCTCAACAGCGGCGAGAAGATGAGCAAGTCGGTGGGCAACATCGTCGACCCGATCGCCTTGGTCGACACCTTCGGCGTGGATCAGGTGCGTTACTTTCTGATGCGTGAGATCCCGTTCGGCCAGGACGGCAGCTACAGCGACGAGGCCATCGTCACCCGGATCAACACCGACCTGGCCAACGAGCTGGGCAACCTGGCCCAACGGTCGCTGTCGATGGTGGCCAAGAACCTGGACGGGGTGGTCCCCGACCCAGGCGACTTCGACCCGGCCGACACCGAACTGCTGGCGGTGGCCGACGGCTTGCTGGACCGGGTGCGGGTCCATTTCGACGCGCAAGCGATGCACCTGGCGCTGGAAGCAATCTGGCTGATGCTCGGCGACGCCAACAAGTACTTTTCCGCGCAGCAGCCCTGGGTGCTGCGCAAGAGCGCGTCCGACGCAGACCAGGTGCGGTTTCGCACCGTGCTCTACGTCACCTGCGAGGCCGTCCGCATCGCGGCGCTGCTGGCTGCGCCGGTGATGCCGGAGTCGGCCGGCAAGCTGCTGGATCTGCTCGGCCAGGACGAGAATCAGCGTTCGTTCGCCGCCATCGGCGCGCGGCTCGCCCCCGGCACGGTGCTGCCGCCGCCCTCCGGTGTTTTCCCCCGCTATCAGCCTCCTCCTGTCGAAGGCGAGTGAGTGGCCCAGTTGCGTTGCGGCACAGGCATATTCAGTGGTGAACCGCCGAGTTGTGGGCGAGCCCGGAAAATTAGCGTCTTCAGGACTCACGGCGATACGGAATACTCGGCCTAGTGGACCGACGACGTACTCGGCAACAGTCGCCGATGACGACCTTGAAGCAGCTGCCCGCGCTGGTTGTGATGGAGCGGATTCCCGTTCCCATGCTCGCCATCGCGCACGACGGCAGCATCTTGTTCACCAACACTGCATTTGCCCAGATGGTGGGCTTCGAGCCGGACGAGGTCTTGTCGCTGAAGTTCGACCAGATCTTCTGTCAGACCCCGTCCTCGGACTCCCTATTGGCCGTCGTCCATGCGCTGGCGAATATGGTCGTCGAATTGGCCCACAAAGACGGTTCCGTCGTGCGGGCTTTCATGAGCAGGTCGGCAATGACGCGGGCGACCGATAATTTCGCGCTCGCGACTTTCCAGGACCTGACTGCGCGGTTATGGGAAACGGAGCCCTGACGTCGGCGGCGTCAGCCCCAATTGTCGTCGGCCCAACTCGCGCTGATCGCCAGTGCAGTGCGCCGCCTGACGAATTCGCGGAAGTGCTCGATCCGATGCCGATGCAGGATGCCGGTCAGCACCAGGCCCCAGCTCTTCTCCAGGTCAAGCAGGAAGCGCTCCGGTTCGTCGAGATTGCTGGCCTGCCGCAAACCCATATGCAGCGACACGATGAGGCGTCCTACATCCTGTGGACCGAATCGGTTGTCGATGTCGCCCTCGGCGATGGCTTTCTCGACGACCACAGCGAGGGCTTGGATCCAGCTGTCCAATAACTTCTCCTGCAGCCCCTGCGACCGGCCGGCCGACTCGAGCAGATTCAGCCCTGCCCTCACCCCGTCCGTCCGGATGTCCTGGTCGGCGATCAGGTAAGAGAAGTCGATCAGCGTCTCGAGGCCCGAAAGGTTTCGGGAAAGCAGACCTCCCAACGCGACGCTCCCGGCGACGGTCTGTCCCTCCATGATCGCCACTGCCAGTGCGGACTTCGAATGGAAATGGAAATACATTGCGCCCTTGGCCAGTTCGGCTTCGGCCAGGATGTCATCCAGGCAGACGTCGTGGTAGGCGCGTCGAGCGAACTGATGCGAGGCAGCCCGCAGAATCTGCCTCCGGGTGGTAGCCGCGTGTCCGTCTGATGGGTAGCTCGTCATCGCTGCCAAGGATTCACGCGCCCAGGATCGCGTGATTGCCATCGCCGTGGGTTGCCAGGGTGCCCGCATGGGCCGACCCGATCGACTTCACCTTCACGATGTCCTCCTCGAGCAAGACGAACTTCGGCCTGGCCGCGCACTCACCGCGGTATCCCGTGCGGAGTCCCGACGCCCATGACTAAACCATTGCACTCAAATACTACAAGTAAGCATAGTATGTCAATACCGTACTACAATGATGTACCGAAGCGCTATTGCATAATTTTCGGTTTGTGACTGGTCAGCGCCGGCGCCCACTCATCGGCCGGTTGCCGTCGCCGTCGAGTCACGCGAGATATCAAGCGTGGCGATCGGGTACAGCCCCGAGCTGTCACGGCCGTCGCGGGCCAACGCCATCGGCGGGTAGTTCACCACGTGTGAGGCGCCCGGCTTGTGCTGTTGCCATTCGACGACCGCGTGC
>NZ_DATJYB010000440.1:0-4421 GCF_035499775.1 Mycobacterium sp. | reverse complement strand
CGCTGCGCGGCTGCGTGGCGGCACTGGACGGATCCGACGTGATCCGCGCGTCCGGTGTCGGAAGTTCCGGTCGGGCACGGGAGCTTGGGCTCTCGGTCGCCGCGGAACTGTTCGAGCTGGGTGCCCGGGAGCTGATGGATCAAGCGCGGCAAGACCCCGCGCGGGGAAGTTGACGAGGCTTTAGAAAAACCAATGAGATCGACGTGGGAGCGACAATGATGACGCGAGGGCGTAAGCCGAGACCGGGCCGCATCACGTTCGTGGGCTCTGGTCCTGGCGACCCAGGCCTGCTGACCACGCGGGCCGCCACTGTGCTGGCGAATGCCGTCCTGGTGTTCACCGACCCCGATGTACCGGACGCGGTTCTGGCGTTGATCGGCAAGGACCTGCCACCCGTTTCCGGCCCGGCGCCCGCCGAGTCTCAGCCCGGGAACGACGACGGGTCCGCCGACGCGCCGGCCGTGCTGCCCGGCGCGCCGGACATCCGTCCGGCGCTGGGAGACCCGGCCGAAGTCGCCAAGACGCTGACCGCCGAGGCCCGGGCCGGTGTCGACGTGGTGCGACTGGTGGCGGGTGACCCGTTGTCGGTGGACTCGGTGATCACCGAGGTGAACGCGGTCGCGCGGACCCACCTGCACATCGAGATCATTCCCGGCCTGGCCGCGACCAGCGCGGTCCCGACCTATGCCGGGCTACCGCTGGGCTCGTCGCACACCGTTGCCGACGTGCGCGACCCACATGTGGATTGGGAGGCTTTGGCCGCCGCACCCGGGCCGCTGATCCTGCAGGCCACCGCATCGCATCTGGCCGATGCGGCCCGCACCCTGATCGAGCACGAGCTGGCCGAGACCACCCCCTGCGTGGTGACCGCCCAAGGCACCACCTGCCAGCAGCGCTCGGTCGAGGCCACGCTGCTGGGATTGACCGATCCGGGGATTTTGGGCGGCGCCGACGCGAAATTGTCCCCGGTCGGCGGGGATCCGCTGAGTGGGCCCCTGGTGGTGACCATCGGCAAGACAGTGGCCAGCCGGGCGAAACTGAACTGGTGGGAGAGCCGGGCCCTGTACGGCTGGACCGTGCTGGTGCCGCGCACCAAGGACCAGGCCGGCGAGATGAGCGAGCGGCTGACGTCGTACGGGGCGCTGCCCATCGAGGTGCCGACCATCGCCGTCGAGCCGCCGCGCAGCCCCGCTCAGATGGAGCGCGCCGTCAAAGGCCTGGTCGACGGGCGATTCCAGTGGGTGGTGTTCACCTCCACCAACGCGGTGCGCGCGGTGTGGGAGAAGTTCGGCGAGTTCGGTCTGGATGCCCGCGCGTTCTCCGGGGTCAAGATCGCCTGTGTGGGCGAGTCGACCGCCGACCGGGTCCGGGCCTTCGGGATCAGTCCCGAACTGGTGCCGGCCGGGGAGCAATCGTCGCTGGGCTTGCTTGATGAGTTCCCGCCGTACGACAGCATTTTCGACCCGGTGAACCGGGTGCTGCTGCCGCGCGCGGACATCGCCACCGAAACCCTGGCCGAGGGCCTGCGCGAGCGTGGCTGGGAGATCGAGGACGTCACCGCCTACCGGACGGTGCGCGCCGCGCCGCCGCCGGCGACCACCCGGGAAATGATCAAGACGGGCGGCTTCGACGCGGTGTGCTTCACGTCGAGTTCCACAGTGCGAAACCTGGTCGGCATCGCGGGCAAGCCGCACGCGCGGACGATCATCGCCTGCATCGGTCCCAAGACCGCCGAGACCGCCGCCGAGTTCGGCCTGCGGGTGGACGTGCAGCCCGACACCGCCGCGGTCGGCCCGCTGGTTGACGCTTTGGCCGAACATGCCGCGCGGTTGCGCGCCGAGGGTGCGCTGCCGCCGCCGCGCAAGAAGAGCCGCAGGCGCTAGTGGTTTTTCCGCGGGAGCGGCCGCGCCGGCTCCGTTCCACCCCGGCGATGCGCCGCCTGGTGGCGCAAACCTCCTTGGAGCCACGGCATTTGGTGCTGCCGATGTTCGTCGCCGACGGTATCGATGGACCGCGGCCCATCCCCTCTATGCCGCGCGTGGTGCAGCACACCCGCGACTCGCTGCGCAGCGCCGCCGCGGACGCCGTAACGGCCGGGGTGGGCGGGCTGATGCTGTTCGGCGTGCCGCGCGAGGCGGACAAGGACGCGACCGGCTCGGCCGGCACCGACCCCGACGGCATCCTCAACGTCGCCCTGCGCGACCTGAGCAAGGACCTCGGTGATGCCACCGTGTTGATGGCCGACACCTGCCTGGACGAGTTCACCGACCACGGACACTGCGGCGTGCTCGACGACCGGGGCCGGGTCGATAACGACGCCACCGTGGCCCGGTATGTGGAATTGGCTGTGGCGCAAGCGGAATCGGGCGCCCACGTGGTCGGGCCG
Organism: Mycobacterium sp.; assembly: GCF_035499775.1. Classification (GTDB taxonomy): domain Bacteria; phylum Actinomycetota; class Actinomycetes; order Mycobacteriales; family Mycobacteriaceae; genus Mycobacterium. Next base: position 2,035 of record NZ_DATJYB010000440.1, on the reverse strand, counting down.
AGCGGGATGATGGATGGCCAGGTGGGCGCGATCCGCGATGGGCTGGATGCCGCCGGTCACAGCGATGTGGTGATTCTGGCCTACGCCGCGAAGTTCGCCTCGGCGTTCTACGGCCCGTTCCGCGACGCGGTCGGTTCCAGCCTGTCCGGCGACCGGCGTACCTACCAGCAGGAGCCGGGGAACGTCCGCGAGGCGCTTCGCGAGATCGAGCTGGATCTCGACGAGGGGGCCGACATCGTGATGGTCAAGCCGGCCTTGGGGTACCTAGACGTGGTAGCCGCGGCTGCGGCAGTGTCCCCGGTGCCGGTGGCCGCCTATCAGGTCTCGGGTGAGTACGCGATGATTTGCGCTGCGGCCGCCAACAACTGGATCGACGGACGGGCCGCGGCGCTGGAGTCGCTGACCAGCATCCGGCGCGCCGGGGCGGACATCGTGCTCACCTATTGGGCCGTCGGTGCGGCGGGTTGGCTTTCCTGACCGGCCCACTGGCGGGTAACAATCACGGGATGGGGTTTGAGATGGCATCAGCGAGCGACGCCGAGGCCAAGCCGTTGTTCTACGAGCCCGGTGCCAGCTGGCTATGGCTGCTGGCCGGCCCGGCCGCCGCGCTGTCGATGATTTTTGTCCAAATGACCAGCCACCAAGGGGTGCACCTGGCGATCCCGGCGATCTTTCTGGTGATGGTGTCGCTCTTCGTGGGGCTGCAGGTGATGGCGGCGCGGATCCACACTTCGGTCGAACTGACCGAAGACGCCCTGCGCGAGGGCACCGAAACCATCCTGATCTCCGAAATCGTCAAGATCTTTCCGGAGGCGGCGAATACGTTGGCTTCCGGCAAGGAACTGGCGAAGTGGCAGTCGGCGCGGGCACTCGGTGAGCTGGCCGGGGTGCCGCGGGGACGGGTTGGCATCGGTCTGAAGCTCACCGGAGGCCGCAGCGCGCAGGCCTGGGCACGGCGCCATCGCCAGCTGCGGGCGGCGTTGACTCCGCTGGTTCAGGAGCGTGTCGGTCCCGACGTCGTCGATGACGTCACCGACAGCGACGAGATCGACGAGGAAAACGATTCATGGCCACCACGGTGATGGCCCGCATTTGGGCGCTGGCCGAACTCCTGCTGGCCTGCACCGCGGTGGTGGGTGCGGCGCACAGCTGGTTGCACTCGCGGCACATCGTGATCGTCGGGCCCGTCGCGGACGGGCAACCGCTCACTACGTCGCTGGTTTACGACCCTCAGCAGCTGCTGTTGACCATGTTGCTGGCTATTGCCGCCGGAGTACTGGCCGTGGTGGGGACGGCCAGGCTGCGGCGGGGCAGGGCGTTAACCCGTTAGGCCGTCTTCCCGATAAGCGACAGCAGCATCTGACGGCGCCAGACGATGGCATCGCCCAGGTTGCGCAGCGCCTCGTGCACCGAGTGGGTGATCGGGAACATCGCCTGGGCCTGGTCACCGAGCAGTTCGACGACCGCCGGGCTCGCCACCAACTTCCACTCCACCCCGGCCGCGCGGCAGTCGTCGTCGATCCGGCACAGGAACCCGACACCGACCGGCGCAAACTGACCCATCTCGCTGAGGTCGAGCACCACCGGGTCGGTACCGAGGACGAAACGCCGAACATAGGACCTGACCAGGTCGACATTGAGGACGTCGATCTCGCCCCGGACAGTCACCACCGTCGCCAACTGACGGCTGTGCGCGCGAACCTGAGCGCCACCGAGGTCCAAGGTTGAGTCTTCGAGTTGAGTGATCGCGGCAGTCATGTACAGCCCCATTCTCAGTGGTGTTGTGCGTGCCCGTGTCTAGGTTTCCCGCCAAACCTAAGGAGACTGACAGCGCCGTCTAACTCTTTGCTAAAGAAGTGACGCCTGGGGCAGTTGCCGAGTCAATTCGCGCATCGCCGGGGTCGCGCTGTTAGGCTGCCATGGCTGCCGGTTGCCAGTCGGGGGGCTGTGACAGGGCGGGACCGCGCGGTCAGCCGACCAGACAGCACAGTCCAGACGGAAAGAACATCGTGGGCACCGAGACCAAGGGCGAGAT
>NZ_DATJYB010000439.1:0-5509 GCF_035499775.1 Mycobacterium sp. | reverse complement strand
TTTTGGGCGACGACAACACCGTGATCTACCACTCTGGCTCATCGACGATCAACAAGACTGGAAACAACAACGTCGTCGCTCAGCGCAGCCGTTAAAGACGCGGCGGGTCTTCTAGCCGGACCGGCATAAAATCGGACCGCGGTCCGTTTAGCGTGATGTGACTGCGCCTGAGCGAATTACCGATCTAATGCGTCGCAACCTTCAGGAGGTGTTCGGCGAGGGTGATCCGGTCCGCCGGCGCGCCGCGATCGAAGAGCTCTACACCGACGACTGCGTGCTCTACGTTCCGGACGCCGTCCTGATCGGACGCGAGGCAGTGGACAAATTCGCCGGAGAACTACGGGCGACGCACCCGCGATTCGTGTACACGCCCCATGGCGAGGCCCAAGCCCTGCACAACGGGGGAATTCTGGCCTGGGGCTCGGGCCCAAAAGGCGAGGCGCCGGAGTACACCGGGCTGGATGTCGCGGTTGTTCACGAGGGCAAGATCGCTGCCCTCTACGTCTTTCTCAATCCGAAACTCTCGTAACGGTCAGGTTGGCCAGCAGCAGCGCCTCGGCGATGGCGGCGCGCTCCAGCACGCCCAGGTGCAGGCTCTCGTTGACGCTGTGCGCCTGGGTTGCGGGGTCTTCCACGCCGGTGACGAGGATCTTCGCCTGCGGGAACGCGGCGGCGAACTCCGCGATGAACGGGATCGAGCCGCCCATCCCCATGTCGATCGGGTCGGCACCCCAGGCCTGCCGGAAGGCAGCCCGCGCGGCGTCGTAAACCGCGCCGGTGGCGTCGATGGCGTAGGGCTGACCTATCTCACCGCGGGTGACGGTCACCCGCGCGCCCCAGGGGGCGCTGCGCTGCAAATGGGTGGTCAACGCGGCCAGGTGCTCTTCCGCATCGCCGCCCGGCGCGACCCGCATGCTGATCTTGGCCCGCGCCCGCGGGATCAGCGTGTTCGACGATGACGCCACCGACGTGGTGTCGATGCCGATCACCGTGATCGCCGGCTTGGCCCACAGCCGCTGTGGCACCGAACCCCAACCGATTTCCGACACCCCGGCCAGCAGACCGGAGTTGTCACGCAGCCGCTCGTCCGGATACTCCGGGTAATTCAGTGCGGCCGTGTCGGTTTCGTGCAAACCGGCCACCGCCACGTTGCCGTCGTCGTCGTGCAGGCTGGCCAGCAGGCGCACCAGCGCGCTCAGCGCGTCGGGAACCGCCCCGCCCCACAGGCCGGAGTGCAGCCCGTGATCCAGGGTGGCGACCTCGACCACGCAGTCGACCAGGCCGCGCAGCGACACCGTCAGTGACGGGGTGTCGGTGCTCCAGTTGTCCGAGTCGGCGATGACGATGACGTCGGCGGCCAGCGCGTCGCGGTGGGCGGCCAGCAACCGCGCCAGCGACGGCGACCCGGATTCTTCTTCCCCTTCGACGAACACCGTGACACCCACCGGGGGCCGGCCGCCGTGGGCCCGAAACGCCGCCAAATGCGTTGCGATACCTGCCTTGTCGTCGGCACTGCCGCGTCCGTAGAGGCGCCCGTCGCGTTCGGTCGGCTGGAAAGGCGGCGAGGCCCACTGACCGCGGTCACCTTCGGGCTGCACGTCATGGTGCGCGTACAACAGCACGGTGGGCGCGCCGGGCGGCGCCGGATGCTGGGCGATGACGGCCGGCGCACCGCCTTCGCTGACGATGCGCACATCGCCAAAGCCCGCTTGCGACAACAGATCTGCGACGGCTTGCGCGCTGCGGTGCACCTGGTCGTGCCGGGCCGGGTCGGCCCACACCGATTCGATCCGCACCAGGTCCTCGAGATCGCGCCGCACCGACGGCAACACCTCGCGGACGCGGTCAACCAGATCATCCATGGGTTCGAGGCTACTAAGCTGGCTGCGTGCCGACCCACGGTCCTGACCCGGCCGCGCCGCTGTGGCGGGCGGCGCAGGTGTTCCGGCTGCTGAGTTGCCTTTACGCGCTGGGCTTCCAGATCGCCATCAACGAGGATCTGCGCCACCCGGTGACGGGCTGGTTGTTGTTCGGCGTGCTGATCGCCTGGAGCGCCGCCTGCGCGTTCGCCTACCTGCGTGGTTTCGGCCGCCGGCCGACCTGGGTGATCTCGGAAATCATCGTCGTGGTGCTGCTCATGGCGTCCAACCGCATCGTCGCCTCCCCGCAGTGGGCCGCCGACAACCAGACCTGGCCGACGACGTTGTGGGCCAGCAACCCCACGATTTCGGCTGCCCTGCAGTTCGGCCCGGCCGGCGGGATGCTGACCGGCCTGATAGTGATGGCCACCAATTTCGCGGTCAAGAACTACCTGACCTTCGACATGAGCCATAACGCGACCCTCATCATCGAGCTCGCGATCGGCCTGGCGGTGGGTATGGCCGCGCGAACCGCGCGTCGCGCTCACGAGGAATTGCAGCGAGCCACGCAGTTGTCCGCCGCACTGGAAGAGCGAGAGCGCCTTTCCCGTCAAGTGCACGACGGCGTCATCCAAGTGCTGGCACTGGTCGCCAAGCGAGGGCACGAAATCGGCGGTGCCACATCCGAATTAGCGGACCTGGCCAGCGAACAGGAACGCGCGCTGCGCCGCTGGATCACCTCCACCAGCCTCGATCAGGATCGAGACACCGAGACCGTGGACCTGCGCGCGCTGCTGCGCCGCCGGGAGGGCGACCGGGTGTCGATGAGCTTGCCGGGAACCGCGGTGCCGCTTGCGCGGCACGCCGCCGCCGAACTGGACGCTGCGGTGGGCAACGCCCTCGACAACGTGCGCTCACACGCCGGCCCGGACGCCCGCGCGTTCGTGCTACTGGAAGACCTGGGCGATTCGGTGACGGTGAGCGTTCGCGACGATGGGGTTGGCATCGGCGCCGGACGGCTGGCGGAAGCCGAAGGTCAGGGACGCCTCGGCATCTCGAAATCGATTGTGGGGCGGATGATGTCGCTGGGCGGCAACGCAGAACTTCGCACCGAGGTTGGAGAGGGGACCGAATGGGAACTGACCATGCCACGCCGACGGTGATGGTCGTCGACGATCATCCGATTTGGCGCGACGCGGTGGCCCGCGATCTCGCCGAGGACGGGTTCGACGTGGTCGCGACCGCCGACGGTGTGGCCGCGGCGAAACGCCGGGCGGCCGTGGTCAAGCCCGATGTGGTGCTGATGGACATGCAGTTGACCGACGGCACCGGCGTGCAGGCGACGACGGAGGTGCTCGAGGTGTCGCCGTCCTCACGGGTGCTGGTGCTGTCGGCCTCCGACGAACGCGACGACGTCCTGGAAGCCGTCAAGGCCGGGGCGACCGGATACCTGGTCAAGAGTGCGTCGAAGTCCGAGCTGAGTGAGGCCGTGCGGGCCACCGCGGCCGGACGCGCTGTGTTCACCCCGAGCCTGGCGGGGCTGGTCTTGGGCGAATACCGGCGCATCGCGCAGAGCCCGGACGCGGGCCCGGCCCGCCCCAGCCTCACCGAACGCGAGACCGAGGTGTTGCGATATGTCGCAAAAGGCTTGTCCGCCAAGCAGATTGCTGAGAGGCTATCGCTGAGCCACCGCACGGTGGAAAACCACGTCCAGGCGACGTTCCGCAAGCTGCAAGTCGCCAACCGGGTGGAGTTGACCCGCTACGCCATCGAGCACGGCCTCGACGAGTAGTGGCTCGGCCTACTTACCGCCGGCCCGCAGTGCGGTGAGGGCCCGACGCTCGGCGGCGTGTTCGGCCGCCGACAGCGGCGCGTCCTCCTCGGCCGGGTCGGCGAACAGGAAGCTGCCCGACCCGGGCTTACCCCCGGCACCGAGTCTGTTCATTCGCTTGGGAACGGGAGCGCCCTGGTAGTCGAGCGGAATCGGGTGGCCCTGGTCGTCGACGGGGCCCAGCGGTTGGTGCAGCTCGATGTAGGCGCCGTGCGGCAGCCGCTTGATGATGCCTGTCTCGACGCCGTGCTCGAGCACGGCGCGGTCGCTGCGCTGCAACCCGACACACCACCGATAGGTGATGAAGTAGACCAGCGGCGGCAGGATCACCATGCCGATGCGTCCGATCCACGTCGTCGCGTTCAGCGAGATATGGAACTTCAGCGCGATGATGTCGTTCATCGCCGCCAGCGTGAGGATCATGTAGAAGCTGATCGCCATGGCGCCGATGGAGGTGCGCACCGGCACATCGCGCGGCCGCTGCAGCAGATTGTGGTGGGCATAGTCGCCGGTGAACCGCTTCTCGAGGAACGGATAAACGATCAGCAGCACGAACACCAGGCCCATGAGCAGCGCGACCGCGACCGTCGCGGGCACCGTGTGGTGGCCGATGTAGAGCTCCCAACCCGGCCATAGGCGCTGCAGGCCGTCCGGCCACATCATGTAGAAGTCCGGCTGTGAACCGGCTGACACCTGTGATGGCTGGTAGGGGCCCAGATCCCAGATGGGGTTGATCTGCAGCAGCCCACCCAGCAGACCCAGGACGCCGGCGATGCACGCGAAGAAGGCACCGGACTTGACCGCGAACACCGGCATCACCCGCACGCCGACGACGTTGTGCTCGGTGCGCCCCGGGCCGGGGAACTGGGTGTGCTTCTGGAACCACACCAACGCCAGGTGCGCGCCGATGAGCGCCAGAATGATCGCCGGCAGCAGCAGCACATGCAATGCGTACAGCCGCGGAATCAAGGTGGTACCCGGGAAGTCACCGCCGAACAACGCCCAGTGCAGCCACGTGCCAATCACCGGTAAACCCAATGTGATTGACGACAGCGCGGCGCGCAGGCCGATCCCCGAGAGCAGGTCGTCGGGCAGTGAGTAGCCGAAGTAGCCCTCGAACATCGCCAGGATCAGCAGCAGCGAGCCGACGACCCAGTTGGCTTCTCGGGGCCTGCGGAACGCGCCGGTGAAGAAGACGCGGGCCAGGTGCACCATGATCGACGCGGCGAACATCAAAGCGGCCCAATGGTGGATCTGGCGGACGAACAGCCCACCGCGGACTTCGAAGGAGATGTCCAGCGCCGACTCGTAGGCGCGGGACATCTCGACGCCGCGCAACGGGGTGTAGGCGCCGTGGTAGGTGACCTCAGTCATGGATGGGTCGAAGAACAGCGTCAGGTACACACCGGTGATCAGCAGCACGATGAAGCTGTACAGCGCGATCTCGCCGAGCAGGAACGACCAGTGCGTCGGGAACACCTTGTTGAGCTGACGGCGCACCGCGGCCGACGGGTGATAACGGGCGTCCAGGGCATCCAAGCCCTGCGCCTGTCGAGCTGCGATATCCGTCAGGTTGAGGCTCACGGCGATCATCCCCTCGAGGCCGGATCCGCTCCATTGCGGGCCCGCTGTCTACTATCATCCGTAGTACCACACGACGTAGTAGTGCGCCAACTCCCTTTTACGTCTTCTCGGCCTACGTCTCGAGGATGGCGACCGCGGCCGCGGTGTCCCCTTCGTGGGTCAGCGACACATGGATCGTCACGTCGGCCAGATGCTTGGCGATCTCGCCGGTCAGCCGGACCCGCGGCCGGCCCCA
>NZ_DATJYB010000438.1:0-3913 GCF_035499775.1 Mycobacterium sp. | reverse complement strand
TGAATTGGCGGGTGCGCGCGTTTCCGGAGTCGGCTGCAATCGCTACCTGGTATCCGAAAACCATTGACCAGAACAGTAATACGGCTGTTGGACGTCCGTGATCCTGGTGCGTCGAGGCTCAGGTGTTCGGCGGCCAGCTCGCGCAACATCAAATGAATCATGTTGCTAATAACAGCATTTCTACAGAAATTGGTACGGAGCCTCCCAGCTTAAGCAGGGAGATTTTGGGAAGACCAATAACGGGAAGAAAATCGTCGAGCCGGTCGACCAAATCTCGTCGTTGCCGGCTCGGCAGGGCCGCGATCACACGGCGGTCCACGCAGGAGGTGTTGGCTTGGCAATGGATTTTGGGATGTTACCGCCGGAGATCAACTCCGATCGCGTGTACACGGTTCTGGGCTCGGGGTCGATGCTGGCCGCCGCGGTGGCCTCGGGCGAGTTCGCCACCGAATTACAGTCCACGGTGTGCACCTATTCGTCAATGATCTCGACCCTGACCAGCGGGCCCTGGGTAGGTCCGTCGCCGCTGGGCATGGCGGCCCGCATCAAGCCGCTCAAATTTCTCAAAGGCAAACACTCACCCGAGCAACTGCAGCATCTGGTCGCACAAATATCGGAGGAACCCCGAAAGTGTGCAGCACCACACTTTCGATCAGGAAGGTCTTGACATCCTGCTCGAGCAACTGTCGAAGAAACCCGCATCCACACGGTTTCACCTGTCCAAAGGAGACAAGGCCAAAATCATGCCGTCGGATGCGCAGTTGGGATAGGGGGCAACCTCTTTCAATTGTTAGAACTCCTTACTGTTGGACTCTGCGGCGTGGAGATCGGCGGGGCCGAAACGATTCCGGCGTGGATCATCGGCCCAGATTGCGGCGCAGTCCCGGACCAGATGCGCCAACAACGGTGCGGACCAACGCGACTGGCCGATCTGAACACACGCCGATTGAACCGGCAATGCCGTTGGTGCAGAACATCTTTGCATTGCCGCACACGCACGCATCGACAACGGTACGTCAGGCCCATCTGAGCCCTAAGACTTCGGGGCCACTGAAGTTTGGCTGCCATGAGAAAGCTGCAAGAAATTGTCTCAAAATGGGAGAGTGATGAGTTATGAGACTGCTACTATCGCTATTCGGCGTTTCCGTCATGATCGGCCTCGCCGCGCCGGCGTATGGCGATGCTCCTCCTGCTCCTCTGCACGGTGACGACGCAGGCTTCCTTGCTGCTCTGCACCAAGCCGGCATCAGCTACTCGAGCCCAGATCGAGCCATTACGGCCGGCAAAGCGGTGTGCACGTGCTTGAATAATGGCGAATCGGGCCTGGCGCTAGTCCATGACGTGAAAACCCACAACCCCGGATTCGATATGGAGAGCGCATCCAATTTCGCCCTGATTTCCGCGAAATTCTACTGCCCTCGCCAACTCTCCAAGACCTGACTCAAAAGCCGAGTGGAGCATATAGGCAAGCACACCCAGTACGTGCGATGCCGTCCGTCCGTCGGGCACCTCGGCGAAGGTCTCCGACACTCGGCAGAGGGTCGTGGCCAATTCCCGCCGTGCCTGCCGATCGAGGCTAGCCAATTCGTCTCGCAGCGTCGGTCGACGATTGGGTGTCGTGTCGGCCAGCATCCCTCCGTGGCGTCCGAAACCAACGACCAGGCGAAACGGTTAGCTGATAGCCCTTGAATCGACTGTGCAGAGCCATTTCCGGCCGTTGCCGGTACGGCTAGGGGCACGGGGTCGATTCGGTTTCGAAACCCCTGGACACCGCGTTCCCGCCGCCACGGGGCGGGCACAGGGCTCTGAGCTCAGACGGTGGTCGCGGGCGGTTTGCTGATATCTAACGGCGACACACTGACACTGGTGGGGAAGTGGGCGTTCTAGCTGATTGGGAACCAATGGCCGACAATTCGGGCGATCTCGATGTAGAGCGGAATCCCGATCGTGACGTTGTAGGAGAACGTCAAACCCAGTGATGCTGCCAACGGCAGGGTTGGGCTTGCCTCGGGGATAGCCAGCCGCTGCACCGCCGGGACGGCGATATAGGAGGCCGCCGCGCACAGCACCGCGAACAGCACGTAGGTTCCCGGCTTGAAGTCGGTGTGGGTCAGGTAGGCGTAGCTGTAGGCGACAAAGATCCCCAGCGTCGCAAAGATATTCGGTGCCGCCAGACCGAAGATGATGAAACCGAGACCCGCCGATCGCAGGTCCTTCAACTTACGAGACGCCGTCATGCCCATCTCGAGCAGGAACAGACACAGCACGCCCTGGAATGCCAATACGAAGAATTTGTCGTCGGCTGCAACGACCTTCTGTCCCTGCAAACCGCTGATGAGGCCGATCATGATGCCGCCGAAGAGGAGCACAAGCCCAGGGTTGAGCAAAACTTCTCGCAGGAGTTCACGGGAGAAAGTGGGCATCCTCTCGGCCTTACCCATGGCCGGATGCTCGGCGGGCTCCCAGTTCGGATGCTCCAGCTTTTCGAGCGAGAGCTCCCGCTCCTGCTCGACCCCCCGTTCGCTCTGGGTCTCGAGGCTCTGGCCGCGCGGGGGCCGCGCGGCGGTGCCTGGACCGACCGCGGCCTCGACCGGCGGGGTGTAGCCGGGCTCGTCGGGCATATACCCCGCTTCGTTAAGACCCCGGTGCCGCAGTCGCGCCACCAGATACAGCGCCACCAGGCAGCCCGGAATCTCCATCACAGCCAGCATCACCGGCATGTACGCGTTGAACGCGATGTTGACGGCCGTCAGGACCGCCACGCAGGTGGCGAAAGTTCCGGCCGAGTCTGACCCGTAATAGCCGGCGACCGTGGCCATGTCGACTCGGCGCATGGAACTCAAGCGCATCAGCAGCAAGTAGGCGACGCTACCGATCAAGAAGTTCAACACGAAGCCCACGACCATAAACCCAACGATGCCGCCGATGCTGGACGCCTTCACGTTGGCGAGCTCTTCGCCTCCGTGCCAGCCGATCGCCAGCAGCAGGTACATGGTCAGGCCTTGGTAGATCACATACGGGAACTCGAACCGCACCTTCAGGATCGGAATCAGGAACCCGAAGTAGAAGAAAAGCAGCAGCGGCTTGAACAGGTTGTGGGTGAAGTTATGCCAGAACTCATATAGCATTTTTTCTCCTGTTGGTATGGCGGTAAGAAAAGCGCCGACCTTTAGCAGGGCGACCACGAACATCAAGAAAACGCGGGGTTGCAGCCACAGCGCCGGGCGAGCGAACGCCGGCGGCGCGGTTGTCACAGCGGCAGCCCGACCGTGTAGTCGGTGCCAATCGAGTCGTGCGCCCATCACCAGCGGCGGGAAACAGCTGCCTAATGCGCCTGCAGCGGCGACGAATGCCAGTGACCGATCCGACCGACCTGGTTGGGGCGCAGCACGTAATCATCATCGGCCACCAGGCGCGCCGAGCAGGTAAGCCATCAAGACGACCAAGAATACATAGAGCAGGTACAAGTTGGCGTTGCCGGATTGGACCGGCGTCACCAGACTCGCGGAGTGTTGCACAGCGGCGATGACCGGGCGATACAAGTAACGCTGGAACAGCGTCGGATGCCCGCTGCAGGGTGACCGTCGCTTGACACAGGCGATCAAAGTTCACTCGCACCAGTGCGGGAAATGTCATGGCCGAGTGTGAATTCGGCGTTTGAACACGACGATCCCGCCGTCCCACACCGGCGTCCGGCGGCTCGGTGCCGCAGGGCGTCCGGTCCAGCAGATCACGACCGGCACAATCAAGACAGCCGGCAGGAACACGGCAAGATGGGGGGAGAAAGCCGAAAAATCGTTGTTTGCAGGAATGATGGTCATGACCACGCCGACCGTGATCGCCAGCTGCACGGCGCCGAGCGGCTTTCCCGGAGCCATGCGGCCCACGCCCGGCTCCAGGGCGAGGGGGTCCG
>NZ_DATJYB010000437.1:0-3647 GCF_035499775.1 Mycobacterium sp. | reverse complement strand
ATTCCCGGTCGGGGGCCTCGATGCGTGAAACCATGGGCAGGATCACCAGGCAGTGTGATGCCGGCGACCGGGCTCGCGGCGGCGGGTGCTCGGGTGCAGCGCCCTGCGAGTGGTCGCCTTCGGCGGTGTGGCCCGCGCTGTGGGCGTGGTGACGAGTACCGGTCCAAAGCGGGTGTGACACTGAGGAAACCTCGACGATGACCAACGGATTACGGGTCCCGTCGGGGTTTTGCCACTCGATAGTGCGGGTGCTGCTGAGCGTTGGGCGGGTGAGGAAGGCGTTCCCGGTATGGGCGTCCTAGAAGACCACCGGGTGGTAGTCGGGGTGGATCCCAGCTTTCATTTCTCATCTCCGTCGTGGTTGCCACGTACCGAGTGCTGGTCGAGGCGGTCGGCAAACGCGTCGCAGGGATCTCGGTGCCAATCGCCGAACGGGTCGTCATATCGCGACCATTCCTCGGGCCGAGCAAGCTCGTCGTCGGTCAGCAGTGCACCCTGTAGTGCGTCGACAATCTCGTCGGATTGTGCTCCACAGACGAGGATGGTCAAGGACACGTGCCGGTCGCCGTGGCGCTCGTCCCAGTGCAGGGCAGCGATGGCTTGACGTTCGGGGTCGGCGTAGGCCAAGTCAGAGCGGTCCAACGCGGCTAGCCAGGTGCCGACATTCGCGACGCGAAGACCGCCGCCCGCCGACTCGAACCAGACGACGTTGTCGGGTTGAGTGGCTAGCCACACGCGGCCGCGGGCACGAACCACGCCGTCGAGGAGCAAATCGATCGCGGCGTGCAGGCGCAGGGGATGAAAAGGTCGCTGCGCAGAGAACTCGACCAGCGACACCTGTCCCTCGGGGGTCAAAGGCGGTTGTCCGGCGAGCAATGGATCGTGTGGGTCGATGTCGGCACCGCGGCGGGCCCGCTCATCCAGGTGTCGCAACGCCATCTCCAGGTGTTTGATCCCCACCGTGATTCGCGACCGCGGCGCTAACCGCTTGAGCACGGCCAGGGCGGTACGCTCGGGCTCGGTCAACACCTGCACGTCGGCGAACTCGGCCTGACCGACAACAACTTGGGCGACCGTGCGCTCGTCGTCGAGTTCATCGTCGCCGACCGCCTGGGCCAGCCAATTGTCGGTATCGATGCAGTTAACAACCGCGTGAATCTGCACGTCGCGCGCCGCGGGACCATCGACATAGCCCGGGCCGACCCGCACTCGCACGTGGTTGATCGCATGGCAGACCGGTTCGGGCTCGATCCACGGGGCGAGCAGCACGACGATGCACTTGACATCGTCGCGGCGCGATACCCGCCGCAGCAGCACCAGCAAGTCGTTACGAGTCGTGCAGGACACGCAGCCGTTGGTCACTTCAAGCGCCACTTCGCTGGTAGAGAGCTCACCGTGGCACAGCACGCTGACCCAGCGCCGCACCACCTGGCCGTCGAATTCGTGGCCGACCACCGCCGTGCCCGGTGCGTTTATCAATGTGCCGACGATGCGATCGGTTTCGCCCTGGCCGCACACCAGCACCACCGGAGTACGCATCGCCCTCCTTATCGAGAATGATTTTCATTAAGCCGGGCTTCACGGTACAGTCGCACACGTCCGTTGTCGAAAATGATTGTCATTAAGGAATGCAGGAGGGCCTGTGCCCGCGCACTGTCAGGTCACCGTCCGATCGCCGGGTTTCGGCAACCGGGGACCCGGCGATTCGACGCCACGTCGGCCTCCGCGAGGAACGCTGATGGCCAAAACCATGATCGTGCACCACGCGATCCCGCATGATTCGAGTAGTTGAAAATGATATTCATGCTCAGTAGGCTCTCTGCAGCCTGCTGGAACTCGTCACCGAAGGGGTGTCCCTTATGACGTTGCGCGTCGTGCCCGAAGGCCTGACTGCCGCCAGCATAGCTGTCGAAGCGCTGACCGCCCGCCTGGCGGGCGCGCATGCCGGCGCGGCCCCGCTGATCACGGTCGTGACACCGTCGGCGGCCGATCCGGTGTCGCTGCAGAGCGCGGCCGAGTTCAGTGCTGCCGGCACCGAGCATGCGGCAGTGGCGGCCCAGGGCGTCGAAGAGCTGGGCCGCTCCGGTGTCGGGGTGGGTGAGTCGGGCATCAGTTATGCCACCGGTGATGCAGCTGCGGCATCATCGTATCTCGTGGCAGGCGCCCGACGATGACGGCGCCGATCTGGATGGCCTCGCCGCCGGAGGTGCATTCGGCGCTGCTGAGTAGCGGTCCAGGACCGGGGTCCTTGCTGGCCGCGGCGGGAGCGTGGAACTCGTTGAGTGCTGAATACGCTTCAGCAGCAGAAGAACTCACCGCATTGCTGGGGGCGGTGCAGGCGGGCGCGTGGCAGGGGCCGAGCGTCGAGTCGTACGTGTACGCGCATGCCCCATACCTGGCATGGTTGATGCTGGCCAGCGCGAACAGCGCGGGAATGGCCGCCAACCATGAGACTATGGCCGCGGCCTACACCGCCGCGCTGGCGGCCATGCCGACCCTGCCCGAACTAGCCGCCAACCACGTCATACACGGAGTCTTGGTGGCCACCAACTTCTTCGGAATCAACACCATCCCGATCGCGGTCAACGAGGCCGACTATGTGCGGATGTGGGGTCAGGCCGCCGCCACCATGTCGGCTTATCAAGCGGTGTCCAGCACGGCGGTGGTATCGACCCCGCAGACGAACCCGCCGCCGATCCTGAAATCCAATGCGTCGGCCGGGTCCACCTCGAGCTCCAACCCGCTGCAGTGGATCGTGCAGCAGATCGAGCAGTTGCTGCAAAACCCGCTGGGGCTCCAGCAGCGGATCGAGCAGATCCTGCAAGGCCAAATCGACAGCGACAACCCGTATGGGCTCCCGCAGGGGCTCGTGAATTTTTTGCAAGACCTAGGCATAGGAAATACCCAGCTTGCACACGACCCGACGGTCGACCTTCCGATCGATAACATCCTTGCAAACATCCTGCAGCGCCTCTTCGGCATCAATTGGAGTCCGGCACAGGGCACGATCAACGGACTGGAATACGACGAATACGCGAACCCAGGTCAGGCGTCGTTTTGGGTCGCTCGAAGCCTGGAGCTCATTGAGGATTTTCAAAATTTCGGACAACTCCTCAGGACAAATCCGGTGGAGGCGGTTCAGTGGTTCATTAGCTGGCAACTGTTCGACTTCCCGACCCACATCCTAGAAGTCGTTTCCTATGGGGTCGCCAACCCGGAGCTGGCGCTCGCGGCCCTCCCCGCCATCTCCCCCGTTGCGGCCGTGGGAGGCTTCGGGGGGCTGGCCGCCTTGGCCGCCCTGCCTCAAGCCGCTGTCGCGCCGGCGCTGCCACCCGTCGCGGCTGCGCCCGCATTGTTGCCGGTCGCCGCGGTGGCACCGACTGTCGCCGCGCCGGCCCCGGCCCCTTTGACGGCGCAAGCGCCCGCGCCCACGCCTTCTAGCCCCCCCGCGCCTCCGGCGGCAGCGACACCGCCGCCGCCGCCCCCGGCCGCGGCTGCGGCGGGTTTTGCCCCTCCGTATGTAGTGGGCCCCGGCCTAGGATCCAGCTCGACGATGAGCACCAGCGCCAGCGGCCGCGCCAAGAAGAAGGCGCCCGAGCCCGATAGCGCCGCCGCGGCGGCCGCGGCCTCGGCCAGGGAGGCGGCCC
>NZ_DATJYB010000436.1:0-3992 GCF_035499775.1 Mycobacterium sp. | reverse complement strand
ACCAGGACGATGACGTATAGGGGCACACCGCGGACCGATGCGGTGTAGTCCTCGAGGAAACTGTTTTCCCGCACGGGCCGGCGTAGCGGAACTCCTGAAACTCGTAGATCTCTTTTGCGGCGACCACCACTTCATGGACCGCCGCCGCGCCCTCGATAGCGCCGTCCCACGCCGGACCCTCCCCGGTCACGTCGTCGGCGAGATTGTCCAGCCACGCCGGGTAGTAAGGCTTCCCCAGATATGTCGATGCCATGGTGCGCCTCCTGTCGCCCCTTACGGGGTGCCTTCCCAGTGCTTCGCATACGGGGTCCCGGAGAAGGTCTCCAGCATCAAGCGGGAAAACTGCAGCATCGCGCTGCGTGGCCGATGATTCACCACGACGTGCTGGGTCTGCCCGTCGTCGTTGAAGGTGACCAGCACGACAACATGGGTCGGCATCCCGCGCACCGAGCTTGAGTAGTCCTCGAGGAAACTGCTCTCGCCGCAGGGGCCGGCGTAGTTGAATTCCTGGTGCTCATACTGTTCGCGAGCTTTGACCAGGATGAAACGGACGTCTTCGGGGCCGCGCGCGGTGCCGTCCATAGCCGCGGCCTCCAGGGTGACGTCGTCGGCCAGGTTGTCCAACCACAACGGGTAGTAGGGCCTTCCCATATACGTCATCTGGCACCTGCCGAATCGTGTGTTCCCCGCGAATCAGTTCCGACATGGTCGCTCTCGTCGACGTGGGAGACGTCGGCGACGACCGGCGAAGGAGGCTGCCGCTTATGGACGTGGGCGCTGCGCGTCTCATCGATGAGCAGGCTGAGTAATTCGGGCCGACTGTAGTGTCCGCGGGAGTCCATGAAAGCCTTGCGTTTGTCGATGAGCGCGAAGTCCAAATCCGCGATCACCTCGCCTTCACCGGAGCGCAGGGGATCACCGAGCAGCTCGCCTTGCGGTGTGATGATCGCGGTGAAGCAGCCACCCGAAATCGGGCCCACCGGGCAGCCGGTGTCAGCCATGATCTGACCTTGCTGATCGGGATCGAGCCAGGCGGTCGCCACCACCACGAAGACGCCCGACTCGAGCGCATGATTGCGTACCTGGACCTCGGTCTGTCGAGCGAACAAGTCGCCGAAAATGGAGCCCGGGAACATCGCCGAGTGGATCTTCTCGCCGTCAGCCATCATCGCGTATCGGGCCAGCGGGTTGTAATGCTCCCAACAGGCCAACTGGCCGATGCGACCCACCGCGCTGTCCACGGCTCGAAGTCCACTGCCATCGCCCTGGCCCCAAACTATGCGCTCGTGATACGTGGGGGTGATCTTGCGGCGACGCTGGATCAGCGTTCCGTCGGCATCGAAAAGCAGTTGGGTGTTGAACAGTGAGCCGCCGTCGCGTTCGTTCACGCCGATAGAGACGACCATTTCAGCGCGGCCCGCGGCGTCGGCGATCGCCCGCGTCGCCGACGATGGCACGGTGACCGCCTCCCGCATCAACCGTGTTTGCTCGGCGAGCATCTCGAACGGGCGCTGCACAAACGAAAAATATGGGTAGTAGGGAACAACGGTCTCCGGAAATGTCGCGAATTGCACTCCCCGCGTTGCCAATTCGTCGATCTTGGCGACAACGCGCTCCACGGTGCCCTCGCGGCTGTAAAGCACGGGGCTCAGTTGAACCGCCGCTGCTCGGACAGTAGTCACAGCGCTCATCCTCTCGTCGTATCTCGTGCGGTAAAACAATGTGCGATTGTTCGTTCCACTCACTGGTCGCCAGCGCCATCCCGCCGGACCCGTCGTCGACGACTTCTTTGGTGACTTGAGGGGCGACCTTCGGCTCGCCCACGCGTCCGCGAATCGGCGGAGCGACCAGCGACTGGCCACCGACGTCAGAAAGGCCGAGTGAAGACGCCACTGGGTGTCCCGTCTGTTCCTTACCGGACTGCTGCAGTAGTGCACGTCATTGTAGGCATCCGCTCACGTCAATCGCCTACCGTCAGTCCACCCCGATCCCCGACTGGCCCCGCTACGGGGACGGAACGTGCAACGGCACCGCACAGTCCGTTTACAGTCAGCTACGAGAGCCGTGCTGCCGTGGCACAACTGGAACATCTGGCAGGAGTCATCGGCGTCTTTGCGCCGCGAGTAGTGGCCTTCACCAGGTTGAGCACATCCGAGTTTTTCGGTTTAGGTAATACATTGCAAATGAACCCGGAGGAGGCACAACCCATGCAACGGCAACGACTGATCATCGGCGTCACCGGCTCCAGCGCGCCACAACTGGGCTGGGCGACCCTCCAGGCCCTGCACCACCCGGACATTGAAACCCACCTGGTCGTCTCCCGGGGGGCCGACAAGACAATTCAGCTCGAAATGGGTTAGTTAGAAGCGATTTCGAAAGCCTCGCCGACGTCCGGCGGTCAGCACATGATGACTTATCGCGCCGAGCGCGGCAGCGCCTCTGCCAGAGCGCTCGAGGAACTCCGGGCCCTGTCGGCCGCGCCCGGATGCCAGCACGTCACTTCCTAACGTAGAACACGACGTTGGAGTGCCGTTCACTCTGCACCGTTGATGGGGCGCGAGCACGCTTATGCACTAGTGGTGTGAAAGACTGGCCACCCAATTTCGGTGCGCCAGGCCGTTTCGTCGCGGGTGTCTTGGGGGCCGACGAGGAAGTACTCGCGAATGGGCCCGTCGACCGGGATCGCGTGCTGGGCAACATGGGTAGCCAGAGCGCCGTAGGCCAAATCAAAGTCGTGATACGAGCCGGCGTGCACGACGGTGACCAGTTCGGCGGCGGGTACCACCAGTTCGGTGAGGCGTCCGGTGCGTCGGATGTCGCCGGCGAACGGGACGAAAACGGTTGCCAGTCCTCGTTCATCGGCGATTAGCTCGGCGGCGAAGACGCCCCCGGCCGTTCCGCTGATGCGCGCGTTTTGAGCGGTAACTGTGGCGTACAGCTCGGCGAGTGCTCCTTGGAACCAGGTCAGCGCATCACTTAGGTCGACGACCTCGCTGATCGCGAGCGCCTCGGTCGCTGCGACTCTGCGGTAGCCTATCCGGCCTTCGGCAGCAGGCCCGGGCTCAAGCAGTTCACGTAGCGTCTCGACGGCCCGTTTGGTGTGCGCGAGTTGGGATTCCAGCCGAGTAAGGTGCGCGTTGATCAGTTCGTTGCGGTGACGAATGTCGGTGGTGCTAATGACGGTGCGGATCTCGTCAAGCGGCATTTCTAGCGCCCGGAAACGGCGAATGATCTGTGCTGTCGAGATCTGGTCGGTGCTGTAACGGCGGTAGCCGGTAGCACGGTCGATGTTGATGGGCTCGAGCAGCCCGATCTGGTGGTAGTGGCGCAGCATCTTCACGCTCAACTGCGTGGCACGGGAGAAGTCCCCGATGGCTAACAGCGCGGGTGCACTCATGACTTCAGTGTGCAGTCTCCCCCTGGGGGAGACTCATCCCCCGAACACGCCTTGACTCGCCCACGAGGTGAGCGCGCACGGTGGGATCACCGGCTGCAACACCGCGCCGGCCACGATCTGGGAGACACCAGCATGAAAGAGACCGACCTGACCGGGATCGTCGCCGAACACATCGAGGCGATCAACTCCGCGGACACCGATCGCGCGGTCGCCACGTTTGCGGAAGATGCCTACGTCAACGACAACCACCGCGAATTCGTCGGAATCGACGCCATCCGCCGCTGGGTGGCCAAGGAGATGGTCGGCGACAAGGTGACGATCGAAGTTCGCGGGGTGCTCGACCATTACGGCGACACCGTGGTGCGCGGAGCCTACGACGGGACGTTCGACCGGACCAATCTGCCCGACGAACTCGTTTTGACGAACTACTTCAGCGTGCGTGACGGCAAGATCGTCAGCCTCGCGATCATCTTCAACCAGCCCGCCGACTACTGACGATAGGAGCGAATATGGTTGCGGTTCCCGCCGGATACGACGACCTGCTGGAGCGCCCGCTGTACGGACATTTGGCGACTGCCCGGCCCGACGGCGCGCT
>NZ_DATJYB010000435.1:0-27344 GCF_035499775.1 Mycobacterium sp. | reverse complement strand
CGTTCTTGTCGGCCATTCGCTGGCCGGACTGATCGTCCCCGGCGTAGTCACCCAGCTCGGATCGTCGAGGGTGCGCGAGCTGGTCCTCGCGACAGCGTTCGTCCCTCCCGAGGGCAAGTCACTCGCGGACTCGCTGACCGGGCCGTTCGCACCCACCGCTCGGCGCAAAGCGAGGAAAGGCGGGCTGAGTCAAACCCGAGCCCTGGGGGTCCGGTTCGCGCTCCTCAACGGAATCCCCCGCGCCCGAAGGAAATTCATGGCCGGCAAGGTATACCCGGAATCCGCCCGGATCCTGGGAGAGAAGGTGACGCGGCAGCGAATGCCCGACGACGTTCCGCGCACCTGGATCCTGACCCTGCGAGACCGTGCGCTCTCAGTGAAAATGCAGCGCCAATACATCGATGCGCTCGGGGGCGTGCAGACACTCTTCGCGATGGACACCGGCCACTGCCCGATGGTCAGCGAGCCGGAACGGCTGGCGCAGATCCTCGTCGAGCGCTGCCGCCTGTACGCGTAGCGCCGGTGAACACCGTGGCGTCGCCAGTAGCTGGGGGCGTCCCGCGCAGCCCAGCGAGCAGGAAGTTGGTGTGACCGACAACGACCACTGAGACGGACCTCTGAGACCACAGCGTCGGCAGCCGGCTACAGCAGCAGCCATCGCAAACCAGAAACGGCAAATTTGCGCAGCGGTGTGTGGACAACAGCACCTCGACTCGAATCCGAATTGAGCCGGGGGCGGACGGCTGGACATGGTGGTGCCCGCGAATCGCGCAGATGCGCTGCCGCGCAATAGAACTCAGACCATGACCGCGCCGAACGGCAGGACCACTTCGGCTGCTCGTGCGGCGTAGACGATGTCGGCGGGTGCGCTCTCCCAGCACAGCAGCGTCTCCAGACGACGGCAGAACGCGTAGTCGGCCATATACCGCACCACCGCGTCGGGCTCCTCGATCCCGGTCAGCCCCGGACGCTGCGAGCCGGCCAGCAACCGCGCCGACTCGTACTCTCGGCGCAGCACCGCCCACTCCTTCACCGACGGGACGCGCCCCGACACCAGCAAGCGGGCCACCGACACCGCCGCGGGCGACAGTTCCGGGCCCGCCCCAAAAGCCACCGCCTGGGTGACCTCACGGCAGTACTCGTCGACGTCGGCGACATCAGCATGCTGCAACGTGTCGAACAGTGCCGGATTCACCGTTTCCAACCGATGCGAACGACCCCGGGTCAACCGCGACGCCTCGGCATCGGTAGGACCACCCGACGGGGCCACCCCCAACGCCACATCCTCGACCGCATCGCTGATCAACTCCGAGCGGGTCACCCACGTCGTGGCGATCGCCGACACCACGTCCCCGCGATCGCGGATCGCGCGCAACGCCGTCTCGGCCGGGTTGAACCAGCCAAACCAACGCGCATCGAAATCGGCGTCCAGCCCCGCGGCCAGCGGCGCGCTACGCGGCAGATAAACCCCCACCGGGATATAGCCCGCACCCTCGTTGGTGGCGATCCACATCTCCGGCAACCCCGAGGCACCCCGCGCGATCGCCACCGCCCAGTCCAGACCCGGATTGACCACACACGACGCGGCCGCCAGATCGGCCACCGTCGCGCGCGCCAACTCCAAATCGGTCATCGAGGTCTCCCGACGCACCCGCGTCGGAGTCGAATCACGCACCGCCGCCGGCACCAAACCCGGACCACCAGCACCGCCCCCACCGGGGGGAACGTTGGGGGGCGGCGGAGGCGGCACCGATCCCAACGCCCCGCCACCAGTCGGTGTCGTTGCCGCACTCGGCGGCAACACCGACCCATACGGCGTCATCGGCGCACCCATCCCCCCACCGCCGGCTGGGGCCGCCAACGGCGCCTCCGCCGCCGCGGGAGCAACCGCGGCCGACACCGGCGCCGCCGACACCGGCGCGGTCTCGCCCACCGGGGCCGCCAACGGCCCCAGCGGGGCTTTGGGCACGGCCTGCTGTGCGGCAGCCAAGGCTGGCGCCATGCCACCGGCCCCAGCGGCCAACCCACTGCCGAACTGCGAATTCATCGCCTGAGAAATCGCCTGTGCCGCCTGACCTTGCAGCCCGGCCGGATTAGCGAAATTGCCGCCCGTACCCATCAAGCCACCCGGCCCGAAACCACCCATCAAGCCCGACAACGGCCCGAGCCCGCCACTGCCCAGACCACTCAACGGCGACCCAGAACCACCAAGCGAAGGCATCGACGGCATCGACGGCACTGACGGCATCGACGGCATGAAGGGACCCGTTGGTTCCGGCTTGGCTCTGCCGTCACCAGTGATGTCTCTGCCGCCGCTTGGCACGTCTGGGTGTCTGTGCGGCGGGAACGGTCCGGGCACGCCATCGCCGTCCGGGGTCGTGCCCACTGGCAAGTCCGTGTGGCGGTCACCTCCCTGGGGAGGCGGTCCGCTTCCGGGGCCCGTGGGCCCTTCCTGGGGGAATGGCCCGAATCCGAGTGGCGCTGTTTGACCCGTGACGTAGCCCAGCAACTCAACCCCGTAGCCGCTGATTTCGGTCCGTGCCTTAGCGACGATCAAGCTGACGCCCACCGGCGAGCCATGATTCGTTCGCAGCGAATTTTCGATCTCTCGTGTGGCAGTGTCGTGTGCCTCGCGCATTTTGCGCTTCGCACTGCGAATGTCCTCACTAATCGTGCGCACTCCACTAGCGCCCTTGTTAATCAGATCGACGCCACGGCCATGCAGGCCGTCTTCTTGCCGGTAGTGCGCAACCGCGGCAGCTTGGGCATCGCCGTCGGTCCAGTTTTCGTGGAAGACCAGATCGGCGGTCGCTCTGGCGTCGTCCGCCGCAGCTTCCTGCTGCTTTGCCGCGGTCCCCAGATCATCGGCAAATTTCGACCACGCCGACTCTGAGGCCATTGGCCACACGCCAGGATCAAGCAGCGCATACGTGTACAACCCCGACGGTTTCGGGATATCTCCACCGCCGGGCATCCCCACATGTGGCACGAACCCGTCGGGGGCCGGCTTAGCGGCGATCACTTGTCTCAAGAGTTGATCGGCGATCCAGCGGTGCCGGTCCTCCCACGCGGGCGGACCCGGCGACGCGGAATTGACAGCAGCCATCAGTGCGGCAGCCCACACGCATCGGCAAGCCCGTCCGTTGCTGCATTGGCGACGTCGTTGAGCCTTTTGAGTTCATCGATCCCGGTGTTGCCCAATGCCGCGTTGTTCAGGTCAACCTCGGCGTCGATGTACCTCTTCGCAGCCGAGGCCACCTCGGGCGGGGTCGCTGGCGAGAGCGCAGCCTGAACCCCCACAATGCTTCCGACGCCACGCAACACCACTGGTACGTTGAGTTCTCCGTTGTTTCGCACGCCGCCGTGTCCTTGCTGTCCGCGTGTGGAGACGTCAAATACTTGGCATAGCCGTTGTTTTGCGGCGGCTTGGTCGGCGGGGCTGTACTGCGGCTGAGGGCCGGCTGGCGCGGTCATTGGCGCCGGTATTGTCGGCGATGCCGACGGGGTTGCCCCGTTGCCCTTGGTCACCGCGTACGTGATGGCCGCAGTCGCGGCGATCACACACACCAGCACGACCGCCGCGCCCCAGATACGGGTCCAACGGCCCCGAGCAGAGGGCCCACTCGCGGTCGGAGGCGCTACGGCCGGCGCGGCCGGCAAGCTGAAACCCGGATCAGGCGCCTGCGACGGAGGCACGGCGCCTGATGATGAGGACCCCGGCGGCGACCACGGCGATACCATTCATTAATCCCTTGCTAGGTCGTCAAAGATGCCGCGGATGAAGCCTCGGCGGCCGCGACCGCACTGGTGCTGCCAGCACTAGCCGCTAATCCGTGGCCCGTTAACGCTTCTAGCTCTATAGCCCACCCACTCAGCACGTTGATCAGTGTCGCCATGTAGACGGCGGTATAGTTATCGATCTGCGGAGGTGTAGGAAGACCCCGGCTAACCGCCTGAGCCCGCGTCAAGCCGGCGCTAGCCAAGCCCGCTCGTGTGGCGTCGGGATCCATCTCGAATTTCGCAGCCATGAGCCGATGCTACCGGCGACGTGGCTGGTATACATCGGCTAACCTGCGCGTATTGCGCGGAGCGCCCGATCCGCTGGGTTCCCGGCGACGACTTTGTCCCGAAGGGCTACCACCTGGGCCGCCGAGTCCAAGAATTCTCCAAGAGGTCCGCCGCCAAAATGTTGTCGCGAGGACGGGCGGCGGATTACTAACTCGATCGAATGAAAGCGAAATTGACTTGCCCGCACGCCTCCGACAATGAAAGGCGCTGCCGAATTCGGCGATCGAATTAACAATTCAGCGCCCGAGAAATGCAAATCAAACCCCAGATTGGAGAAAATGATCATGACTACGCCATACAGTGCAACGCTGTCACCGGTCACCACAACGGACCGCCATCCGAACACCAGGGCCATGAAGATCATGCTCGCCGCCGCTGGCCTGCTCACCGCCCTGTCCGTCGCCGCCTGCGGAGCCGGTGGTCACAGCCAGTCATACGACGCCGGCTACAAGTGGGCGTCCGGGAATAGCCTGGCCAAACAGCAGGCCGCCTTGATGGGAGCCAACACCATATGCGGCAGCTGGTCGACGCAGCAGGCTCAGGGGCTCAATGCGCAGGAATGGATTCAGGGCTGCAGTGACGCTCTGGCGAAAGACAAATCATAACTCCGCCTGCAAAAACGGGCCGACAACTCCTCGCTCCGAGGCGTTATCGAGCAGCGCACAGTTCGAGGCAAAGATCGGTTGGCGGCGGGCGCCCTTTCGGGGGGCCACGCTGCCGGCGCCGGACGCCATTATCGGGCCGATCAATAAGGATGGGTCGCTGCCGAGCGCCACGACTCGGGGCTGGCTGCCCGCAACGATCGGCCACTGGAAACGGACTGGCGCGGCCTGGTGTCGGTCCATCAGTGGCGTCGGCGCCGAATCGCTTCGGCCCCAAGGTTTCCGAGGGCATGGGTACACCGACAAGCCGCAATACCAGGCATTTTGCGCGCCCTCGGCCCAGTGCGGTAGCCGCTTACTCTAAACATCCGTCCTGTGCCGTGCGACGCTGCGACCATGTCAGCTATGAGTGGATTTCGTGTGGCACTGGCCAATCAGATCCTGAATTCGCGCTACTCGGCGACGGCGCTTGCCCGCAGCGATTACCTGACCGCCATGGCGGCCGGTCTTGACGCCTACTGGGTGGGCGATCACCTCAACGCACTGTTTCCCCGGTCGATTTACACACCGGAGTACCTCGGCGTGGCGAAACTTGCCCCGAAGATCGACGCCTGCCTCGAGCCGTGGACGCTGCTCGGACATCTTGCCGCTCGCAGCCGGTTCGGCCGGGTGCGGCTCGGTGTCGGCGTCACCGACGCCAGTCGCCGCAACCCCGCGGTCACCGCACAGGCCGCCGCGACGCTGCATCTGATTTCCCGGGGCCGTGCGATCCTCGGCATTGGCGTAGGAGAGCGCGAGGGCAACGAACCGTATGGCGTCGACTGGACCAAGCCGGTGGCGCGATTCGAAGAGGCAATCGCCACCATCCGCGCCCTGTGGGACTCCGGCGGCGAACTCGTCTCGCGTGATTCGCCGTACTTTCCGCTGCATAATGCGCTGTTTGACCTCCCGCCCTACCGCGGCAAGTGGCCTGAGATCTGGGTCGCCGCCCACGGGCCGCGCATGCTACGGGCCACCGGCCGCTACGCCGATGCCTGGTTCCCGGCGATGGTGCCAATTCCCAAAGACTATGCACAGGGCCTGCAAGCGGTGCGCACGGCAGCGTCCGACGCCGGCCGCGACCCCATGTCGATCATCCCGGCGGTTTGGCTGTTTGTCGTCACTGGCGGCAGCCGCGACGAGGTCGACGAAACGTTGAATTCCACCGCCGCGAAGGCCTTTGCACTCAATGTTCCGGCCGAACACTGGGCGAAGCACGGCGTGGAGCATCCACTGGGAAGCAACTTCACCGGCGGCCAAGACTTTCTTCCGCAAACACTGGACAAAGAGACCGTGCTGTCCTACACACGACGAGTTCCGGTGTCGCTATTGAAGGATGTACTTCTAACGGGGACACCGGAGGATGTGATCGACCAGGCCGCCGAGTGGCGCGACCACGGGCTGCGTTACCTGGCGGCCGCCAGCCTCAGCATGCTGCAGCCCAAGCTACGCAAGAGCCTGGCCACCGCGGCACCATTCTTCAAGGTCTTGCGCGGGTTGAAGAAACTGTGAGATCGCGAGGTTCCTGCCGAGAGGGCAGAACGGGATCGGCGTGCGCCTGCGCTTCACGGGTTCGAAAGCAGTTGTCTCCCAATGTTTCTTCGAGGCAAGGCGCCGTGTCTATGGTCCGCTGGATTTCCCCGTGGGCGGCCAGAATCTCGGTCTGTCAAGGCTTGATGATCCATCGATAGCATGCCAGGCATGGCCATCAAACTTGAGAACGTCGGCATCGCCGTCCGCGACCTCGAAGCAACGATCGCCTTCTTCACCGACCTCGGTCTCACGGTAATCGGTCGTGACACGGTCAGTGGTGAATGGACCGACACTGCCGTTGGCCTTGATGGCAACCACGCCAACATTGCGATGCTCCAGACGCCAGACGGTCACGGTCGCCTCGAGCTCTTCGAGTACATCCACCCCGAGGCGATCGAGTCGAAGCCCACCAGTCCCAACGAGATTGGCATGCACCGCGTCGCGTTCTCAGTCGACGACATCGACGAAGCCCTTGAGATAGCCGCAAGGCACGGCTGCCGTCCGCTTCGCGGCGTCGCGACCTATGCGGACGTCTACAAACTCACGTACATCCGCGGTCCCAGTGGCATCATCGTGATGCTCGCCGAGGAGCTCAAGAAGAACTAACGTTCGCTCATGGGTTTTGGCTTCAGGTCGCCGAGGAGAACCAAAGATAGTCCGATCCGGCACCAATGAATTCGTTGTACGAAATCCGGTCACCCGGCGCGGCGGAGGGGAACACCAGCACCTTGTCGGGATTTGCCGGGTTGTACTGGCACCGCATACTCGCGCCTACGCGGAACCATTCGTCGAAATGCGGGAGCATGCCGTCCGAGGGCCGCGGCCGGATGATTTCACGCCGTACAGTGCCGCGCTCTCGCAGCGCGCGGTCCTTCTTGGCCCCCGCGAGCGCTCTGATCCACCAACCGACGGCGATCAGCACGCTCAGCAAAACCATGGCTACACCGAGCCACGCGACGGTGGGCGTGCCACCTTTCTTGTTATCTAGGCCGTAGAAGAGGACATTGAGCCCGACGGTGAATGCAAAGGCCAGGGCGAAAAGAAGGATAACGCCCAGCGCTGACTTCTGCTTCTTGCGGCGCCGATGATCAGGTGTCTGTGACGGGAACGCCATTTCGTCATGATCGCATGGCGGGCGCTGAAACCGAAGTGACAGAAGTGAATCCGAGTACGCCTAGGCGTTCAGCCGCGAAAGCACCTCACCCACAACCGAATCCAGCGGCACCGAAACCTGATCGCCGCTGCCCAGATCCTTCACCCCGACCGTGCCGGCCTCCAGGTCACGATCGCCGGCGACCAGCGCGAAGCGGGCACCGGAACGGTCGGCGGCGCGCATCGCCCCCTTGAGCCCGCGGTCGCCGTACGCGAGGTCGACGCGGACGCCGGCACCCCGCAACTCCCGCGCCAGCACCGCCAGCCGCAGCTTGGCCGCGTCGCTCAGCGGCACCCCGAAGACGTCGCAGCGCGCCGAGGACCCCGCGCTGCGACCTTCGGCCCGCAGTGCCAACAGGATCCGGTCCACGCCGAGCCCGAATCCGATGCCGGACAGGTCTTGTCCGCCGAGTTGAGCCATCAGCCCGTCGTACCGGCCGCCGCCGCCGATGCCGGACTGGGCGCCCAGGCCGTCGTGCACGAACTCGAACGTGGTCTTGGTGTAGTAGTCCAGCCCGCGCACCATGCGGGGGTTGATCACGTACGGCACCCCGAACGCGTCCAAATGCGCGAGCACGGTGTCGAAGTGCTGCTTGGCTTCGTCGGACAGGTGGTCGAGCAGCACCGGCGCCTCGGCCGTCATCGCGCGCACCTCGGGACGCTTGTCGTCGAGCACCCGCAACGGGTTGATCTCGGCGCGCCGTCGGGTCTCCTCGTCGAGGTCCAACGCAAAAAGGAAGTCCTGCAACAGCTCTCGATACTGCGGACGGCAGCTCTCGTCGCCCAGTGAGGTGATTTCCAACCGGAATCCGTCCAGGCCCAGCGACCGGAAACCGGCGTCGGCGACGGCGATCACCTCGGCGTCCAGCGCCGGGTCGTCAACCCCGATCGCCTCGACGCCGACCTGCTGCAGCTGGCGGTAGCGGCCGGCCTGCGGCCGCTCGTAACGAAAGAACGGGCCCGCATAACACAGCTTCACCGGCAGCGCACCGCGGTCCAGGCCGTTCTCGATCACCGCGCGCACCACCCCGGCAGTGCCCTCGGGCCGCAGGGTCAGCGAGCGGTTGCCACGGTCGGTGAAGGTGTACATCTCTTTGGTCACCACGTCGGTGGATTCCCCGACGCCGCGGGTGAACAGTGCGGTGTCCTCGAATATCGGCAGCTCGATGTGGCTGTAGCCGGCTCGGCGGGCCGCCCCCAGCAGGCCGTCGCGTACCGCGACGAACTCGGCCGAGTCCGGCGGGACATAGTCCGGGACTCCCTTGGGGCCAGAAAACGAAGCGAATTCGCTCACCGCTTACAGGCCTTCGAGGAAGGGGTTGAGGCGGCGCTCGGCGCCGATGGTGGTGCGGTTGCCATGTCCGGGTAGTACCACGGTCTGGTCGTCGAGCACCAACAGCTTGTCGACGATGGAGCGGTACAGGTCCCGCCCGCTGCCACCGAACAGGTCGGTGCGGCCGATCGAACGCTCGAACAGCGTGTCGCCGGTGAACACCACGTCGGCGCCGTCCTTGGCGGCCTGATGCACGCGGAAGCACACCGATCCGCGGGTGTGCCCCGGAGTGTGGTCGACGTTGACGGACACGCTGCCCAGGTCGAGCTTGTCGCCGTCGCGGTCCAGCTCGACGACCTGCTTGGGCTCCCGGAAGAACGCCCCGGTGAACAGCTGCGCCACCCGCGGGCCGAAGCCGTAGATGGGGTCGGTCAGCATGAACCGGTCCTCGGGATGAATGTAGGTGGGACAGCCGAACGTGTCGGACACCTTCTGCGCGGACCACATGTGGTCGATGTGCCCGTGAGTGATCAGCACCGCCGCGGGCGTCAGCCGATTCTCGTCGAGGATGCGCCGCAGCTGGCCCATCGCACGCTGACCCGGGTCCACGATGATGGCATCGGTGCCCGGCCGCTCGGCCAGCACGTAACAGTTGCAGGCCAGCAACCCGGCGGGAAATCCGGTGATCAACACGGTTCCCAGTTTCCCATCCCTGGCCCCGGACGACGATGCGGGCCGTCATGGAAAGATAGCGGCCGTGCCGACCAACCAACAGCGACGTGCGACAGCCAAACGCAAACTCGAACGGCAGCTGGAGCGCCGCGCCAAGCAGGCCCGACGGCGGCGGCAGTTGACGATCGCAGGAATCGCCGTCGCCGCAGTGGCCGTGATCGCCGCGATCGTCACCGTCGTGGTGTTCAACAAAGACGACCACAAGAGCACTACCGCCGCTACGACCAGCAGTAGCGCGCCGCCGAGCAAGCCCATGGCTCCGCCCCTGCCGGCGTTTCAGCCGCCGGCCAACCTGGGCGCCAACTGTCAGTACCCGCCGTCACAAGACAAGGCCGCCAAGCCCGCCCAGCTGCCGCACACCGGCAAAGTCCCGACCGACCCGGCCACGGTGAGCGTCAGCATGGTCACCAACCAGGGCCATATCGGCCTGCTGCTGGCCAACAACGAGTCACCCTGCACGGTGAATAGTTTCCTCAGCCTGGCCAACCAGAAATTCTTCGACGGCACCAAGTGCCACCGGCTGACCACGTCCCCCGGCCTGGGAGTGCTCCAATGCGGCGACCCGACGGGCAAGGGCGGCGGCGGGCCCGGCTACCAGTTCGAAAACGAGTACCCCACCGACCAGTTCCCGCCTAACGACCCCAAGCTGGACCAGCCCGTCCTTTATCCCCGCGGCACCATCGCCATGGCCCACAGCCCGCAACAGCACGACAACGGCAGCCAGTTCTTCCTGGTCTACCAGGATTCGGTACTGCCGCCCGACTACACCGTCTTCGGAAAGATACAGGACGACGGGCTGGCCACCCTGGACAAAATCGCCAAGGGCGGCGTCGCCGGCGGCGGTGACGACGGACCCCCGGCCATCGAAACGGTCATCCAGTCGGTGCTTAAAGACTGAACCCCAACCGCTTATGGTCGTGGGGTGGGGACCCCAGACACATTCGGACGATACGAATTGCAGGGCGCATTAGGCCGTGGCGGCATGGGGCAGGTGTTCCGCGCCTATGACGCGAGCACCAACCGGGTGGTGGCTCTCAAGGTGCTCCCCGCGCAGGTGGCGGAGGACAGCGAGTATCAGGAACGGTTCCGCCGCGAGGCACGCACAGCGGCAAGTCTCAACGACCCGCACATAGTGCCCATCCATGGCTACGGCGAGATCGACGGCCAACTCTATGTCGACATGCGGCTGATCGAGGGTCGCGACCTGCGCGGTTTCATCACCGAAAACGGTGGCCGGCTGAACCCCGCGCAAGCGGTCGCGGTAGTCGAACAGGTCGCGGCCGCACTGGACAGCGCCCACCATGTGGGCTTGGTACACCGCGATGTCAAGCCGTCGAACATCCTGGTCGCCACCGCACGAGATTTCGTCTACCTGATCGACTTCGGGATCGCCCGCACCGTGACCGACACCACCCTCACCAACACCGGGCACACCATGGGCACCATGGCCTACATGGCCCCCGAACGCTTCAGGGGCACAACGGATCTGCGGGCCGACGTGTATTCGCTGGCCTGCGTGCTATTCGAATGCCTGACCGGAAGCCGTCCGTACCCTGGCAGCACCTACGAAGAGCAGCTCGCCGGACACCTGCACACCCCGCCGCCACAACCGTCGACCATGGCACCAGGCCTACCGCCGGCATTCGACGAGGTGATCGCCCGGGGCATGGCCAAAGATCCCGACGAGCGCTATCAGTCCGCAACGGAACTCGCCAACGCTGCCAAAGCGGCTCTGGCGGGATCGAACCTGCCGCCGCTGTCCATGGCATCCACCCGCGACGTTCCGCAGGAACCCGACCCGTGGGGCCCGGTGACGCCAACGCCCCAACCACACGCGAGACGCAGACCGGCAATCTTGGTCACGGGTCTGATCGCCGGACCCCTTCTGGCTCTGGCCGCGGTGGCCGCTGTGCTGGCGATGATCGCGCACAACGAGAATGCCGCACGCCCGGCGGAATCCAAAGCACCGACCGGGACGGCGGAATCCACCGAACCGCCGCCGAATGTGCCTTTGTTGCCGCCGTTCAACCCGCGGGGTGACCTGGGTGCCGACTGTCAGTACCCGACGTCACCCGAGCCGGGCGCCAGGCCGGCGCAGCCGCCCCGATCGGGCAGAGTGGCCACCGATCCGGCCGAGGTCGCGGTCAGCATGGTCACCGACCAAGGCGACATCGGGCTGCAGCTCGCCAACGGCAAGTCCCCGTGCACGGTGAACAGCTTCACCAGCCTGGCGCAACAGGGGTTCTTCAACGGCACGCAGTGCCAGCGACTGACCACCTTGCCGAAGCTCCGCGTGCTGCAATGCGGCGGAGCCGATAACGGCGGCCCCGGATACAACTTCGCCGACGAATACCCGGTGAACCAGTACCAACCCGGCGACCCCGCGTTGAGCCAGCCTGTCCTGTACCCGCGCGGGACGCTGGCCATGGCGACCAACGGACCCAACACCAACGGCAGCCAGTTCTTTCTGCTCTACGAGGACTCCGAGCTCCCACCGCAGTACACGGTCTTCGGCACGATCGACAACACCGGCCTGGCGACCATCGACAAGATCGCCAAGGCCGGCGTCGTCGGGGGCGGTGAGGATGGGACTCCTGTCACCCCGGTGACGATCACATCGGTGCGGCTGGACTGATGGGCTGCCGGTGACGAGTCCTTCAGCAGGTTCATTCGGTCGGTACCAGCTTCTCGACGTGCTGGGCCGCGGCGGGATGGGCGAAGTCTTCCGCGCCCACGACAACGACACCGACCGTGTCGTCGCCATCAAGCTGCTGTCGGCGCATCTCGCCGAAGACCCCGAGTATCGGCAGCGGTTCCAGCGCGAGGCACACACCGCAGCCGGACTCAACGAGCCGCACGTGGTGCCCATCCACAACTACGGCGAAATCGACGGCCGGCTCTACGTGGACATGCGCCTGATCGAGGGACACGACCTGGGCGCTCTCCTGCTCGAGAGCGGCGGGCGACTACACCCCGAGCGTGCCGTCGTGATCGTCGAGCAGGTCGCCGCCGCGCTGAATGCCGCTCACCGGGCCGGATTGATACACCGCGACGTCAAACCGTCGAACATCCTGGTCGCCGAGCGCGACTTCACGTATCTCATCGACTTCGGCATCGCGCGAGCGGCCGCCGACACCGGTCAGACCGTCGGCGCCTTGGCCTACATGGCGCCCGAGCGCTTCAGCGGCATCACCGACCACCGCGCCGATATCTATTCGCTGGCCTGCGTGCTTTACGAGTGCCTGACCGGACAGCGGCCCTACCCCGGAGACAGCCCCGAGCAGCAGGTCGCCGGGCACCTGACCGCCCCACCACCACGGCCGACGCTCATCTGCCCCGACGTCCCGCCGGGCTTTGATGCCGTGATCGCCCGCGGCATGGCGAAGGATCCCAATCAGCGCTATCAGAGCGCGCTGGAACTGGCCGCGGACGCCCGCGCGGCCCTGGCGGGCGCCCCGGCGGCGGCAGTAGGCCCCTGGCCGCAGGCACCCACCGCGTACCCCGTGCCCGTGCACCGGCCAGCGCGGTCGGCGGGCGTTCGGGTGGCGAACGTGCTGCTGGCATTGCTGACCCTGCTGATCGGCACCTACCTGCTGGCCGTTCTGGTGGCCGGCCATGACCGTCCCGAGCACACCGTCGACCAGCAGGGCGGCACCCGGGTCACCTTGATGGCACGGACTCCCGACGGCACGCCACCGTCGCGGGAGGCGCTGTCGCAGGCGCAGCGGATTATCGCGGCCCGGGCCAAGGGGCTCGGTATCACCGGCGCGCAGGTCGTCATCGACGGTCAGAACCTGGTCGTCACCGCGCCGGGAAACAACGCCGACGAGGTCCGGCAGCTCAGCCAGACGGCGCGGCTCTACCTACGCCCGGTGATCCAGTCGATCCCCGCGCAACCCGCGCCACCACAACCACCCACGGGGCCGGGGCAGGCCCCGCCCGCGCCCCAGGCCCCGCCCGCGCCGGCCGAGCCGCACCAGACCCTCGCCGAGCGGGTCGCCGCGGAGAAGGCGTGGCGGCAGAGTACCCGGCAGGGCGTCCAGTTCCTGGGCCTGCAACTGCAGGCCACGCACTGCGATCAGCCGGACATTCTGGCCGGCAACGACGACCCCACGCTGCCACTGGTGACGTGTTCGACCGACCACAAAGTGGCGTATCTGCTGGCCCCGTCGATCCTCGGCGGAGACCAAATCCAAGACGCCGTCTCGGCGAGGCGTCAGACCGGCCAGGGCTATGTCGTCGACCTGCAATTCAAGCCCGCCGCCGCGACCATCTGGGCCGATTTCACCGCCTCCCACGTCGGTACTCAGACCGCGTTCACCCTGGACTCGCAGGTCGTCAGTGCCCCGGTGATCCAGGAGGCGATCCCGGGCGGGCGGACCCAGATCAGTGGTGGAGACCCACCGTTCAGTGCCTCGAGCGCGCGCCAGCTGGCCACTGACCTGAAATACGGGTCGCTGCCCCTGGCTTTCGAGAGCTCAGAGGCCCAGCCGGTGCCGCCGAACCCTCACGCGGCACGGCCGAGTCTGCTGTCCGATGTGCTGTCGCCGCCGGTTGGCGTCGTCGCTGCGCTGATCGCCTTGGCGCTGGTGCTGATCGGCGTGCTGCTGTACGTGAATATTCGTGCCCGAGTGAAGCGTCAGGCCGCGGACGTCACCCGGTAGACGTCGTAGACGCCCTCGACGTTGCGCACGACGTTGAGCAGGTGCCCGAGGTGCTTGGGGTCGCCCATCTCGAAGGTGAACCGGCTGATCGCCACCCGGTCACCGGACGTGGTGACCGACGCGGACAGGATGTTCACCTTCTCGTCGGCCAGCACGCGCGTCACGTCCGACAACAGCCGGTGCCGGTCGAGCGCCTCCACCTGGATCGCGACCAGGAACACCGACGACGGCGACGGCGCCCAGAGCACCTCGATGATCCGCTCGGCCTGCTGCTGCAGTGATGCGGCGTTGGTGCAGTCGGTGCGGTGCACACTGACGCCGCCGCCGCGGGTCACGAACCCCATGATCTGGTCCCCGGGCACCGGCGTGCAGCACTTGGCGAGTTTGGTCAGGACACCCGGCGCGCCCGGGACGGAGACGCCGACGTCTTCGTTGCTGCGCGGACGGCGCAGCATGGTCGCCGGAGTGGACCGCTCGGCGAGTTCCTCTTCGGCCTGGTCGATGCCGCCGAGCTCGGCCAGCAATCGCTGCACGACGTGGCGGGCCGACACATGCCCTTCGCCGATCGCGGTGTAGAGGGCGGACACGTCGGTGTAGTGCAACTCGCGGGCAACCGCCCCCATGGACTCGCCGTTGACCAAGCGCTGCAGCGGAAGTCCGCCCCGGCGGACCTCGCGCGCCATGACTTCCTTGCCGGCCTCCAGCGCCTCCTCACGCCGCTCCTTGGCGAACCACTGCCGGATCTTCGTCTTGGCGCGGGGCGACACCACGAATTGCTGCCAGTCCCGCGACGGTCCGGCGTTGGGCGCCTTGGACGTGAAAACCTCTACGACTTCACCGTTTTCCAGCTTGCGTTCCAGCGCCACCAGCCGGCCGTTGACCCGGGCGCCGATGCAGCGGTGGCCGACCTCGGTGTGCACCGCGTAGGCGAAGTCCACCGGTGTGGACCCGGTCGGCAGCGTGAAGACGTCGCCCTTGGGCGAGAACACGAAGATCTCTTGTACCGCAAGGTCATAGCGCAACGACTCCAGGAACTCGCCCGGGTCGGCAGCTTCCCGCTGCCAGTCGAGCAGCTGACGCATCCAGGCCATGTCGTCGATCTCGGCGGCGGCGTGCGGATGTGGAACCCCGTTGCGGCCCTTGGCTTCCTTGTAACGCCAGTGCGCAGCGATGCCGTATTCGGCGGTGCGGTGCATGTCGCGGGTGCGGATCTGCACCTCCAGCGGTTTGCCCTCCGGCCCGACGACGGTGGTGTGCAGCGACTGGTACACGCTATATCGCGGCTGGGCGATGTAGTCCTTGAACCGTCCGGCCATCGGCTGCCACAGCGAATGGACCACCCCCACAGCGGCGTAACAGTCCCGGATTTCGTCGCACAGGATACGAATGCCGACCAGGTCGTGGATGTCGTCGAAGTCGCGGCCCTTGACGATCATCTTCTGGTAGATCGACCAGTAGTGCTTGGGTCGGCCCTCCACCACCGCCTTGATCTTCGACGCGTTGAGCGTGTTGGTGATCTCGGTGCGCACCTTGGTCAGGTAGGTGTCCCGGGACGGCGCGCGGCCGGCGACCAGCCGGACGATCTCCTCGTACTTCTTGGGGTGCAGGATTGCGAACGACAGGTCCTCCAGCTCCCACTTGACGCTGGCCATACCCAGTCGATGCGCCAGGGGCGCAATCACTTCCAGTGTCTCGCGGGACTTGCGCGCCTGCTTCTCCGGCGGCAGGAAGCGCATGGTGCGCATGTTGTGCAGCCGGTCGGCCACCTTGATCACCAGCACCCGCGGGTCGCGGGCCATCGCGGTGATCATCTTGCGGATGGTCTCGCCCTCGGCAGCGTTGCCCAGCACGACCCGGTCCAGTTTGGTCACCCCGTCGACGAGGTGGCCCACCTCCTCGCCGAATTCCTCGGATAGCGCCTCGAGCGTGTATCCGGTGTCCTCGACGGTGTCGTGCAGCAGCGCGGCGACCAGCGTGGTGGTGTCCATGCCCAACTCGGCCAGAATGTTGGCGACGGCCAGTGGGTGGGTGATGTACGGGTCACCGGAATGACGCAACTGGCTGGCGTGCCGTTGGTCGGCGACCTCGAAGGCCCGCTGCAGCAGCGACAGGTTCGCCTTCGGATAGACCTCGCGGTGCACGGCCACCAGCGGCTCGAGCACGGGATTGATGGCGCCGCTGCGGGCGGTCATCCGCCGGGCCAGCCTGGCCCGGACCCGCCGCGACGCGCTGCTGGTGGTCTTTGTCGCCTCTACCGGCGGCTCGGCGGGGGCTTCGGGGATCGCTTCGGTGACCGCCGGGGTTTCTGGGAGGGCCTCAGGGGGCGGCGCGACAACGGCTTGCGCCGTGCTCTGGTCGTCCGCCACCTCAAACCTCCGAAAATCGCCTCCGCCATCGAGGATATCGGGTGCCGGGCGATTGCGGTCCATGCGGAGTTTTTCGGCGTCCCGGCGCCCAGCGTGCGGCTGGCCGCACACTCGGCGGGCAACGTGCGGCAGGCCGCACACTCGGCGGGCCGTGCGGATTTATTTCGAGGCTACCCGCGGCTCAAGCTGTGCACGGTCAACGGCGCGACCGCCTCGCGACCGCCCAGCGCCGGCAGTTCCAGGATCACCGCCGCGGTGGTCACGCTGGCCCCGCAGCGTTCCAGTAGTCGACGCGCCGCAACCAAAGTGCCACCGGTGGCCAGCACGTCGTCGAGGACCACAACGCGGCGGTCCCGCAATTCGATCCCGTCGGCCGGAATCTCGATGACGGCGTCGCCGTACTCCCGGGTGTAGTGCTCGCTGAGCACCGGCGGAGGCAGCTTGCCGCCCTTGCGGATTGCCAGTACGCCGGTTCCCAGCCGGGTGGCGACGGCCGCGGCCACCAGAAACCCCCGAGCGTCGAGGCCGGCGACCAGATCGGCGCCGGATGCGATGTCAGCGAGGGCGTCGGTCACTACGGCCATCGCGCGACGGTCGGCGAACAGCGGGGTGAGGTCCTTGAAGTCGACACCCGGTTCCGGAAAGTCGGCGACGCTGCGCGTCAACGCCGAGATCATCTCGGCCACCGGAACGCTCACTGCAGTAACGCCCACCGGTCCATGTTCCAGCCCGCTCCCCAGCGGGTCGGATTCTTGCTCACGGCATACATTTTCTTCGACATCAACAGCGTGCGCTGCTGCCGGTATAGCGGCAACGTCGGCATATCACCCCAGAGTATCGGCGCGCTCTCGTTCAGCAGCCGGACCCGCTCGGCCGGGTCCGCCGACACTGCCAGCGCGCCGATGTTCCCGTCGATCTGCGGGTTCGCGTAGCCGGACAGGTTGTTGCCGTTGCCGCTGTGCAGGGTGTAGGCGTCCATCGCCGACGATCCGCTGGATCCGCTGCCGGTGGCTCCGCCGGTGCTGGCCAACAGCGCGTCGATCTTGCCGTCCCGCAGCGCCTGGGGGCCCGGGGAGTCGATGGTGACACCGGACACGATGATGCCCGCCGCAGCGCAAGCCTTGGTGATCGCCCCGACGGAGGCCGCCAACCGCGCGTTGGGCCCCTGGTAGCCGACCCGTACCGTCAGCGGCGCACCATGCAGCGCGTCGCGCGCGGCGCCGGCATCCGCCTTGTTGAACTGGCCGGCCTGCGCGGCCCCGTCGGCCTGGGCGACGGCGTCGTCGGATGCCGGGGACAGCCGTGAATTGGCGATCGGAACCCCGGCGTCCCTGGCGATCACGTCGCGCGGGGTACACAACGCGAACGCGCGGCGCTCACGCGCCAGGGCAAGTGGCCCCTGCAGTGCGAAGATCAGCTGCTCGATGCCGTCCGACGGGGAGTCGATGCGCTCGTAGTTGTCCGGCGTGGCAAGCGATCCCGACGACCCCGCCGCGACGTCGACCACGTCCACGTCGCGATGGTTGACCCGGTCCTGGATGTCGGCTCCCTGCGGCCGCACGGTGATCCGCCTGGTGACCGGCTTGGGACCCCACCAACGGTCGTTGGCGCTGAGCACCACGACGCCGCCATCCAGGACCGATTCGATCTTGTACGGTCCCGACGACGGGAAGCGTTTGAGATCGACACCGGGCTTGAGGTCCCAGATGGTGTTCCACCGCTTCGCGATCTCATCCACCAGTTGGATCTGATTGCCCAGCAGCACCGCCGTCACGTCGACCTTCAGCTGGTCGGCGATGATGTGCGACGGCATCAGCGAGGTCGCGCCGAACAGCTGGCTGTAGTCGACCACAGTGCGGTCCGGGATGAACGACACTCGGGCCTTCTTCTGCCCGGGCATGCATTCGATGTTGGCGATGTCGACGTAGCCGGCCTGGGTGGCGGCTGCGAACGCGGGGAACTTCCCGGACTGGGCCGCCCAGGTAAGCACCAGATCGTCGCAGGTCACGGGCTTGCCGTCCGAGTAGACGGCGTTGTCGGCGATCTGATAGTCGAGGACCAGCGGAGCACCGCCCACCACGGAGACGGTGCCGAAGTCGTGGTCGGCGACGACCTGCCCGTCGGGGCCGTGATAGCCGAAGCCGGTAAGGGTGCGGGCGAACGCCTGGGCTCCGGCGGAGGCGGCACCGACGACGGTGTTGGTGTTGTAGGTGATCAGTGACCCGTCAACGACGTAGTCGATATGCGCGGCCGCACTGCTCGAACATGCGGTCACCGTGGAAGCTGCCATCAGCGTCGCCGTCAGACCCACGAGCGTCCAGCGGTAACCGCCCATAGTTAGCGCCGGCCGGCGTTTCGCTTGCCGGTCGGACGCCGGGTACCCGTGGGCCGCACCGGCCGCGCCCCCGGCGCCGGTTTGCTCGATGGCGCGGGTCGGGTGGCCTCGGGAGCGACCTGGGTGGCCGGCTGCGTGGCAGCCTCGGTGGTCTCGTCCGCTGAGTCGTCGTCGGCCGGTTCGGGCTTCTCGGCTTTCTCGGCTTTCTCGGCTTTCTCGGTTTTCTCGGCGCTCTCTTTGGTGGCCGCTGCACCGGGGTTGCGCCGTCTGACGACGCGGCGACTGTGGGTACGCACCAAGTCGGTGCGCTCACGCAGGGTGACCAGCAGCGGGGTGGCGAAGAAGATCGACGAGTAGGTGCCGACCAGGATGCCGACCAGCTGCACCAGTGCCAGGTCCTTCAGCGTGCCCACGCCGAGCAGCCACACCGCCACCACCATCAGCGACAGCACCGGCAAGACCGAGATCAGGCTGGTGTTGATCGAGCGCATGAACGTCTGATTGATAGCCAGGTTGGCCTGCTCGGCGAAGGTGCGCCGGGTGGTGTGCTGGAAGCCGTGGGTGTTCTCCTCGACCTTGTCGAACACGATGACCGTGTCGTACAGCGAGAAGCCCAGGATGGTCAGCAGGCCGATGACGGTGGCAGGGCTGACTTCGAAGCCCACCAGCGAGTACACGCCGGCGGTGACGGTCAGGTCGAAGACCATTGTCGTCAGCGCGGAGATCGCCATATAGCGCTCGTAGCGCACGGTGATGTACAAGGTGACCAACGCCAGGAACACCACCAGCGCGAACAGCGCCTTCTTGGTGATCTGGGCGCCCCAGGTCCCCGACACCGCCGAGTCGCTGATCGCCTGCTTGCTGGGCTTACCGTCCTTGTCCTTGGGCTGGAACGCGTCGAACAGCGCCGTCTTGAGCTTCGCCGTCTGCTCGTTATCCAGGTGTTCGGAACGGATCTGCACCGACGCGGACGAGCCGCTGCCCACGATGACCACTGCTTCGGCGTCATGGCCCAGGGCTTTGTGGAAGACGTCCTGCACCTGCGCGGTCTGCACGTTGCCCGTCGCCCCCGCGGTGGGCATTGACACCGTGGTGCCGCCCTTGAAGTCGATCCCGAACGTGAAGCCGCGCAGCAGGATGCTGAGGAGCGCGATCGCGACCATCGCACCGCTGACGCCGTACCACAGCCGGCGACGGCCCACCACCTCGAACGCTCCGGTGCCGGTGTAGAGCCGGGACAGGAAGCTGTGGTGGGGCGACGCTGCGGCGGTGTCGGCGCCGGTCAGCTCTGCGACCTGCGTTTTGGCGTCGCTGACCTTGGCCGCAGCGAGCTGGGTCTTGGCGTCGGGCTTGGCTTTGGAGTCCTTGGCGGTCATGGCGGTTATCCCCCTCCCGCTGTCTGGGCGGAAGCCCGGCGTTCGCGGGCCACCTGCTGGACGGCGCCCAGGCCGTTGTACGCCGGCTTGGACAGCGTCGGCGACTTGGAGGCCAGGTACAGCAGCGGCCAGGTCACCAGGAACACCACCACCAAGTCGAGGATCGTGGTGAGGCCAAGGGTGAAGGCGAATCCCTTCACCTGGCCGATCGCCAGGAAGTACAGCACGGCGGCGGCCAGGAAGGTGACGGCGTTGCCCGACACGATCGTCTTGCGGGCCCGCACCCAGCCGCGTGGAACCGCTGACCGGAACGAACGGCCTTCGCGGATCTCGTCTTTGATGCGTTCGAAGAAGACGACGAACGAGTCCGCGGTGGTCCCGATACCGATGATCAGACCCGCGATGCCGGCCAGGTCCAGGGTGTAGTTGATATATCGGCCCAGGAGCACCAGAATCGCGAAAACCATTGCGCCGGATGCGGTTAACGACAACGCCGTGAGCACTCCGAGTGCCCGGTAATACACCAACGAATACAGCAGCACCAGGATCAAACCGATCGCGCCCGCGATCAGGCCGGCGCGCAAGGAGGTCAATCCCAATGTCGCCGAAACTGTTTGGGCCTCCGAGGGTTCGAAGGACAGCGGCAGCGACCCGTATTTCAGGACGTTGGCCAGCTGGCGCGCGCTGGACGCGGTGAACGGTGGGTCTCCCCCAGTGATCTGGGTGCGGCCGCCGGGGATGGCTTCCTGAATTTCCGGCGCGCTGACGACCTGCGAGTCCAGCGTGAACGCCGTCTTGGTGCCGACATGGGCGGCGGTGAAGTCAGCCCAGACGCTGGCCGCGGCCGGCTTGAATTGCAGATCGACGATGTACCCCAGGCCGCGCGGGTTCATGCCCGACGAGGCGTTCTGAATCTGGTCGCCGTTGATGATCGACGGGGCCAGCAGATACGCGACCTTATGGTCGGTCGAACACGTCACCAGCGGCAGCTTCGGGTCGTCGTTGCCGGCCAGAATGTCCGGCTTGTCGCATTGCGTGGACTGGTATTCCAGCGCCAGGAACTGAACACCCTGGCGGGTGCTCTGCCGCCAGTTCTTCTCCGCGGTGATGCGCTCCGCGAGCTCCTTGCGCGGATCGGGGGGCCCGGGTGCCTCACCCGGCGGCGCCTCCGCCGGTGGCGGGGCTCCGGTCGAGGGCGCCGGGGCTCCGGAGCTGGGTGCGGGTGCCGGGCCGGGTGCCGGTGCCGGGGCGCCGGAGCTGGGTGCCGGCGACTTGGATGGGCTGGGCGCCGGCGTGGGGTCCTGTGGGTAAGGCCGCGGTTGCGGCTTGGGCGCCGGCGCACCCGGGGGCGCGGGTTGGATGCCGGGCTGGCCGGGTGCCGGTTGGCCGCCGGGTGCCGGTTGGCCGGGTGCCGGTTGGCCGCCGGGTGCCGGCTGGCCGGGTGCCGGCTGACCACCGGGCGCGGGCTGACCACCGGGTGCCGGCTGGCCGGGCGCGGGCTGACCGCCGGGTGCCGGCTGGCCCGGCGCGGGCTGACCACCCGGCGCCGGCTGCCCACCGGGCTCCGGAGCGGCGGGCGGCTTGGGCTGAGGCTGGGCCGGAATCGCCTGGACCACCGGCCGGATGTACAGCCGTGCGGTCTCTCCCAGGTTGCGGGCCTCGTTGCCGTCGCTGCCGGGCACCGTGATGATCAGGTTGTCGCCGTTGATGACCACCTCGGAACCGGACACGCCAAGCCCGTTGACCCGCGCGCTGATGATCTGCTGCGCCTGGGTCAGCGCGTCGCGGCTCGGGCGAGAGCCGTCCGGCGTCCGTGCGGTGAGCGTGACGCGCGTGCCGCCCTGCAGGTCGATACCGAGCTTCGGGGCGGCCTTCTCATTCCCGGTGAAGAACACCAGCAGGTAGACGCTGACAAGCATGATCAGGAACACCGACAGGTAGCGAGCAGGGTGCACCGGCGCCGAAGACGATGCCACGTTCCTTATATCTCCTTGCGAATCTGTTATTACCCCGGACGGAGCCTTGCAAGAACTGTGCAAAGACTACGTGTCGCGTTCACCTGCCCTTCGGGCAAGCGGGTAATCGGCCAGGCCGCGCTCAGGAATCCTTGGCCGCGCGGGTCTCGGTCGGCGCGTCTTCGGGTTCTTCGTCTTCCAGCTCGCCTTCTAGCTCTCCAAGGTCTTCGGCTTCGTCGAGATCGGGTTCGTCCGGCAGGATCCGGTCACGGATCGCCAGCTTCATCCAGGTGGTGACCACCCCGGGCGCGATCTCCAGGTCGACGGTGTCGTCGCTGATGGCGGTGACGGTGGCTTCCATGCCGGACGTGGTGTGCACCCGGTCCCCCGGCTGCAGCGACTCGTGCAAGTCGATCGTGGCCTGCATCATGCGCTTCTGCCGGCGCGCCGAAAACCAAAAAAACCCGCCCATGATGATCACGAACGGCATCAATAAAAGGAAGCTCTCCATCACGCCTGTCTTTCGTTTCGGAACCTCGTAACGGTCCAGTGTGCCCGTCCAGTCTGGCAGGCTCACGGGCGAACCCGTGATCGCCCGGTGGAGCCGCGCTCCGACCCGGGTTGCGGCTAGGCTTTATCCGCGCCGGATGCGCGCGTCGTTCAGGGTCGCGGGCACGCCCGCGGTGAGGAGGAATTCGTGGCCAGCCTCGAGCAGAGTCGCCACTTGGCCACCGAAATCCCGGGTCCCGCATCGCTGGAACTGACCAAACGCCGGGTGGCTGCGGTTTCCCATGGCGTGGGCATCACCATGCCGGTGTACGTGACGCGGGCCGCCGGCGGGATCGTCGAGGACGTCGACGGGAACCGGCTGATCGACCTGGGTTCGGGTATCGCCGTCACCACGATCGGCAACTCCTCACCCCGTGTGGTGGACGCGGTCCGCGAGCAGGTGGCCGACTTCACCCACACCTGCTTCATGGTGACGCCGTACGAGGAGTACATCGCCGTCGCGGAAGAACTCAACCGGATCACCCCGGGCGGCGGCGAGAAGCGCTCGGTGCTGTTCAACTCCGGCGCCGAGGCGGTGGAGAACGCCGTCAAGGTCGCCCGCGCCTACACCCGCAAGACCGCCGTCGTCGCGTTCGACCACGCCTACCACGGCCGCACCAACATGGCCATGGCGCTCACCGCCAAATCGATGCCCTACAAGAGCGGCTTCGGCCCGTTCGCGCCGGAGATCTACCGGGCGCCGCTGTCCTACCCGTACCGCGACGGCCTGCTCGACAAGGAACTGGCCACTGACGGCGAGCTGGCTGCCGCGCGGACCATCAACGTGATCGACAAGCAGGTCGGTGCCGACAACCTGGCCGCCGTCATCATCGAGCCGATCCAGGGCGAGGGCGGCTTCATCGTCCCTGCCGAGGGGTTCCTGGGCGCCCTGCTGGCCTGGTGCCGGGAGAACAATGTGGTGTTCATCGCCGACGAGGTGCAAACCGGGTTTGCCCGCACCGGGGCCATGTTCGCCTGCGAGCACGAGAACATCGAGCCCGACCTGATCGTCACGGCCA
Organism: Mycobacterium sp.; assembly: GCF_035499775.1. GTDB lineage: Bacteria > Actinomycetota > Actinomycetes > Mycobacteriales > Mycobacteriaceae > Mycobacterium. Next base: position 3,681 of record NZ_DATJYB010000435.1, on the reverse strand, counting down.
AAGGCATCGCCGGCGGGTTGCCGCTGTCGGCGGTGACCGGTCGGGCCGAGTTGATGGACGCACCCCACGCCAGCGGGCTGGGCGGCACTTTCGGCGGCAACCCGGTCTGCTGCGCGGCGGCGCTGGCCGCCATCGAGACCATCGAACGCGACGGCCTTATCGAGCGGGCCCGCGAGATCGAACGGTTGATGATGGACCGGCTGCTGGGGCTACAGGCCGGTGACGACCGGATCGGCGACGTGCGCGGCCGCGGCGCCATGATCGCCATCGAGCTGGTGAAGTCCGGAACCGCCGACCCCGACCCCGGGTTGACCGACAAGTTGGCCACCGCGGCCCACGCCGCCGGCGTCATCGTCTTGACCTGCGGCATGTTCGGCAACATCATCCGGCTACTGCCCCCGCTCACCATCAGTAACGAGCTGCTGAGCGAAGGCCTGGACATCCTGGCCGGGCTGCTGGGCGACCTCTGACCCGTCGCCTTGGGCGGCCGCGCCGACGCCTTCCCGCGACGGCCAGGGACCCGTCGCCTCGGGCGGCCGCGCGTGAAGCCTGGGCGGAAACCCGCCGTTTCCGACCCGCGCGCGGACCCAAGTGGCGGAACTCACAGCCCATTGGCAGCACTTGCCGTCCGGGGAATACCATTAGCTAGAGTAACGTTTTAAAGGTCGGCGCAATGTCGCGCAAAACACCTTATTTCTAAAGTCATTGCTAGGAACTGTCATGTCGACTTTTGCTCGTGAAGAGCGGCTCGAACGCCGCATCGAGGACCTGACCGCCAACGACCCACAGTTCGCCGCAGCCAGACCGAACCCGGCGATCGCCGAGGCCATGGCTCAGCCCGGACTGAGACTGCCGCAGATCATCCAGACCGCGCTGGACGGCTACGCCGACCGCCCGGCACTCGGGCAGCGCGCCGTGGAGTTCGTCAAGGACCCAAAGACCGGACGCACCGTACTCGAAGTGCTCCCCCGCTTCGAGACCATCACCTACCGCGAACTGGGCGATCGGATCAGCGCGCTGGTGCGCGCCTGGGCCAACGACTCGGTGCGTGCCGGTGATCGCGTTGCGGTGCTGGGCTTCACCAGCGTCGACTTCACCACCATCGACGTTGCGCTGGCCCAGATCGCCGCGGTGGCGGTTCCGCTGCAGACCAGCGCGGCCGTCTCCGGACTGCAGCCGATCGTGGTCGAGACCGAACCCGCCGTCATCGCGGCCAGCGTGAACCAGCTGCCCGACGCCGTCGAGCTGATCCTGACCGGCCACACGCCCGCCAAGCTCGTGGTGTTCGACTACCACCCCGAGGTCGACGACCAGCGCGAGGCCGTGCAGGCCGTCCGCGCACGGTTGGCCGGCACCGACGTGGTGGTCGAGACCCTGGCCGACGTGCTCGAGCGCGGCAAGGCTTTGCCGGCAGCCCCGGTTGCCGAGCCCGCCGAAGCCAACCCGTTGGCGCTGCTGATCTACACCTCCGGCAGCACCGGCGCCCCCAAAGGTGCCATGTACCTGCAGGGCAACGTCGGCAAGATGTGGTGCCGGTCGAGCCGGAACTGGTTCGGGCCGAGCGCCGCGTCGATCACCCTCAACTTCATGCCGATGAGCCACGTCATGGGACGCGGCATCCTCTACGGCACGCTCGGCAACGGCGGCACGGCGTACTTCGCCGCCAAGAGCGACCTCTCGACGCTGCTGGAAGACCTCGAGCTGGTGCGTCCGACCGAGCTGAACTTTGTGCCCCGCATCTGGGAGACGCTGTACGGCGAGTATCAGCGCCGCGTCCACAGCGGAGTCCCAGAGGCCGAGGTGATGGACGAGGTGCGGCAATACCTGCTGGGCGGGCGGTTCATCTTCGCGATGACGGGCTCGGCGCCCACCTCCCCCGAGCTGAAGGTCTGGGTCGAAGACGTGCTCGACATGCACTTGCTGGACGGCTACGGCTCCACCGAGGCCGGAATGGTCCTGTTCGACGGAGAGATTCAGAGTCCGCCGGTCATCGACTACAAGCTGGCCGACGTCCCGGACCTGGGCTACTTCGCCACCGACCGGCCACACCCGCGCGGCGAGTTGCTGCTCAAGACCGAGAACATGTTCCCCGGCTACTACAAGCGGCCCGAGGTCACCGCCGGCGTTTTCGACGCCGACGGGTTCTACCGGACCGGCGACGTCGTCGCCGAGGTCGCCCCCGGCCGGCTGGTCTACGTCGACCGCCGCAACAACGTGCTGAAGCTCGCGCAGGGTGAATTCGTCACCGTCGCCAAGCTGGAGGCGGTGTTCGGCAACAGCCCACTGGTGCGTCAGATCTACGTCTACGGCAACAGCGCGCACCCCTACTTGTTGGCCGTCGTCGTTCCCACCGAAGAGGCGTTGGCCGGTGACGATGTTGAGGCTCTAAAGCCGCAGATCGCTGACTCACTGCAAAACGTCGCCAAAGAGGCCGGACTGCAGTCGTACGAGGTGCCACGCGACTTCATCATCGAGACAACGCCATTCACGCTGGAGAATGGTCTGCTCACCGGCATCCGCAAGCTGGCGTGGCCGAAACTCAAGCAGCACTACGGCGAGCGGCTCGAACAGCTCTACGCCGAGCTGGCCGAAGGCCAGGCCAGCGAGCTGACCGAGCTTCGTCAAAGCGGCGCCGACGGGCCGGTGCTGCAAACGGTCAGCCGGGCCGCTGCCGCGTTGCTGGGCACCGCCGCGTCCGAGCTTTCACCGGATGCGCACTTCACCGACCTGGGTGGAGACTCGTTGTCCGCGTTGACATTCGGAAACCTGTTGCAGGAGATCTTCCACCTCGACGTGCCGGTGGGTGTGATCGTCAGCCCGGCCAACGACCTGCAGGCCATTGCCGACTACATCGAGGGCGAGCGGAAGGGCACCAAGCGGCCCAGCTTCGCATCGGTGCACGGCCGTGACGCGATCGAGGTGCATGCCGCCGACCTCACGCTGGACAAGTTCATCGACGCCGCCACGCTGGCGACCGCGCCTTCCCTGCCGCGGGCCGGCGCCGAGGTCCGCACCGTGCTGCTGACCGGTGCCACCGGCTTCCTGGGCCGCTACCTGGCGCTGGACTGGCTGGAGCGGATGGACCTGGTCGACGGCAAGGTCATCGCTTTGGTGCGGGCCAAGTCGGATGAAGATGCTCGGGCCCGGCTGGACAGGACCTTCGAGAGCGGCGACCCCGAGTTGCTGGCGCACTACCAGCAGCTGGCCGCCGACCATCTCGAGGTCATCGCCGGTGACAAGGGCGAGGCGAACCTCGGCCTGGACTCCGAGACATGGCAACGGCTGGCCGACACGGTCGACCTGATCGTCGACCCCGCCGCCCTGGTCAACCACGTGCTGCCGTACAGCGAGCTGTTCGGGCCCAACGCGCTGGGGACCGCCGAACTGATCCGCATTGCGTTGACCACGAAGGTGAAGCCATACACCTACGTGTCGACGATCGGGGTCGGCGACCAGATCGTGCCGGGCAAGTTCACCGAGGATGCCGACATCCGGGTGATCAGCGCGACACGGCGGATCAACGACAGCTACGCCAACGGTTACGGCAACAGCAAGTGGGCCGGCGAGGTGCTGCTGCGCGAGGCCCACGACCTGTGCGGCCTGCCGGTGGCGGTGTTCCGCTGCGACATGATCCTGGCCGACACCACCTGGGCGGGTCAGCTCAACGTCCCCGACATGTTC
>NZ_DATJYB010000434.1:0-5141 GCF_035499775.1 Mycobacterium sp. | reverse complement strand
ACTTCGTTGCTGCCGCCGTAGATCGACGTCTTGCGGTAGTTGAGGTAGCGCGGAGCGCTTGATTGCGCCCATGGGGGAGAAGCGATTTCGTCACCGTTAATCGGGAGTGCGTCGGGTCCGGCCACCTCGACCAGCAATTCGGTGGCGGTCTGTTGTAGTTGGCTGCCGCGCAGCTTGAGCACCGAGGACGCCGGGTTGGGCTTTCCGCCGGCGGAGCTCGAGACCACCCGCGCCTGGGTGAGTTCCAGTGCCAGCAGCTCGTTTTCGGCCTCGGCAAGTCGCGCGGCGAACAGCGGATCCTTGAGCACCCCGGTTGCCGCGGCATGCTTTTTCACCTCGGCGAGGCGGACTTTGGTGCGGCCCACCCCGGCGATGCCGGTGCGCTCGTTGCCCAGCAGAAACTTCGCGTACGTCCAGCCCTGGTTCTCTTCTCCGACAAGCTGATCGGCGGGGACCCGCACGTCGGAGAAGAACACCTCGTTGACTTCGTGGCCGCCGTCGATCAGCTTGATCGGCCGCAGCGTGATGCCCGGCGTGTTCATGTCCATCAGCAGGAACGAGATGCCGGACTGGCGCTTGGGCGCCTGTGGATCGGTGCGTACCAGGCAGAAGATCCAGTCCGCGTACTGGCCCAACGTCGTCCAGGTCTTCTGTCCGTTGACCACGTAGGTGTCGCCGTCGCGGGTCGCGGTGGTCCGCAGTGAGGCGAGGTCGGAGCCGGCTTCGGGCTCGGAGAACCCCTGGCACCACCAGATGTCCATGTTGGCGGTCGGCGGCAGGAAGCGCTCCTTGATCTCCTGGGAGCCGAATTCGGCGATCACCGGGCCGACCATCTTGACGTTGAAGTTCAGCGGCTCCGGGACGCAGGCCAATTGCATCTCGTCGGACCAGATCTGGTGCTGGGTGGCGGTCCAGTCCTTGCCGCCCCATTCGACCGGCCAGTTCGGTACCGCCAGGCCGTGCTCGTTGAGGATCTTGTGGCTGGTGACCAGGTGGTCGCGGGTCAGCGCCGAGCCCTGACGTACCAGCTCGCGCAGTTCTTCCGGGATCTTCGTGGTGTAGATGGTGCGAAGCTCGTCGCGGAAGGCGGCTTCGTCGTCGGTGAGCGCCAGTTTCATGGCGGGGCTCCTCTTGTCGTTCGCTGCGGGTTCCATCTTGGACCATCCCGCGTTGGGCTTTTCCACAGCCTCGGGTTAATCCACAGGCGGCGTTTGGTGGGCCGTTTCTGCGGCCGTTATGGCGGTGGCCGCACCTACGGTCGGCGCATGCGAACAGAACTTCCCGCCCAGCGGTTGCAGCGACGATTGGGTGCCGAGCCGGACGCAGACGACGAACCGGACGCTGCTCCGGAAGAGGACCAGAACTCGTTGCTGCCGCGCTGGCTTCCCGACGCGTCCAGTGGCGGAGGCTGGGTGGCCAAGCTGCGCGCGGATCCGGGCCGCGCGGGTGCCATCGCGTTGGCCGTGGTGGCGGCCCTGGCCGTGCTGATCACGGTGTTCACCTTGGTGCGCGACCAGCCCGCACCGGTGATGTCGGCGAAGCTTCCTCCGGTACAGCCTGTTTCGTCGTCCGGCACCCGTTCGTCGGCGATTCCCAGCGCAGTGCCTGACCACCCGTTGGTGGTCAGCGTGGTGGGCCTGGTGCACAAGCCGGGACTGGTCACCCTGACGCCGGGTGCGCGGATCGCCGATGCGTTGCAGGCCGCGGGTGGTGCGGTGGACGGTGCCGACATCATCGGACTGAACATCGCCCGCCCGGTCGGCGACGGCGAACAGATCGTCGTGGGGCTGGCTCCGCTGTCCGGGCAGCCGAGGGCGCTGGGCAGCTCGGTGAGCCCGGGCTCGGCCGGCCCGCCGGCCTCCGGGCCGGCGTCGGGATCGCCCAAGCCCAAGCGCGGCGAGCCGGTCGACCTCAACACCGCGACCGTGGAGCAACTGGACGCCCTGCCCGGGGTCGGACCCGTCACCGCCGCCGCGATCGTGTCCTGGCGGCAGGCCAACGGCAAGTTCACCAGCGTCGATCAGCTGGCCGAGGTGGACGGTATCGGCCCGGCGCGGCTGGAGAAACTGCGTGCCCTGGTCCGTGTCTGACGGCGGTGGGTCAGCCCGACAGCGGCGATTCGGCGCTGGCGCAACTCGATGTGCGCCTGGTCCCGGCCGCGCTCACCGGCTGGGTCGTGACCGCGGCCGGGATCGTGTGGCCGGTGGGGCGCGTGTTCGCGTGGTGCTGCGCGGTGTTGGCCGTCGGCTCGGCCTTTATGTGGTGGCGGGCCGAACGATCCCGCGCGATCAGCGCCGGCCTAATGGCGGTCGGCGTGGTGGGCGCGGGATTCGGGCTGGCGATCGCATTGCGTGCCGATGCGGTCGCGCGCCACCCGATTACCGCCGCGTTCGGCGCCGCCGTGCCCGTGACGGTCACACCCAGCGAGAGCGCGATGTCGTTGGGCAGCGGCCGGTTGATGTTTCGCGCCACGCTGCAGCGGCTGCGCGACGACCAAATGTCCGGCCGCGTAGTGGTTTTCGCCCGGGCCACCGAACTCGATGAGGTTATGGTCGGTCGGCCGATGCGGTTTACCGCGCGCATCAGCCGTCCCAAGCGGCATGACCTGACGGTCGCGACGCTGAACGCAACGGGGCGGCCGACGGCGGGCCAGGCCGGTGCAATGCAGCGGGCCGCGTATGCCGTCCGCACTCGGTTCGCGGCCGCCGTGCGAAACGTGCTGCCCGTCGAGCAGGCCGCGATGCTGCCCGGCCTGGTCCTGGGCGATACCTCGGCGGTCACCGCCACGACCAGCCGCGAGTTCAAAGCGGCAGGCATGACGCATCTGACGGCGGTGTCGGGCGCCAACGTCACGATCGTGTGCGGGGCGGTGCTGTTCTCGGCGCGGCTGGTCGGCAGGCGGTTTGCGGTGCTGCTCGCCGCGGCGGCGCTGGCGGCGTTCGTCATCGTCGTGCAGCCGACGGCCAGTGTGTTGCGGGCGGCCGTGATGGGCGCGATCGCGCTGGCGGCGATGCTGTCGTCGCGGCGGCGGCAGGCGATTCCGGCGCTGTGCGCCACCGTGCTGCTGTTGATGGCGGTCGCGCCGCAGCTGGCTGTCGACGTGGGCTTCGCGCTGTCGGTGGTGGCGACGGCCGCGCTGGTGGTCATCGCGCCGGTCTGGTCGCGGCGGCTGGTCGCGCGCGGCTGGCCCAAGCCGCTGGCAGATGCGGTGGCCGTGGCGGTGGCCGCGCAGCTGGTGACTGCCCCGCTGGTCGCGGCGATCTCGGGCCGGTTCAGCGTGGTGGCGGCGGTCGCGAACCTTGCGGCGACGGTTGTGATCGCGCCGATCACGGTGTTGGGTACTGCGGCGGCCGTGCTGTGCCCGTTCTGGCCGGCCGCGGCGCAGCTGCTGATTCGGTTCACCGGTCCTGAAGTGTGGTGGGTTCTGCATGTGGCGCATTGGGCGGCGGGTGTGCCCGGGGCGACGGTGCCGGTTCCCAAGGGCGTGGCCGGCGTGCTGCTGGTCGGCGGCGTCAGCGTGCTGGCGGTGGTGCTGTGGAGGTGGCGGTGGTTTCGGGTGTCAGCGCGGTGGGCGGCGGCGGTGGCTGCTATTTGCCTGCTGGCTTGGTTCCTATCAGGAATGCCCGAAGCCCTCCGCAGCGAGGTGACCTGACGACTGCGCCAGATCGCTATTGGCTTGGGCGGTGCCCACCGGTTCTCAGTCGTCCCGCGGCCAGCATTATCAGTCCGATCACGAGGACCACGAGCCCGATGGTTAAGAGCACCGGCACGACAAGGTAGCCGACGGCAATAAGAATGCCCCCAAGAGTGATCAGGGACAACGCGCCCCAACTGACTCCGCCGGACTCCTTCGGAGCGGGCGGCGCGGTACCCGCCGCCGAGACGGTCTGCTGATCAGCCTCGGAAGTCGGCCCGAAACGCGCCACATTCGGTGCCGGCGGCACCGAACGGCCAGCCGGCGGCGGCCCGGGGTCGTACGCATACGCGGGCGTCGTGGCAGGAGGCGTCGGCTTTGTAGGTGCCGCGTTCGGCGCCGGCCGCTGGATGGGCTCGGTGATGGCCTCTCGGGCGGCTTTGGCCAACTCGACCGTCGTCGCATAGCGCTCGTTGGGGTCTTTGGCCATCCCGCGCGCAATGACCCCGTCGACCTGTGCGGGGACGGCCGGCCGATTCACCGACGGCCGCGGTGGCGGGGCGTTGAGGTGTGCGGCAACAAGTTGCGGCATGGTGTTGCCGGGGAAGGGCGGACTGCCGGTGAGGCATTCGTAGAGTACGCAGGCCAGCGAGTAGATGTCGGCGCGAGCGTCGTCGTCGACGCCCATCGCTAGCCGCTCCGGCGCGATGTACTGAAAGGTGCCAATCGCGTAGCCGGACTTGGTCATTCGCGTCTCGTCGAGCACCCGGGCGATGCCGAAGTCGATCAGGTAGGCGAAGTCGTCGTCGTCGAGCAGGACGTTAGAGGGTTTGATGTCGCGGTGCAACAGGCCCACCTTGTGGGCGGCATGCAGCGCCTTGGCGACCTGGCCGACGATATTGACCGCCCGCGCCGGATCCAGCGGTCCGTCGTTCAGCACGGCTTCCAGGTCGCGGCCCTCGATCAACCGCATGTCCACATAGAGGCGGCCGTCGATCTCGCCATAGTGATGGATCGGGATGACGTGCGGGCTGTTCAGGCGCGCGGCGGCGTGGGCTTCGCGGCGGAAGCGGCGCTGAAACTCCTCGTCCTCTGACAAATGCGCGGGTAGCACCTTGATGGCCACGATGCGGTCGGTCTCGGTGTCGTGGGCCTGCCACACCTCACCCATGCCGCCGCGGCCGAGCAGCTCCATCAGGCGGTAGCGCCCGAACGGCGTCCCGTCCACATCACCCTCCATACAGCTCCACATCAATCTCAAGCAGCACGAAAATCTCAAGCAGCACGAACCCCACGATAAGTCCGTCTACCCGTGGAGAACCTGAAAACCACGCACGACGAGGTTTGCGCCGACATCTTCGAATTCTCTTGGCGCATCAGCGTCACCAAACGTCAACTCGCAGAGCCGCCCGTAGTGCTGCTGTTCGGAACCTTGGTGAAGGTATGGGTCTCTTTGCCCTGCCCGAGGGTTGCGGTCATGGTGTTGCCGTCGCTGCTGAGGTGATAA
>NZ_DATJYB010000433.1:0-2183 GCF_035499775.1 Mycobacterium sp. | reverse complement strand
TGCCGGGCAAGGTCGAGGAGCATTACATCATCGGCAACACGGCGGGCACGACGCCCACGATCTCTCTGGACTCGGCTATGGGCTTCACGCCGCAGGCCGGTGACAGCTACGAGATCCTCTCCGGCCGCCTGTTCATGTTGAGCGCCGGCACCCTGGCTGCCGGGTGCTGGAATCATTACGACATCGCCATGAACTCGTTCTATGGCAACATCGCTACCGCCAACCTCCGCGACAATCAACACGGATTGCGACTTCCTGGGGCTGGACGAGTCGTACGTTCCCTGCGATGCGAATCCCGGCGACGGGTACTTCGGCCAGTTGGCGGCCACCGCCTCCAGCTCCACCAGCATCACGGGGCAGGCGGCCAACGGCGACGCCTCGGTGCTAGCCAACGAATACCGCAACTTCCAGATCCGGATCGTGCAGGACCCGGTGAATCCGACGGCCGTGGGCCAGCGCCGGAACGTCACCTCGCACACGGCAGGGCCTTCTGCGGTGTACACGGTCCCGGCTTGGGCGGTCACGCCGTCGTCGAGCGGGGTGTTCGTTATTGAGAACAATGGCGACCGCATCCTCTACTGAGGGTCCGCGCAGAGCAACAGCTACACCTACAACATCAACGCGAACACCTGGGATACCTCCACGTTCGCCGCGCGCTCCGCGGCCCACGCTGCTGGGTCGTTCAACGCACCGTCGTTCTTCATGCGGCCGGACTCGCAGAAGCAATCGCGGAACAGCTTCGTGTACGTCTTCCGTGGCGGTAACGTGGCCACCTGCGATCTGTTCGATATCGCGGGCGGCACCAACGGCGCGTGGACGGCGGCGATCCTATATGGCGGATCTAGCACGCTGTTCACGACCGGCACGACAGCGACGCCCGACCCCTACACTGGTGGCGGCCAGACCACGTTCATCAACCCCAACGGCGGCCAGCGCTACCTCCGGTTCGATGTGAAGAATCGCGCCCTCAGCCCGGCGTTTTACCTGCGGTATCCGGTGGGCACGGCGGCTGACTGCCAGCGATTGGCGACCGCGCTATTCGTGGACGGCGCGACGAAGCTCACTTTCCTAATCAGGCAGAGGATGGCCGGCGTCGAGTGCTTCGAATTGGCGGTGCAGAAGTAGGCTGGCATGCTCCTGCTTGGCTTTAACAACACGCGCGCGCTGGCCGGTGCCGCCACGGGCCAGGGCAGTACCGGCGCGCAACTCGTCGCGCTCCGGTCGGTCGATGGGTTCACTGAGGGCACATCCACAACGATCGCCCACTTCGTCGCCATCCGCGAATTCCTGGCATGGGCAGCTGGCCAGGGGACGCCCCGTGGTGGCATCCGGGTGTACCGCTCGATGGCGGGTACCGCCGCCAACTCGGTGGCGGTATCGGCTCGCCTTGCGCGACTCGGGACTATCAACGGGGCTGCCGCGGTGTCGGTCCTTGTGGCCGCGCGCTTCGGGCCGGTGCATTCCCTGGGAGGCGTCGTCGGGGGCGACTCGAGTGCTGCAGCGATCAAGCGTGCGCGTGATTGTTGTGCCGTATGATCTGCGCACGGCGTTCACCGATGCCGAGTCGCGTTTCGTAGCCGTTCCCGCTGGACTGCGACGCGTCGCTGGAGCTGCGGAGCGCCGGCTGGTCGTAGTCGGTGCGGAGATTCGGAAAGTTGCCGCATGACTACCTTCACCAAAGACCCAGATGCCGTTCTGGATTACTCCATCGAGTGGTCGAAGTGGTTGGCTGGCGATCAGATCCAGACGAGCACATGGACCGCGGCGGATCCTGACCTTCAGGCCGCCAATGAGACGAACACCGTTACCAGCACCACAGTTTGGCTGTCCGGTGGCACAGAAGGTCAGTCTTATACCGTCACGAACCACATTACCAGAGTGGGCGGCCGCACGGATGAGCGCTCATTCACTATCCAGGTGGAAAACCGTTAGCTCGACAGGGGCGAATTTCCCCAATGGCCGACTGTTTACCCGCGGGCGCGTCTATCGGAAAAACCAAGCGTTGACCGTGCGTACGGATAATTGGATAATGAATGCAGGCGTTGGAGTTCGCCGTTAACTGCCCCACCGGGGAAGATGACTCCTACCAGGGACGCTCTGGCAGGATGAGTTCTTCCGCATCCCCCGTCAGAGAAGAATCCTTGGAGAGGTCCTGTTTCGCCCGGGTCCTGGTGCGCTCGGGG
>NZ_DATJYB010000432.1:0-21950 GCF_035499775.1 Mycobacterium sp. | reverse complement strand
CTCAGGTAGTCGCGCGGCGCCAGCAGCAACCAGACCGGCAGCACCGACGCAGCTACCACGGCCATGATCGCCACAAAGGATTCCATCAGCATGCTGCCGTAGCCGATCATACGCGCCTGCGACTCCTTGGCGATCAGCTTGGGCGTGGTTCCCGAGGCGATCAGCGAATGGAATCCGGAGATCGCCCCGCAAGCTATGGTGATGAAGCAAAAGGGGAAGATCTTCCCCGCAAAAATCGGACCGGTGCCGTCGACGAAGCGAGTGAGCGGAGGCAGCAGCATCCGTGGATGGGCAAGGAGAATCCCGACGGCGAGCGCCAGGATCGTGCCAACCTTGATGAAAGTGCTCAGGTAGTCGCGCGGCGCCAGCAGCAACCAGACCGGCAGCACCGACGCCGCGAAGCCGTAGCCGATCAGGCACCAGCACAGCGCGACCGGGGACAGGGTGAACCAGGATGCGCCCCAAGATGTTTCGGCGACCCAGTTGCCGGATGCCACGGCCGTCAGGAGCAGCACGAAGCCGATGATCGACACTTCAGCCACCCGCCCGGGACGCAGGAATCGCAGGTAGCAGCCCATGAACAGGGCGATGGGGATGGTCATCGCGATGGAGAAGAGGCCCCACGGGCTCTGGGCCAGTGCCTTCACCACGATCAGGGCCAGCACCGCGATCAGGATCACCATGATGACCAGGACCCCGATCAGCGCGGCCGCCCCGCCGGTGGCGCCGAGTTCGTCGCGGGCCATCTGGCCCAGGGACCGGCCCCGGCGTCGGGTGGAGAGCCACAACACCAGGTAGTCCTGCACCGCGCCGGCGAACACCGCGCCGATCACGATCCAGATGCTGCCCGGCAGGTAGCCCATCTGGGTGGCCAGTACCGGTCCGACCAGCGGCCCGGCCCCGGCGATCGCCGCGAAGTGGTGGCCGAACAGCACCCGCCGGTCGGTCGGCACGTAGTCGGTGCCGTCGTCGAGAACCTCGGCCGGGGTGGCATGGTCGTCGCGCGGGCGAACGATCTTCATTTCGATCAGCCGGGCATAGAACCGGTAGCCGATGATGTACGTGCAGATCGCCGCGACGACGAACCAAACCGCGTTGACCGTCTCGCCCCGGGCGAACGCCACGACCGCCCAGGCGATGGCACCGGCTACGGCGATAACGCCGAAGACGATTCGGTGCGTCACGGTGATCGGCGAGCGGTCGACGATCGCCACAGGGGGCAGGTCGCCGTCGGTGTGGATATAGCTGACGCGGTCGTCTTCGGACCGTTTTGGTGAAGTCGGCACGGCCACCGGCGCCTCCTGATGCAGGGTTTCGCTCCGGTGATCCTCGCACGACGAAGATGTCTGAAATCGAGCGAGGGCATTACCGTTAGGTGATGCCGTTATGGCGACTGCGTGACTACGACGACGACGACTTGGACCAGGCGATCCAGGTGTGGGACCAAAGTCGCGTCCCGGGGTCTGCGGAGCCGGTATTCACTGTGGCCGAGGTGATGTCGGCCGCGCGGGCGGGCCAGCCGGCAGTGGTGGCCGAGGTCGGCGACGAGGTGGTCGGCATGGCCGTCGCGCGGACCGACGGCGAGCGGGCGTGGGTGCTGCTGATCGCGCTGGCATCACGGTGGCGCCATCGCGGTATCGGCAGCGCTCTGCTGGCCGACCTCGAGCGACGGCTGCGATCGGTCGGGGTTCGCAAGATCTGCACGATCCTGCCCGAGGGCGCGACCGGCTCGGAGGCGCTGGAGAACTCGGGCTACACGCGGCGCGACGGAATGATCTACTACGAGACGATCGAACACCTGCGGCCGGACCAGGCCAATGTGCTGGCCGAGCTGGGCGGGCGGCTGTTGCCACCGGGGCTGTGGCAGGAACTGGCCGGGATGGAGCAGGAAAAGCAGATCATCGAACAGCGCATCATCGCCCCGCTGACCCATCCCGACGTCGCCGACCGCTATGGCGTCCGTCCGCCCAAAGCGGTCATCTTGTTCGGGCCACCGGGAACCGGGAAAACCAGTTTCGCCAAAGCGATTTCGTCGCGGCTGGGCTGGCCCTTCGTAGAGCTGTTCCCGTCCCGGCTGGCCGCCGCGGCACCGGGCGGTCTGGCGGCGTCGCTTCGGGAAGTCTTCGGAGAGCTGGCCGAGCTCGACGAGCTGGTGCTGTTCATCGACGAGGTCGAGGAGATCGCCGTCGCGCGAGCCGGGGCCAGCACCACCGAAACCGGCGTCACCAACGAACTGCTGAAACTGATCCCGTCGTTTCGCGAGCATGACGGTCGCTTGCTGGTATGCGCGACCAATTCGGTCCATTCGCTGGACTCGGCTTTCCTGCGGCCCGGCCGGTTCGATTACGTGATCCCGGTCGGGCCGCCCGACCCGCCTGCCCGCCGGGCGGTGTGGAAACGCTATCTGCGAGAGGCTGATTCGGGGATAGACCTGGACCGGCTGGTGGCGGCGACGGAACTGTTCACCCCGGCCGACATCGAATTCGCCGCTCGCAAGGGCGCACAGGTGGCCTTCGATCGCGAGATGGCGCACGGCCGGGGAGAGCCCGCGGCCACCGAGGACTACCTGACGGCGATCGATGACGTCCGGCCGACGCTGACGACCGCGATCCTGGCCGAATTCACCGAGGACAAAGCGCAATTCGCCAGGCTGTAGTGGTCAGTACAGTGCGCGCACCGCGTCGATGGTGTCGGCCTCGGCCGGGCTCTTGTCGTCGCGGTAGCGGACGACCCGGGCGAATCGCAGCGCCAGCCCACCCGGATACCGCGACGACTTCTGCACCCCGTCCAGCGCCACCTCGACCACCTGTTCGGGTCGTAACCGGACCACGTATCCGTCGGTGCCGCCCACGGCCAGTTCGCTGAATCGGGTGGTCTGCCACTCCAGCATGGCGTCGGTCATGCCTTTGAAAGTCTTTCCCACCATGACGAATTCACCGGTACCCGGATCACGCGCGCCCAGGTGGATGTTGGAGAGTTTCCCGCGTCGGCGCCCCGAGCCCCACTCCACGGCAAGCACCACCAGGTCCAGGGTGTGCACCGGCTTGACCTTCAGCCAGCCCGCGCCGCGACGGCCGGCCTGGTACGGCGCCGCAGGCGACTTGGCCATCACCCCTTCGTGGCCGGCGGCCAGCGTCGCGGCCAGGAACTCGTCGGCGGCCGACGCGTCGGACGTTGCCAGCCGGTCGACCCGGTGGGCCGCCGGCACCAGCGCGTCCAGGGCGGCCAGTCGCTCGGTGGTCGGCGCGTCCAGCAGGTCGACGCCGTCGTGGTGCAGGATGTCGAAGAAGAACACCGAAAGTGGTTGCGCCGCACGGGCCGCATCCACATCGACCGAGCGGCCGAACCGTGACGCGGTGACCTGGAACCGGTGCGGACGGCGGTCGGGCCGCAGCGCGATGGCTTCGCCGTCGGCGACCAGGCGGTGCACCGGCAGCGCCAGCGTCGCCTCCACCACCTCCGGCAGCCGGGCGGTGACGTCGTCAAGGCTTCGGGTGTAGACGGTGACGACGTCATCGGCCCGGTGGATCTGGACGCGGGCGCCATCCAGCTTCGCCTCGAAAATCGTGGCGCCGTCGTGGCGTTCGAGGGCATCCGCGACGCCGGTCGCGGTCTGCGCCAGCATCGGGCCGATTGGCCGGCCCACCTGCAGGGTGAAGGCGTCCAGCGCGGCGGCCCCCCCGGACAGCGCGGCCGCGGCCACCGCGGGCAGGTTGCCGCCCAGCATCGCGGCCCGCTGCACCACGGCGTTGGGGATCTCGGCGGCCTTGGCGACCGCGTCGGCCATGATCCCGACCAGCGCACCCTGGCGCAGCTCGCCGCCGAGTAGTCGCAGCAGGAAGGTCTGCTCGGTTTCGGTCGCGGCGGTGAACAACTCTGCGACGAGTTCGGCGCGCCGCGCCTGGGCGCCCTTGCCCGATACCGCTCCGATCTTCGACAAGGTGGCGTCGACGACGGCGACGGTCAGGGTCGGCTGGGTTGCCGCCGGCGCCGGGGATGCTAGTGACCGCAACGACGCCCAGCCGACCCCGATGGTCCGTTGCGGCAGCTCGCCGGACAACCACGACACCAGGATTGCGACCAGCGCTTCGTCGGGCGCGGCGCGCTGCAACAGGTCGGCGATGCGGGCGACCTTGGTCAGCCGCGACGAGGTGCCGCCGACCTCAACAGACGTCGCCGCCACGTTGTGAAGGAGCACAGTTGGAAGCTTGGCATGGCTCGGTGACAAGCCGCCCGGGCGGACACGCTAGCGTGCCTAGATAACGTTACAAATTTGCAGGATTCTGACAAGCCTAAAACGGAGGTCCGGATGGAGATCAGCGGGAAGAAGGTCGTCGTCATCGGCGGCGCGTCGGGCATGGGGCGGGCCAGCGCCGAGCTGCTGCACGAGGGTGGCGCGCAGGTCGCGGTGCTCGACCGGGAGAATTCGGACGGCAAGACCGTCGCCGAAGGTATCGACGGCAAGTTCTACCCGGTCGACGTCACCGACTTCACCGGCACCGAGCAGACGCTGCAGGCCGCGGTCGACGACCTCGGCGGCCTGCATGTGGTGGTGACCACCGCCGGCGGCGGCATCGCCAAGCGGACCATGACCAAGACCGGACCGCACGACCTCGAATCCTTCCAATCGGTGATCGATCTCAACCTGATCGCCAGCTTCAACATCAGCCGACTGGCCGCCGCGCACATGGCCAAGAACGAGCCCGAAGACGAGGAACGCGGCGTCATCATCAACACCGCGTCGATCGCGGCCTTCGAGGGCCAGATCGGGCAGGTCGCCTACACCGCCGCCAAGGCGGGAATCGCGGGCATGTGCCTGACCATGGCCCGTGATCTGGGCTCGCTGGGCATCCGGGTGCTGGCGATCGCGCCGAGCCTGTTCGCCACGGGGTTGACCCAGGGCATTCCGGACGAATTCGCGGCGGCACTGACCAAGGACGCGGCCTTCCCCAAGCGCCTCGGCCGGCCGATCGAGTACGCCAAGCTGGTCGCGGCGATCGTGGACAACCCGATGCTCAACGGTCAGTGCCTGCGGCTGGACGCCGGGCAGCGGTTCGCACCCAAGTAGAGCCCCGGGGGAAGACGGGTTCCTCCGCGCGCATTGAGTACACTCTTTAGAGGCCGCGACGGTGCGGCTTTTGCAGTGCCGCGAGGAGGGCCCTGATGGGTATCGCACTGACCGACGACCATCGCGAACTCGCCGAGGTAGCCCGCGGGTTCCTGACCGCGCAGAAGGCACGGGCGGCGGCGCGGTCTCTGCTCGACGCGCCCGAAGAGGCGCGGCCCGGATTCTGGCAGGGCATCGTCGAGCTCGGCTGGCTCGGCCTGCACGTCGACGAAGAATACGGGGGATCGGGCTACGGGCTGCCCGAACTCGTGGTGGTGGTCGAAGAGCTCGGTCGCGCGGTCGCGCCGGGACCGTTCGTGCCGACCGTCATCGCCTCGGCGGTGATCGCCAAAGATGGCACGGCCGAGCAGAAGTCGCGACTGCTGCCCGGGCTGGTCGACGGAACGTTCACCGCCGGCGTCGGCCTCGACGGCGATGTGCGGGTCGCCGACGGGCTGGCCGATGGCGAGGCCGGGATCGTGCTGGGCGCGGGGCTCGCCGAGTTGCTGCTGATCGCCGCCGGTGATGACGTGCTGGTGCTGGAGCGTGGCCGCGAGGGCGTGTCGGTGGAGGTGCCGGACAACTTCGACCCGACCCGGCGGTCCGGACGGGTGCGCCTGCAGAACGTCAGTGTGACCGCCGACGACATCCTGCCCGGGGCGCGCGAATCGGCGCTGGCCCGCGCGCGCACGCTGCTGGCCGCCGAAGCCGTCGGCGGCGCGACCGACTGCGTCGAGGCCGCCGTCGACTACGCCAAGGTGCGCCAGCAATTCGGCCGCACCATCGCCACTTTCCAGGCGGTGAAGCACCATTGCGCGAACATGCTGGTTGCGAGCGAATCGGCGGTCGCGGCGGTGTGGGATGCCGCGCGTGCGGCCCAAGAGGATTCGGCCGAGGACGAAGCACAGTTCCGGCTGGTCGCCGCGGCGGCGGCGGCGCTGGCGTTCCCCGCCTACGCGCGCAACGCCGAACTCAACGTTCAGGTACACGGCGGCATCGGCTTCACCTGGGAACACGACGCGCATCTGCATCTGCGCCGGGCGTTGGTGATCGCGGCCCTGTTCGGCGGTGACGCACCGGCCGCCGACGTCTTCGACCGCACCGCGGCCGGCGCCGCCCGGGACAACAGCCTGGACCTGCCGCCCGAGGCCGAGGAATTGCGCACCCGGATCCGTGCCGATGCCGCCTCGTTGGCCGCTCTGGAGAAGACGGCCCAGCGCGAGAAGCTGATCGAGACCGGCTATGTGATGCCGCACTGGCCCAAGCCGTGGGGTCTTGCGGCCGACGCGGTGGAGCAGCTGGTGATCGAGGAGGAGTTCCGTGCGGCCGGCGTCAAGCGCCCCGACTACGGGATCACCGGGTGGGTCATCCTGACCCTGATCCAGCACGGAACGCCTTGGCAGATCGAAAGATTCGTAGAGAAGGCGTTACGTAAGGACGAGATCTGGTGTCAGCTGTTCTCCGAGCCCGAGGCGGGTTCGGACGCCGCCTCGGTCAAGACCCGCGCCACCCGGGTGGACGGCGGCTGGAAGATCAACGGGCAGAAGGTGTGGACCAGCGGGGCGCAGTACTGTGCGCGCGGCCTGGCCACCGTGCGCACCGATCCGGACGCCCCCAAACACGCCGGCATCACCACGGTGATCGTCGACATGAAGGCGCCCGAAGTAGAGGTGCGGCCGTTGCGGCAGATGACCGGCAGCTCGGAATTCAACGAGGTGTTCTTCAACGACCTGTTCGTTCCGGACGAGGACGTCGTCGGGGCGCCGAACTCCGGCTGGACGGTGGCGCGGGCGACGCTGGGCAACGAGCGGGTCAGCATCGGCGGCAGCGGATCGTTCTACGAGGGCCTGGCGGCCCAACTGGTGAAGTTGGCTGAGCAGCGCGGAGATCGCTTGGCCGGCGCCCGAATTCGCGTCGGGCGCTACCTCGCCGAGGAGAACGCGCTGCGGCTGCTGAACCTGCGGCGCGCCGCGCGCAGCGTCGAAGGGGCAGGACCGGGTCCGGAAGGCAACGTCACCAAACTCAAGCTGGCCGAGCACATGATCGAGGGAGCCGCGATCTCGGCGGCTCTGCTGGGGCCCGACCTCGCGCTGACCGAGGGGCCCGGCGCATTGACCGGCCGGATGATCATGGGCGCCCGCGGCATGGCGATCGCCGGCGGCACCTCGGAGGTGACCCGCAACCAGATCGCCGAGCGGATTCTCGGCATGCCCCGCGATCCGCTGATCAACTAAATGGTGGCTCGCGGGACAGCTAATCCCAGCTGGGAATCAGGCCGAGGTTGTCCATCAGGCGGTGCTCGGCTCCGAGGACCAACGAGATCGCCGTGACGCTGGGCTGGCCGGTGGCCAGGTTCAGGCCCGGGTCCAGCACCGGCAGGTACGGGTAGGCGTCCGGGAACATCGACTGCGGCAGCAAACCCGCGTCGACGCCGAAGGCCTGCACGCCCTGCACGGTCCCGGTGGCCAGCGCGTTCAGGACCACCGGCACGTTGGGGATACCGACGAGCTGCGCCGGGGTCGGAATGTCGGCGTATTGACCACTGGCATAGCCCAAGTCCACGATCACGCGCAGGTCGGGCTGCAGCAGGTCGGCGACGGCGTTGCCGGGGCCGCCCAGCAGTCGCAGCGGTTGGGTCAGCGGCAGCCCGTCGTCCAGCGACATGTAGTACGTGGTGTGGCCGTGATAGTCGGGGCTGGTGGGCAGTTCGTAGTAGGTGCGCGGCACGATGTAATTGTGCTGGCTGCTAGGCGTTGCCCCCAGGATCGCGTTGACGTCGCTGACCACATTGAGCGGGTAGTTGGGGAAGTCGGCCACCCCGTCGTACTGGTTGGTGTACACCGATGTCGCATACGGGCTGTCGGGCGGGGTGGCCCCGTTGAGGTCGGCGTCCAGTAGCGGGATGTAGAGGCCGGTGAACCGCTCGAAGAAGCCCCCGTTCGGGTTGTTCGGGTTGCCGGTCAGGACGAACGAGAGCTGGCCGGTGTAGGGAGACCCCTGCGCCATCAGGCTGCGGATCTCTTCGGTGGCCACCACCGAACTCTGCGACATCGTCCACACGGTGACGTGATTGCCGGCGGCAAACTGTGTCAGGAGCGCCTGGTCGAGCAGTCCGACCCCCTCGTGCACGGACTGGCCCAGCGTCATGCCGCCCAGCTGCGGTGTGATGGGCCAGAACTGCTCGGGGGTGTAGAGCAGCGAATTGACGCTGCCGTTCAGGTACAGCGGGCCGGCTGCCCAGTTCTTCGATGCGAACGGACTGTCGGTACCACCCAGGATCAGCCCCACCGAGGAATCGCTCGGCACCGTTGGTGGAGTCGGCGTTTCCGGCGGGACCAGAAAAGGCGTGAAGGGCTGCTCGAGCTCGGTGACTATGTCGCGCAGGAACTGCTCGGCCGCCTGCTCGGTCTGCTGATACGTCTGACCCGACTGTGCCAGCAGGCCGGCGAACTGCTCGTGGAATCGCTGCGCCCCGGCGGCGATCTGCTGGTATTCCTGTGCGTGGCCGTTGACCAGCGTCGTGATCGCCGCTGACACCTCGTCGGCACCCGGTGGCAGCACAGTGCTGGTCGAAGCCGCAGCCGCGAGTGTGGCCTCCCGTAGCGGCGTCGAAATGCCGGCCACCTCGGAGGCCGCCTGGGCTAACGCGGCCCCGTCGGTAAACAACTCACTCATCCCAACCAGCGCTCCGTGGCTGCCGTCACCCCTACTTCGGCGCGTCAGCGACGCTGCGGCAGCGAAATTGGATAGTACCGACCTGGAACTTCCGCCGGATCGGATTTGGCTGGGATTGATTCGCGTTACTACGCCGGGCGCGGGATCGCCGCCAGGGTCGACTGACCGAGCCAGCGCGGTACTGCCCGGCGGGCATCCGCGCCGCCGTGCACCGTCACACCGCCGCTGAGCAACGCGCGCGACCAGGACACGTCGCCGCGCCACAGCTCGGTGAGCGTGCGCAGGCTGGTGTCGATCGTCGCGGCCACCTCGTAGCCGGGGTCGAAATCGCAGACGTCGGCGGCACCCTCCGACACCACCAGCCACCAGCCGGACGCCTTGGGGGCAACCCCGGTCAACCGGAACTCCACCACGGTGCGCGGCCTCGGCCAGGCATCGACGGGCACGGTGCGGCGGATGTCCCACATCAGCAGGTGCGGGTCCAACTCGTCGTCGCCGATCTCGGGAATCCAGCGGACCCCCCAGGCTCCGAGCGCGTTCACCACATCCGCGAGGTCCTGGCCGCATGGCGTCAGCGAATAGGACGTGCGGCCGTCGACCTCGGTGCGTTCGACGACACCGGCCCGGCTCAAGGACCTCAGTCGCTTGGACAACAACGCCGGCGACATCTTGGGCAAGCCACGCCGCAGGTCGTTGAAATGCGTACTGCCCTTGAGCAATTCGCGCACGACGAGCAGCGTCCACCGTTCATCGAGCAACTCCATCGCCTTGGCCATCGGGCAGAACTGGCTATACGTCGACATTTCACCAGTAGACGCGGCGGCGGCCAGATTGACTAGTACAGATATTGAACTTCCGCCGGTTCAGATTTCGCACTGAAATTTGAGTTATTGGTGAGCCCGACGATTGTGGCCACCAAACTCAGAAGGGGATTCGATAATGACCGCTGTGACAGGGACCGAGCCCGCGACCGCCGATCGCGGATACGAAAGCAAGCACCGGGCGCTGTGGGCGCTGGGTGACTACACCAGCGTTGCGACCGAAGTGGTGGCGCCGCTGGGCCCGGTGCTGGTGGAAGCCAGCGGAATCGGGGCGGGCGATCGCGTGCTTGACGTCGCCGCCGGATCCGGGAATGTGTCCATACCGGCGGCACTGGCCGGCGCCGACGTGATCGCCAGCGACCTGTGCCCGGACCTGCTGGAGCGCGGCCGGGCGATCGCCGAAGCCCGCGGCGTCAGCCTGACCTGGCGGGAGGCCAACGCCGAAGCGCTGCCGTTCGAAAAGGACCATTTCGACGCGGTGCTGTCCGCCATCGGCGTGATGTTCGCGCCACATCACCAGGACGCCGCCGACGAGTTGGTTCGGGTGTGCCGGCCCGGTGGGGTCATCGGGCTGATCAGCTGGACGCCGGAAGGCTTCATCGGGCAGATGTTCGCGACGATGAAGCCGTTCGCTGCCGCGCCGCCGCCCGGCGCGCAGCCGGCGCCGCGGTGGGGCGACGAAGACCATGTCCGTGGTCTGCTGGGCGATCGGGTCACGGGCCTCACCGCGCAACGCCGCACGCTGCGGGTGGACCGGTTCGCCGACGGCGCGGCCTTCCGCGACTACTTCAAAGCCAATTACGGCCCGACCATCTCGACCTACCGCGGGCTTGCCGACCAGCCGGACCGGGCCGCTGCGCTCGACACACAGCTGGCCGAACTCGGCGACCGCCACCTGGCCGGGACGTCGACGATGGAGTGGGAGTTCCTGCTGGTCACCGCGCGCAAGTGTTAGGTAGCGCGAGCAGACACAGAATCGCACGAAACAGGAGGTTTCGATGCGATTCTGCGTCTGCTCGCCACACTTAGGCGGGCGCGAACAGCGGCGCGCCGCCGGCGCCCCGCTCGGCCCGGGCCGCCACGGCCATCCCGACCTTCACCGAATCCGGTTCGCACTCAACGATATTGGCGGCCAACCGGAGCCCACTCTGCTCGGCGAGCTCGATGATGGCGATAACGTAGGGAGTCGGAATCTCCGGGTTGTAGGGGTGGTAGTTGACCGTGTAGGTGAACACCGTCCCATGTCCCGACACCGGCCGCGCGACCAACTTGCCGCCGCAGTCGCGGCATTCGCCGGCGGGCGGATGCACCCAGCGGGCGCAGGCAGCGCAGTGTTCGATAAGCAGCGACTCGGCTGACACGACCAATACAGTACACTCAATTCGTTCGGGTTTGCGCAGCGGCGGGCTTTGGTCACGGTCGGTCTGGATGGGTGGGTGCAGATTGAGCTACTTCGAAAAAGACGCGATCATCTCCGGCATCGGCATCTCGCGAATCGGCCGTCGCACCGGCATCGCGGCATTCGACCTGACCATGGAGGCGGTGCGGACCGCCATCGACGACGCGGGCCTGGCCGCCGCCGATGTCGACGGCATCGCCACACTCGGTGACACTCCGCCCGGCGAGGTCAACGCCGCCCTGCAGATCGAAGCCGCGGACTGCGGCAGCGGATTCGGCACCGGCGGCCTGCTGAGTCCGGTGATGTCGGCGTGCCGTGCGGTCGCCGAACGACGCGCCCGCCATGTGGTGATCTACCGGACGATCCAAATGCTCGGCGGCACAGTCCCGGTCAAGCAGGAGGAAAATGCGCCCGCACCGCCGCTGGCGCGCATGTTCGAGACACCCGAGGGTGCTCCGCGCCCGGCCGTCGGCGCGATGGACGACGTCAACGATCTCGTTGCGGCACAGGCTTACTCCGCGGCGAACTGGCTGGCGCTGAACTGCCGACGGCACATGGAGTTGTACGGGACCACCAAAGAGCAGCTGGGCTGGGTGGCGCTCAACGGCAGGCGCAACGCGGCGCTGAATCCCCTTGCGGTCTACCGCGAACCGATGACGATGGCCGACTATCTGGGCGCGCGGTTGGTCTCGACGCCGTTCGGGCTGCTGGACTGCGATGTCCCCATCGACGGCTCGGTCGCGGTGGTGGTATCCCACGCGGAGTACGCCCACGACTGCCCACACCGCCCGGTGTCGGTGGAGGCGATCGGCGGGTCCGACGGTGCCGGTGGCTGGTTCCACCGCGACGACTACCCCAAGATGGCCATGTCGGATGCGACCGCGCAGATGTGGTCGCGCACCGAGCTCAAGCCTGCCGACGTCCAGGTCGCCGAGTTGTACGACGGCTTCACGTTTCTCACCCTGGCGTGGCTGGAAGCCCTGGGGATTTGCGGCGACGGCGAGGCCGGCCCGTTCGTCGAGGGCGGTGCGCGCATCGCCCGCGACGGCCAACTGCCGCTGAACACCTACGGCGGCCAACTGTCTGCCGGACGCATGCACGGCTACTGGGCGCTGCACGAGGGTTGCGTGCAGTTGCGCGGCGGCGCAGGGGAGCGGCAGGTGTCGCAGCGTCCGGAGGTCGGCGTGGTTTCCGTGGGCGGTGGTCCCGTCGCGGGATGCATGTTGCTCACATGCTGAGCCAGCTGGTCGGAGTGCCGGATTGAGCGTCGAGCCGGTCACCTACCGAGCGGATAAACGAGCTTCGCGGATCGCGCGGCGCATCGAGGCGGACATCGTCCGCCGCGGCTGGACCGTCGGGGCATCGCTGGGCTCCGAACACGAGCTACAACAGCGCTACGGCGTGAGTCGATCGGTGCTGCGGGAAGCCGTCCGCCTCGTCGAACACCATCAGGTCGCCCGAATGCGTCGCGGGCCGGGCGGCGGGCTGCTCATCTGCGAGCCCGACGCCGGTCCGGCCACCCGCGCGGTCGTCATCTACCTGGAGTATCTGGGCACCACGATTGCGGACCTGCTCAACGCGCGACTGGTGCTCGAGCCGTTGGCGGCCGCGCTGGCCGCGGAACGGATCGACGAGGCCGGAATCGAGCGCCTGCGAGCGTTCGATCAACCGCCACCGTCCGACGAATTCCACATCGCGCTGGCCGAGCAGTCCAAAAACCCTGTCCTGCAGCTGTTCATCGACGTCCTGATGCGGCTGACCCGGCGCTACGTCCGGGACTCGCGCACCGGTTCGGCCAGCGAGGCCAGCGAGGCCATCGATCAGATGAATAAGGACCACGCCGAAATCGTCGCCGCCGTCACAGCAGGCGATTCCGCGCGCGCCAAGACGCTCAGCGAGCAACACGTGACGGCGGTAACCGCATGGCTGCAGAAATACCGGGGTGCGGGGCGCGCCCGGCAGCCGCGCCGGCCGGCCGGTGTCGAGGCACCCCGCGGCAAACTCGCCGAGGTGCTGGCGGCCACCATCGGCGACGACATCGCCACCGGGGGCCGGCAGGTCGGCTCGGTCTTCGGGACCGAGACGGCGTTGCTGGAGCGCTATCGGGTGAGCCGCGCGGTGTTCCGTGAAGCGGTGCGACTGCTCGAATACCACGCCGTCGCGCACATGCGCCGCGGACCCGGCGGCGGGCTGGTCGTCACCAAGCCACAGGCGCAAGCCAGCATCGACACCATCGCGCTGTACCTGCAGTACCGCAAACCCAGCCGCGAGGACCTGCGCTGCGTCCGGGACGTCATCGAGATCGACAACGTCTCGAAGGTCACCAAGATGGCGGCCGACGTCGTCAACGGTGGACCTGAGGTGGCGGAATTCCTGGCGACCGTCGGCAAGCCCAAGAGTGCCTCGCCCGGCGACGTGGCAGCCGATGTCCGCCAGGCCGCGGTCGAGGAGTACCGGTTCCACGGCGGACTGTCGCAACTGGCCGGAAACGCCGTGCTGGACCTGTTTCTGCGGATCATCGTCGAGTTGTTCCGCCGGCACTGGTCCAGCTCCGAACAAGCGCTGCCGACCTGGGACGACGTCGAGGCCGTCGAGCACGCGCACGCCCGGATTCTGGAGGCGATCCGGGCCGGCGACGACAGCCTGGCCCGCTACCGCATCCGTCGTCATCTGGACGCCGCAGCCTCCTGGTGGCTCTAGCGCGTGTCGGGAAAGCCGGCCGCGACTGATCAATGTGATTCTTAGAGAACGTGCGCATATCAAACGCCCTCTTGGGGTATCCGGACACCCAAGCGCCGCCGGTAATGGCGCCCACATAGGGACTGAGGGCGGGGAACGTTGAAATGACGTTGAGCATGGAGAGTATGGACACCGAGCAACGAGGCTTCGTCCACTCCGCGCTGCTATATCACTCCCAGCGGGAGTATGTGGACTTCGTGGTGGGCTTCGTCGCCGACGGTTTGACGATGGGCGAGCCGGTGCTGCTGGCCCTACCGGGCCAGGAATTGGCACTGTTGGCCGGCACGTTGTGGCGCGCCTGCGACGGATTGCCCGCCGACTTGCGGCTGGTCAACATCACCGACGCCGCCCGCAACCCCAGCCGGTATGCGGCGCTGGCGAGTTCGTTTGCCGCCGATTACCCCGACCGGCGGGTGCGGATTGTCAGTGAGGTCGTCTGGCCCGACCGCAACGCGGATGAGCGTCTTGCGTGCGTGCAACACGAGGCGTTGGTCAACGGAGCTTTGGCGGGCAATCAGATCACGGCGTTGTGTCTGTACGACGCGAGCCGGCTGGGCGTGGACGTGCTGGAGAGCGCGCGGGCGACCCACCCTTTGCTGTGGAGGTGCGGATCGGCGCATCGCAGCGCCGAGTACGCGCCCGACGCGGTGCTGCAGAGCTGCAATCAGCCGCTGGCGGCGAATCCCGGGGCGGTCACCTACACGGTGCGAGAGAGCGCCGACCTGCGTCCCGCTCGATCGTTCGCCGTCGACTACGCCGACTGGGTCGGACTTTCCCGGGACGGCACCGAGGATCTGCAACTGGTCGCCACCGAGTTGGCCACCAACAGCTTGATGTACACCCACGGGGCGTGTCAGCTGGCCTTCTGGCGCGACGACGACCACCTGATCTGTGAGGCGCGCGACACCGGATGCCTGGACGATCCGCTGGCCGGACACCGACCTCCGGGCGCCGGCGGCACCGCAAGCCGCGGACTCTTCCTGGTCAACGCCATTTCGGATCTGGTGCGTACCCACACCACCACCAGCGGTACGACCATCCAGGCATTTCTTCGGTTCGAACCGTCGCCTGGGGTCGACGACTAGCGACGCCGCGTAGTGCGCCTGGTTAATGAGCTTGCATCGCCAGTGCGGCCGAACTAATGTCACCCCTCGTGCGTCTTCTTAAGCGTGCGGTAGTAGCCGGCACCCGCAGCGGGGTCTGATCCAGACCGACCCCCCGCTGTGGGTCGGAAGCTACTGCCGTCGGTCACTCACTTTGACCAGAGAAGACCGGCATGACATCTCTTTCGTGGAATCCCTCCCCGAGTGGCGCGGCCCGCCAGTGCGTTGCCAACACGTGGTTCGGCGAGCATTTCGGCGCCGCGTTGCCCCGCGGTCTGCGCGAGCAAGCCGAGGCCATGTCGTGGGAGCGCTTCGTCTCGACCTACGGTTCCACCGCCGGCCCGCTGCGGCTGGGCCAGTGGGCCTGCACCGACGCCGAGCGGCCGGCCGGGCGGCTGGGTCCGCAAGCCCGCAACTTCCGGGCCATGCTCGCCGTCGGCGACCGCATCTGCACCTCGACGGCCGCCGCGAGCGGGCCGATCGCGGCTCTCACCGCGATGCTGCACGACCGCGGGATCAAGATCGAGACGCTGAAGTTCCATCAGATGCGGTCGGGCGGGTACAGCGCCACCTTTATCTGCGGCACCAATGGAACCCGCGCGCAGTGGGCGATGGGCTGGTCGGAGGATCCGACGCAGTCGGCGCTGCGTGCGGTGATCGCCTGCGCCAACCGCTTGCTGGGTTAGGGCTCGCGCAACCTAAAGCGCGTCCGGGTCGGCCAATGGGATGACGAGCTGCGATGGCGTGGGGCCACCCTGGTGCAGTCGGTAGCGACCGCCGGCCAGGGCTCGCCGGGCGGGCTTGGTCGGCACCAGATGCGGAAAGTCGTACGTGGTGACCGTGAGGCGCAGCCGGTGGCCCGGGGCGATCAGCGCGGCCGTCGGGAAAACCTCCAGGTCGTAGCGGGTGACCTCGCCCGGGACGACGGGTTGCGCGGCCGAACGGGTGCTCAGGTGATGCGGCCTCAGCACCGTGCCGTCGGGCAGATACCAGGTGCGCTCCGGGTCCAGCGCCCGGTGCGAACCGAGCAGCGCGCCCTGCGTGAGCGGGCGGCTCGCCCCGTCGGGGGCGACGTCGTCGAGATGGGCGACCCACAGTGTCTCGGTGGTGGTGGCCGTCGCGTGCAGGGTCAGCGTGATCGGCCCGGCCACCAGCCTCGCGTCGGTGAACGGCTCGGTGGTGTAGGTCAGTGCCCCGTTCTGTAGCCGGCGGTTGTCCTGGTCGTAGCGGATGGCCCGGCCCCGACTGGCCAACATGAAGCTGTTCATGCCCAGCGTCCACTGCTCCAGGCTGCGTCCGGACAGCGGACCGCGCGCCACATAGTCGAGGGTCGCCACGGTGGTGTCGGGTGAGCTGTCCGGACTCAGCCGGCCCGCGTCGGACAGGTAGAAGCGAGTGGGTGCCGCGTCCGGCACCGGATAGTGATCGGCGCGGAACCACTGTGTGCTCCCGATCGCTTGAAAGACGAACGGCGCGCCGGAAATGGCCGCGGCCGCATCGTCTTTGAGCCAATGGTCGAACCAGCGCAACTGCAGCGCGTTGAGGTGCAGGCCGCCGAAGTCCGAGACGTGATACCAGGGACCCATCATCAGCCGCACCCGGTCGGACAGCGGCTGACCGGGTTGCATCGGCGATTCGTCGGGCCGGTCGGCGCACGCATTCTGCAGCGCCGCGTAGTTCAGCGGCGCGCCTCGCTGGAATGCGTCGTGCCAACCGCCGACGATGAAGGTCGCGACGCCGTTGGCGGCGATCTTGGGCAGCACCAGGGCTGGTCGCAGCCCGTCCCAGAAGGGTCCGTCGTAGGCGGTCTCGCCGCCGACGATCGAATCGGCGATCAGCGGGCGGAAGTATCGCCGCTGGTCGCGTCCGCGCTGTCGAACCGCGGTGAAGCCACCCGATCGCGGGCGGGTGTGCCCGCCGCGGGTGAACAACTCCAGCGTCGGGTTGACCACGTTGAGCAACCGGTAGACGCCCCCGTACGCGCGGACCGTGCGCAGGTGCGGGATCCCGCCCATCGCGGCGGCGTCGCGGTAGAAATCGCGGGCCGCCATGACCGGCATGATCGCCTTCAGCGGGGAGTCCGGACCGACCGCGGCCGCGGTGAACAGTTGGTTGATCGCCAGGTAGGAGATCCCGAACATGCCGACGCGGCCGTTGCCGCCGGGCAGCGTGGACGCCCAGTCCACCAACTCGACCCCGTCCTGCGCCTGCCGATCGCCGAACATCTGGAAGGAACCGCTCGAGGAGCCGGTCCCGCGAACGTCGACCATCACTTCGATATAGCCGCGTTTGATCAGGTAGGGAACCGCGCCGCCGCCGATCTGGGCGGCCGGGGGCGGGGCCTTCTTGCCGTAGGGCGTGATCGACAACAGCACCGGGAACGGACCGGCGGCGGGCTGCCCGGTCAACGGCGACGTGGGGTAGTGGATGTCGGCACGCAGGACGGCGCCGTCGCTCATCGGCACCGCGACGTTGTGCCGGACGCCCACGCCGTACGTCGCCGGCCTCGGTGTCCAGTCCGGCGTGAACGGCGACGGACTGGTCTTGCGGACGCGTCCTGTGCGGGCCTTGCGCCGGGGTCGCAGCGTCGTCATGGGTACCTCCCCTTTGGCGAGCAGCCCCCGAGCGGGAGGTGCCCCTACTCGCGCAATTAAAGCGGGCGCAGCACGATCGGCATACCGTCCATCGGTATCGGAATCGTGCGATAGTCCCACTTCGCCTCGTACCCCGGCCGCGGTAGCTCGAATCGGTAGCCGCGCAGCAGCCGATGCATGATCGTCTTGATCTCCAGCTGCCCGAACGTCATGCCGATGCATTTGTGCGCGCCGCCGCCGAACGGGGTGAACGCGTAGCGGTGGCGCTTGTGCTCGTTGCGCGGCTCGGTGAACCGGTCCGGGTCGAACTTCAGCGGGTCCGTCCAGAGCTCGGGCAGACGATGGTTCACGCCGGGAAACGCGGTGACGTTCGTGCCCTCGGGTAGGTAGTAGCCCAGCAGTTCGGTGTCGCGCACCGTCCGCCGCATGGCCCATTGCACCGGGGACACCAGCCGGATCGACTCGTTCATCACCAGGTCGAGCGACTCCAGCTTCTCCAGCGACTCGATGTCCAGCGGCGCGTCGCCCAGGCGATCGGACTCGTCGCGACAACGCTGTTGCCACTGCGGGTTGGCGGCCAGCTGGTAGGCCATGTTCGTCGCCGTGGTGGTAGACGTGTCGTGGGCGGCCATCATCAAGAAGATCATGTGGTTGACGATGTCCTCGTCGGAGAACCGGTTGCCGTCCTCGTCCTCTGACTGGCACAGCACCGTCAGCAGGTCATTGCCTTCTTTGCTGCGCCGCTGCTTGACGCGCTCGGCGAAGTACTCCTCCAGCAGCTGGCGGGCCTTGAGGCCGCGCCACCAGGTGAACGGTGGCACCGGGGTGCGGATGATCGCGTTGCCGGCGCGCACGGTCATGGTGAAGGCGCCGTTCACCTTGGTGACCAACTCGCGGTCGGTGCCGGGCTCATGGCCCATGAACACCATCGACGCGATGTCGAGGGTGAGCTCCTTCATCGCCGGATAGAGCAGGAAGCGCGCATCGTCGGTCACCCAGTCGTTGGCGACCACTTGCGACACCACCTTGTCCATCTGCTCGACGTAGCCGACCAGCCGGGAGCGGACGAATGCCTCCTGCATGATCCGCCGGTGGAACAGGTGCTCCTCGAAGTCGAGCAGCATCAGCCCGCGATGGAAGAACGGCCCGATGACCGGAGTCCAGCCCTGCTGCGAGTAGTCCTTGTTGCGGTTGGAGTAGATGACCTGCGTGGCGTCCGGGCCCAGCGCCACGACGAACGGCAGGACGGGCGAGTCCCCGTAGAAGACGGGTCCCTTGTTGTCGTAGATGAACTTCAGATAGTCCGGGCCGCCGCGCAACATCTCGATGATGTGCCCGAAGATCGGCAACCCGGCGTCGCCGAGGACCGGCTTGAGCTGGCTGCCCGGCGGCGGTTCGGCGAGCTTCTTCTCGGGGAACTGTGTGTTCCGCAGCCGTTGTTCCAGCAGGCCCATCCCGGGAAAGTTGTTGACCGACGGGGTAAACCGGCGCCGCGCCTGGTCAAGCAGGTAGTGCGGGGTGCTGATGGTGGCGGCCATTAACGCTCCTTTGCGGGCCCGCTGCACAGGTGAGCGGTGTCACTGAGTTATTTTTATACTTTCGGACAAACTTGACGGCTGTCAAGTTTCCTTTTCGGACCCGTTGGTGCAAGGTCATGGGGTGAATGACACCGCGAGCCAGGAGCAGGGTGCGCCGGCCCTGCGGCGGCGTGGTGACAAGCAGCGCCAAGCGATCCTGCGGGCGGTACGCGAGCTACTGGAGGAACGGCCGTTCGCGGAGCTTTCGGTCAGCACCATCAGCCTGCGCGCCGGAGTGGCCCGATCCGGTTTCTACTTCTATTTCGACTCCAAGTACTCGGTGCTCGCCCAGATCCTCGCCGACGCGGCCGAAGAACTCGAAGAACTCACGCAGTATTTCGCGCCCCGTCAACCGGGCGAGTCGCCCGAGCAGTTCGCCAAACGGATGGTCGGCAGCGCCGCCGCCGTCTACGCGAACAACGACCCGGTGATGAACGCGTGCAACGCCGCCCGGCACACCGACATCGAGATCCGCGACATCCTCGAGCAGCAGTTCCAGATGGTGCTGCGCCAGATCGTCGCCATTGTCGACACCGAGGTGAAGGCGGGGACCGCGAACCCGATCAGTGACGACCTGCCGACGCTGATCCGCACCCTGGCCGGCACCACCGCGCTGATGCTGACCGGCGACCACATCCTGGTCGGCCACGACAGCGACGTGGAGCGCCGCGTGCGGGTACTCGAACAGCTGTGGTTCAGCGCGCTGTGGGGCGGTTCACCCAAGACGTAGTTGTTACCGCCGGTATCGTCGGCGACATGACGGCATCCGGACGGTATTTCGCAGGGAAGCGCTGTTTGATCACCGGCGCAGCCAGTGGGATCGGCCGCGCCACCGCTCTGCAACTCGCGGGGCAGGGCGCGGAGCTCTACCTGACCGACCGCGACGCCCAGGGCCTGGCGCAAACGGTTGCCGACGCCCAGGCGCTGGGCGCCGAAGTCCCGAAATACCGGGCCCTCGACGTCTCCGACTACGACCAGGTGGCCGCTTTCGCGGCCGACATCCACGCCGGGCACCCCAGCATGGACGTCGTGATGAACATCGCGGGCGTGTCGGCCTGGGGGACCGTTGACCGGCTCAGCCATGACCAGTGGAACAGGATGGTCTCGATCAACCTGATGGGCCCGATCCACGTCATCGAGACGTTCCTGCCGCCGATGGTGGCGGCCCACCGGGGTGGGCATTTGGTCAACGTGTCCTCGGCGGCGGGTCTGGTGGCGCTGCCCTGGCATGCGGCCTACAGCGCCAGCAAGTACGGATTGCGCGGGCTTTCCGAGGTGTTGCGCTTCGATCTGGCACGGCACCGCATCGGGGTGTCGGTCGTGGTCCCGGGAGCGGTGAAGACCCCGCTGGTCAACACGGTCGAGATCGCCGGCGTCGACCGGGAGGACCCCAACGTCAGCCGTTGGGTGAACCGTTTCAGTGGTCATGCGGTGTCGCCGGAGAAGGCGGCCGGGAAGATCCTGGCCGGTGTCGCGAAGAACAGATACCTGATCTACACGTCGCCGGACATCCGGGCGCTGTACCTCTTCAAGCGGCTGGCCTGGTGGCCTTACAGCGTGGCCATGCGCCAAGTCAACGTGCTTTTCAGCCGCGCGCTTCGGCCCGGTGCGCCGCTGAAGCTGGAGGCCTGAGTCGCCTCGGCTTCGGCGAGCGTCTAGCCGGGCATCTCGAGCTCCAGTCGCACCCCGAGCAACCGGACCGGCCGATCCAGTTCGAACTGGTCCAGGATCCGTAGCGCGGCGGCGACGATCACGTCGGCATCGGTCGTCGGTGCGGCCAGCTTGCGGATCTTGGTGCGGGTATAGAACGTCGCGGTACGCACGGTCACCGCGACCCGGGTGACGATCCGCGCCGACACGACCACGTCGTCCAGCGTTCGCTGTGCCAATTCCGTTATCGCCGAGTCCATTTCGGCTCGATCGGTGAGATCGCGGGGAAACGTGACGACGTGGCTGCGGGAGCGCGGCACCCACGGCTGCGCGCTGACCTCGGCGTCGCCCCCGCCCTTGGCGAGCAGCAGCAACCACAGGCCGGTGCGCGGGCCGAAGGCGGACGTCAACAGCTCGCCGTCACTGTGCGCCAGCTGGTAGACCGTCGTAATATCAAGCGCCGCAAGCTTTTTGGCCGTCTTGGGGCCGATACCCCACAGCGCGTCGACCGGCTTGTCGGCCATCAGGTCCATCCAGTTCGCGTCGGTGAGCGTGCAGATCCCCGCGGGTTTGGCGAAGCCGGTGGCGACCTTGGCGCGCTGCTTGTTGTCGCTGATGCCGACCGAGCAGGACAACCCGGTCTCGGCCAGCACGACGGTGCGGACCTGTTCGGCGACCTGTACCGGGTCGTCGGGCACCGCCACATACGCCTCGTCCCAGCCCCACACCTCGACCGGGTATCCCAAGTCGCGCAACAGCCCCATCACCTGATCGGAGGCCTCGTCGTAGGCGGACGGATCGGACGCCAGGAAGGTGGCCTCGGGGCAACGGCGGGCCGCCGTGCGCAGTGGCATGCCCGCGTGCACCCCGAACTTGCGGGCTTCATAGGAGGCGCAGGTGACCACCTTGCGCGGTTCGGTCGGATCGCCGTTGCCGCCGACGATGACGGGCAGCCCGGCCAGTTCGGGGTGACGGCGCAGTTCGACCGACGCCAGAAACTGGTCCAGGTCGACGTGCAGGACCCAGTTCTCGGGGGTCATCGCCCGCAGAGCTTGCGCGCCAGGCTTTCCCACGCGTCGCCCAGCGTTTCGAGGGTGCGCCCGGCGTGGTTGAGCTGGTGCTCGACGTAGTCGGCGTCGAGCAGGGCCAGCAGTGCGTCGGCCTGGGCGTCGAGGTCACCGCTGGTCCGCGCCGAGGCCAGCAGCACCCGTACGTGGGTCCGCGTGACCGCGGCCGCCGCGCCGTAGCGGCTCTGCGGGTCGCGGTTGGCCGCCGACAGCAGCGC
>NZ_DATJYB010000431.1:0-10999 GCF_035499775.1 Mycobacterium sp. | reverse complement strand
GCGGGACGCGCGCAACGGCACTTGTCGGTGGCCGCTGATATACCGGTATGTATGGCCACCGTGAGCGCGTCTTGTGATCTGCGACACGCCGAGCCGCGCGCGACACACGGCTTACGACCAGGGAATTTCAGAAATGTTATTCAGAACATCTTGTATCTGGACCACTTGTCACCCACTAGGTGTAGTGTTTCGAGCGTCGGCAGAACCCAGGATCGTCAAGCCAGCCAGGCTTGGTGGGCCTCCCGGAATCGGTACCACCAGGGCATTCGACCTGGCAGCCGTAGGACGGGAATTTGGGGGCTTGACGGACTGCTGAATACAGCACAGACGTACCACCCCAGTAGTTGCCAGTTCGTGACAGTTCCAAGACACGTTCCGCCATCTTCCGCAAAGGAGCGGCATTTCCGATGAGCATCACCGTCTACACCAAGCCCGCATGCGTGCAGTGCAGCGCCACCTACAAGGCGCTGGACAAGCAAGGAATCGCTTACAGCAAGGTCGACATCAGCCTGGATTCCGAGGCGCGGGACTACGTGATGGCGCTGGGCTATCTGCAGGCTCCCGTCGTGGTGGCAGGCAACGACCACTGGTCGGGCTTCCGGCCGGACCGGATCAAGTCGCTCGCAGGGTCCGCGCTCAGCGCATAGCGCGGCAGACGATTAGTAAGGAGGTTGCGGTGCCATGGATATCACGCGGCGCAACCTGGATTGGATGAGTGACGACCCGCTGCGCCCGGCTCGGGACATGGCTGCCGCGTCCGCGGCATCGTCACTGGTCTATTTCTCCAGCGTGTCGGAGAACACCCACCGCTTCGTGCAGAAGCTGGGCGTTCCCGCCACGCGGATCCCGCTGCATGGCCGCATCGAGGTCGACGAACCGTACGTGCTGATACTGCCGACCTACGGCGGCGGTAAGGCCACCCCGGACATCAATAACGGGGGCTATGTCCCCAAGCAGGTCATCGCTTTCTTGAACAACGAGCACAACCGGTCGTTGCTCCGCGGTGTCATCGCCGCGGGCAACAACAACTTCGGTGCCGAATTCGCCTATGCGGGCAACGTGGTCTCCCGCAAGTGCGGCGTTCCGTACCTCTACCGCTTCGAACTGATGGGCACCCCCGACGACGTCGACGCCGTCCGCGCGGGCCTGGCTGACTTCTGGAAGGAACAGACGTGCCACCAACCGTCACTGCAGAGCCTGTAACCGCTCCGACGCACGCGTTGCCGGACGAAACGGATTACCACGCGCTCAACGCGCGGCTGAATCTGTACGACGCGGACGGCAAGATCCAGTTCGACAAGGACCGGGAAGCCGCCCACCAGTACTTCCTGCAGCACGTCAACCAGAACACGGTCTTCTTCCACAACCAGGACGAGAAGCTCGACTACCTGATCCAGAAGAACTACTACGAGCGTGAGGTTCTCGACCAGTACTCACGCAACTTCGTCAAGACGCTGCTGGACCGCGCCTACGCCAAGAAGTTCCGATTCCCGACGTTCCTGGGCGCGTTCAAGTACTACACCTCCTACACGCTGAAGACGTTCGACGGGAAGCGCTATCTGGAGCGCTTCGAGGACCGCGTCGTGATGGTTTCGCTGACGCTGGCCGCCGGCGACACCGCCCTGGCCGAGAAGCTCGTCGACGAGATCATCGACGGCCGGTTCCAGCCGGCCACCCCGACGTTCCTGAACTCGGGCAAAAAGCAACGGGGAGAGCCGGTGAGTTGTTTTCCTGCCGGAACACCGGTGGACACCCCCGAGGGTCCAAGGGCGATCGAGACGCTTCAGGCGGGGGATCGAGTGCTCTCGCACGACGGGTCCTTCTCCATCGTCGAGTCCGTCATCGAGAACCCCAACGACCAAGCACTCATCTCGATCTCGCACTTCGGACACAAAGAGCCGATCCGATGCACTCCGCAGCATCCGATCCTGGTGTGGACCACGCGAGATGTGCAGACGCTTATCGACGGTGACGGTGCGGACCCCTTCAATGGATTCGTATGGTTGGCGGCCAAAGACATTCGGCCCACAGACTTCATCGTGACGGCAGCACCATTGGAGGGACGGTCGCGGCGCGTTCATGACCTGATGGAGCACGCCGGCGCGGGTGAATACGAAGAGGTCGACGGGCTGATACGTAAGGTCAACACCGATCGTAAGCACCGCAACAAGCAGCGCCACCACCTGCGCTTCGTATCAGTGAATCGCTACGTTGAAGAGTCGTACGACCTGGGCCTTATCCTCGGCTGGTACGTTGCCGAAGGCCATATCTCCAAGCGATCAGGACCCGCGGGCCGGACCGCCAACGGTATTCAC
The DNA here is from genome assembly GCF_035499775.1 of Mycobacterium sp. Lineage (GTDB taxonomy): Bacteria > Actinomycetota > Actinomycetes > Mycobacteriales > Mycobacteriaceae > Mycobacterium. The sequence continues at coordinate 8,684 of NZ_DATJYB010000431.1, read as the reverse complement.
TTCACGATCGGCACACACGAACTCGAGTACCAGCAGGAGTTGGCGGCGGCATTCAAGCGAGTGTTCGCAGCGGACCTCGCTGTACACCAGAGTGTGTCGGACCAGTCGGTGCGCATGATTTGCAACAGCAAGGTAGTTGCGTCGCTATTCCTCTCCTTGGTCGGCACCGGATATCACCTGAAACGGTTGTCCCATGATGTTTTGACGGCTGATGAGGAGTTCCAGCGTGGGCTGCTAGCCGGATTGTTCCGCGGGGACGGGTGCAGTACCACCGGCGGCATGGTGCTTGACCTGGTAAATCCGGAGCTGATTGATCAGGTGCAGCTTCTGTTGCGCCGACTCGGGATCGTGTCCAGGGTCCGCCAGTACGTCAACCAATCCGCCAACGTGACGGGACAGGTGTTCGTGCCCGGTCTGCCCGGCGCCAACGAAGAGTTCATCTTTGACGTGGGTAAGAACCTGCATAACTATGTCGGCCAGAAGGGGTCGTTGCGCACGACCTATCAGGTAGTGCATTCGCGGCACGTGTACGGAATTCGCGAATTGAGGCACACGGCGGACGTTCCTACGGCGGTCTACAACCTCCATGTCAAGGACACCCATACCTACACCATTCGTGGCACGGTCGTGCACAATTGTTTCCTCCTCCGCATAGAGGACAATATGGAGTCGATCGGCCGCTCGATTAACTCCGCGTTGCAGCTGTCCAAGCGCGGCGGGGGAGTTGCGTTGCTGCTGAGCAACATTCGCGAGCACGGCGCGCCGATCAAGAACATCGAGAACCAGAGCTCGGGTGTCATCCCGATCATGAAGCTGCTGGAGGACTCGTTCTCCTACGCCAACCAGCTGGGTGCACGTCAGGGCGCCGGTGCGGTGTACCTCAACGCCCACCACCCCGACATCTACCGCTTCCTGGACACCAAGCGGGAGAACGCCGACGAGAAGATCCGGATCAAGACGCTGAGCCTGGGCGTGGTGATCCCCGACATTACCTTCGAGCTGGCGAAGAAGAACGACGACATGTACCTGTTCTCGCCGTACGACGTCGAGCGGGTTTACGGCCTGCCGTTCGCCGACATCTCGGTGACCGAGAAGTACTACGAGATGGTCGACGACGCACGCATCCGCAAGACCAAGATCAAGGCGCGCGAGTTCTTCCAGACGCTGGCCGAGCTGCAGTTCGAGTCGGGCTACCCGTACATCATGTACGAGGACACGGTGAACCGGGCCAATCCCATTGAAGGCAAGATCACCCACTCCAACCTGTGCTCGGAGATCCTGCAGGTGTCCACGCCGTCGGTGTTCAACGACGACCTGTCCTACGCCAAGGTGGGCAAGGACATCTCGTGCAACCTGGGGTCGCTGAACATCGCCAGGACGATGGACTCGCCGGACTTCGCCCAGACGATCGAGGTGGCGATCCGCGCGCTGACCGCGGTGAGTGACCAGACCCACATCACGTCGGTGCCCTCCATCGAGCAGGGCAACAACGACTCCCACGCGATCGGGCTCGGGCAGATGAACCTGCACGGTTACCTGGCTCGCGAGGGAATCTTCTACGGCTCCGAAGAAGGCGTCGACTTCACCAACATCTACTTCTATACGGTGCTGTATCACGCGCTGCGGGCGTCGAACCGCATCGCGATCGAGCGCGGCTCCCACTTCAAGGGCTTCGAGCGGTCCAAGTACGCGTCGGGGGAGTTCTTCGACAAGTACATCGACCAGGCCTGGGAGCCGGCAACCGACAAGGTGCGTCAGCTCTTCGCCGACGCCGACATCCGCATCCCGACGCAGGACGACTGGAAGCGGCTGAAGGAGTCGGTGCAGGCGCACGGTATCTACAACCAGAACCTGCAGGCGGTGCCGCCGACGGGGTCGATCTCCTACATCAACCATTCGACGTCGTCGATCCACCCGATCGTGTCGAAGGTGGAGATCCGCAAGGAAGGCAAGATCGGCCGCGTCTACTACCCGGCGCCGTACATGACCAACGACAACCTGAAGTACTACCAGGACGCCTACGAGATCGGCTACGAGAAGATCATCGACACCTACGCGGCGGCCACTCAGCATGTGGATCAAGGGCTTTCGCTGACGCTGTTCTTCAAGGACACGGCCACCACGCGCGACGTGAACAAGGCGCAGATCTACGCCTGGCGCAAAGGAATCAAGACGCTGTACTACATCCGATTGCGCCAGATGGCGCTGGAAGGCACCGAGGTCGAGGGTTGCGTGTCCTGCATGCTGTGAGCTGAGGGATCAACTCACGTCGGGCATGCCTGGTTCATCGAGCAGCGCGAGGAGAGTCGGCGTCGACGTCGCAGCGGTGGGAGTCGGCTATCAGGCGTCGGGGCAGGTGACCTCGGCGGCGGCCGGGTCCATCCAGAAGATCTGCCACGAGTGACCGTCGAGGTCGTCGTAGCTGCGGGCCGTACATGAAGCCGTGGTCCTCAGTGTCTCCGGCCGTGCCACCCGCCGCGATGGCCCGGTCCACCAATACATCAACCTCGTCACGGCTGTCGACACTCAGGCAGACGACGCATTCCTTCACCTTTGAGGCGTCTGCGGTGTCGACCGGGTGGAGGGAATCGAAGTAGTCCGTCTGCGTCAGCATGGCGAATTGGTTCTCGCCCAGCACCAGAGCCAGAGCCTTGTCGTCGCAGAACGTTTCGTTGAAGGTGTAGCCGAGGTCGGTGAAGAACTTCCGCGTTCGCTCGATGTCGGCGACGGGCAGGTTCACGAAGATAGTGACGTGCAACTCTGACTCCTGGGGTCCGCGGCACCCGCTCTCGGCTGCCGTCACATGGTTGGACCGGGCGCGTCGCCGGAACTCATCGTCGCGCCGACTGTGCCGCTGGCCGCACACCCGCCGCCCAACGTGCGGCTGCCCGCACGTTCGGCGCAAAGGGCGCGCGAGTCGACTCGGAATGCCTGCTCTGCCCTGGTCAGCTACCGCAGCGGGGTAAGGTGCATGACGTGGTGAGAGTGCCTCGACCTCCAAAGCCGCACCCCAGCGTGAAGCCAGGGCGCAAGGTCGACGCACGCAGCGAACGTTGGCGCGAACACCGCAAGAAGGTCCGCGGCGAAATCGTCGAAGCGGCTTTCCGGGCGATCGAACGCCTGGGCCCCGAGGTGAGTGTCCGGGAGATCGCCGAGGAGGCGGGCACCGCCAAGCCCAAGATCTACCGGCACTTCCACGACAAGTCCGATCTGTTCGAGGCGATCGGTGAACGTCTGCGCGACATGCTGTGGGCGGCGATCTTCCCGTCCATCGACCTGGCCAGGGACACCGCCCGCGAGGTCATCCAGCGCTGTGTCGAGGAGTACGTCAACCTCGTCGACAAGCACCCCAACGTGCTGCGGGTGTTCATTCAGGGCCGGTTCATGGCGCAGTCGGAGGCCGCGGTTCGGACCCTCAACGAAGGCCGGGAGATCACGCTGGCCATCGCCGAGTTGTTCAACAACGAGCTGCGTGAGATGGAACTCAGCCGCGAAGCGCTGGAACTCGCCGCGTTCGCCGCGTTCGGATCGGCCGCGTCGGCCACCGAGTGGTGGCTGGGCCCCGAACCCGACAGCCCGCGCCGCATGGCAGGTGACCAGTTCACCGCGCATCTGACGACCATCATGATTGGCGTCATCGTCGGGACCGCCGAGACGCTCGGCATGACCATGGATCCTGACGAACCGATCCACAGCGTCGTGCCGAGCAACCCCGCCGTGAGCTGAGGACCTTCGGCCCGTTGACATCGTCTGGGCGATCGTCAACACTCGTTCTAAACCGATACCGTCGGTACTGGGTATTTGTGACAGCCAGGCGCCTATGGCCATAGATGCGCCGGCTGACACGCCAGCCGAACAGAGCCAACAGGAAGAATCAATGACCGATACCGCGATCCCCGTGACCGAAGGGGAGTCGACCGCAACCCATGCCCACCAGCCGGTGCACACCCGCGCCCTGATCATCGGGACCGGATTCTCCGGTCTGGGTATGGCTATCGCGCTGCAGCAACAAGGCGTGGACTTCGTCATCCTGGAGAAGGCCGACGACGTCGGCGGCACCTGGCGGGACAACAGCTACCCCGGCTGCGCGTGCGACATCCCGTCGCATCTCTACTCGTACTCGTTCGAGCCCAAGCCGGACTGGAAGAACCCCTTCTCCTATCAGCCCGAGATCTGGGACTACCTCAAGGGCATCACCGAAAAGTACGGCCTGCGCCGCTACATCGAGTTCAATTCCCTCGTCGACCGCGGGCACTGGGACGAGGACGAGTACCGGTGGCACGTATTCACCACCGACGGGCGCGAATACGTCGCCCAGTTCCTGGTCTCCGGCGCCGGCGCGTTGCACGTCCCGTCCTTCCCCGAGATCGAGGGTCGTGACGAATTCGCCGGCCCCGCTTTCCATTCCGCGGAGTGGGACCACAGCGTCGACGTGACCGGCAAGCGGGTCGCGATCATCGGGACCGGCGCCAGCGCGATCCAGATCGTGCCCGAGATCGTCGGGCAGGTCTCCGAACTTCAGCTGTACCAACGCACCCCGCCGTGGGTGGTGCCGCGCTCCAACCCCGACCTCTCGCCGTCGCTGCGCCGCGCCATGGAGAACGTTCCGGGGCTGCGTGCGCTGACCCGCCTCGGCCTCTACTGGGCACAGGAGTCGCTGGCCATCGGCATGACCAAGCGGCCGAACCTGCTGAAATTCATCGAGGCCTACTGCAAATACAACATTCGCCGCTCGGTGAAGGACCGCGAGCTGCGCCGCAAACTCACCCCGCACTACCGCATCGGCTGCAAGCGGATCCTGAACTCCTCCACCTATTACCCCGCCGTCGCTGACCCCAAGACCCGGCTGATCACCGAGGGCATCAGCCGGATCACGCGCGACGGGATCGTCACCGCCGACGGCACCGAACACAAAGCCGACGTGATCGTGTACGCCACCGGCTTCCACGTCACCGACTCCTACACCTACGTCCAGATCAAGGGGCGGCACGGCGAGGACTTGGTGGACCGCTGGAACCGGGAAGGCATCGGCGCGCACCGCGGCATCACCGTCGCCGACATGCCCAACCTGTTCTTCCTGCTGGGACCCAACACCGGGCTGGGCCACAACTCCGTGGTGTTCATGATCGAATGCCAGATCCGCTACGTTGCCGACGCGATCGCGACGTGTGACAAGTTGGGCGCGCAGGCGCTGGCTCCGACGCGCGCCGCGCAGGACCGGTTCAACGACGAGCTGCAGGTAAAGCTGCGTGATTCGGTGTGGAACACCGGCGGCTGCGCCAGTTGGTACATCGACGAGCATGGCAAGAACACGGTGCTGTGGGGCGGCTACACCTGGCAGTACTGGTTGGCGACCCGCTCGGTCAAGCCCGAGGAGTACCAGTTCGACGGGGTCGGCAAGCGCTCAACGGCTGGGCGCAAGGCCGCGCTGGCCAGTTAGGCCGGGCTTCAAACAGCGAAAGCACCCGCGTGTCGGGTGCTTTTGCGTCTGCTCGCCGCTGGTCCTGATGGTGGCGACCCGCCGACGCGTTCTTGTCCGGGGCCACAACGAGTTCGCCGTCTCTTGAACGCACTGCTCCTGCGGGCCTGATCACGCCGGCGACGACACAGACACCGAGCACGCATTTCCCACTGCCGAGGCCGCGAACTACTAGCCCAGGAACTCCGATTCGAGCACCAAGTCGGAAACCATGCTCTGGTACTCGAGATGTGTCTTGTGTTCGATGGTTTGCCACCGACTGCCCTGCTGCTGACGCATGTACTGGCGATACTTGGGCGAACCGGGGATTTTGACGTTGTCGGCGAGCACAATCGACCCGGCATGCAGCCAGGTCCGGTCGACGATGCTGAGCAAGTCGGGCAGGTAGGCGTGCTTGTCGTGGTCGAGGAATACGAAATCCAGTGACTCAGTATTGAATCCGTGCTCATTGGCCAATACATCCAAGGTATGACCGCCGTCGCCGACGGTGCCGACAACGCACGTCACGCGGTCGGCGACCCCGGCATGTTCCCAGATCCGCCGGGCGTTGGCCGCGTTGGACGCGGCGAGTTCGACCGAGTACACCCTGGCGTTCGGAGCAGCGCGCGCGATCCGAAGCGCGCTATACCCGCAGTAGGTGCCCAATTCGAGTGCCAGTGCCGGGTTGGCGCGGTGTACCGCGGCGTCGAGCAGCAGCCCTTTTTCATCACCGATGTTGACTAGCCACGACTTTTCGTAGGCGAACTTGTCGAGGGTGCCCAGCACGTCGTCGATGTCGCCGACCTTCGCGTTCTGGACGACGAAGTCGACCGCCGCCACTTCGCGTCCGTCGCCGACCTGACCAACGGTGTTGAGGCTGCGGAGTGCCGGGGCCATCCGCCACACCGACCAACGGAGCAATGGGATCCGTCGCTTCAGGCTCATCGCATCAACAATAGGCGTTTCGGCGTGCGGCCTTCCCTTGACTTGAATCCGTTCGTCGTAATGAACACCGGCCAAATACGGCTGGGCGAAGTCCCCGGATTTGTTAATCCACGTGCGTCGCCGCCTGCCGATGAGGCTCCGAGAGGCCTGCTGCAACCGCGATGTCAAGCCCGCCAACATCCAGTACTCGTTGGCGCCCACCGCTTGCCACCTAACTCACTGGCGCTCAGCAATTTCCGAACCCCGCGGTGATGATCAGCCGTCGCCTCAACATGCCACCGGCAGCACTAGCTGATACACGACCGGCATGGCCCTGCTCAGGCACCAACGGCCGCGCGGCGGTATCAGCACCTCGCCGCCGGGCGGGGCCGTGAGATCGCCGTGCTGATAAGCAAATTGGCCGAGAACGGCGGCTGATTGAATGCGATCCGCGTCATACTGCCACCCGGCCAGTGTCGGCGCAAACCTTTGCCTCCCCGGCCATGCGGCAAATAATGCCTCCGAGCGAATAGTTGGCGGGGGCGACGCCATAGCTAACTCCTTAACGACCAAGCGCCGGGACCGGTGGGTAGTTCACGCGGCTGGAGCCCAGCGGCGGCAGGAGGTCGGGTACTAAACTGACGGGCGGTCAGCTTTATGGGACGGGGAATCGCGATGACCGATGTCGAAGTTCACCACGACGGATATCCAACGCATCGCCGCAAGGTTCGCTTCGATTGGTCGAACACGCCGCTGCACTGGGTTCCCGATGATCCGTTCGCGACGCACACGATGAATGTGTTGCATTTGCTGCTGCCGGCGGGCGAACGGTGGTTCATCCGGGTCGTCAACGAGGCGGCGCCCATGGTGGACGACCCTGAGCTGAAGGCGGCGATAAAACCGTTCATTCAGCAGGAGTCCTGGCACGCCTGGGCGCACAAGATGGTGCTAGACCACCTGGTGGAGCAGGGCATCGATACCACGCCCTACACCGACAAGCTTGAAAAATTCCTGTCGCTCGGTAACCGGGGCCAGAGTCCCCGATGGCCGCCGTTGCTGCGGCGTTTGTTGCTCTACCGGAACCTCGCGGTTATCGCGGCGTTAGAACACCTCAAAGCTGCGGTGGGTCAATGGATGATCCAGAACCGCGGCCTCGATTACGCCGGAGCCGACCAGACCATGCTCGACCTGCTGCGCTGGCACGGGGCTGAGGAGATCGAGCACCGCTGCCTCGTGTTCGACGTTTACCAGAACGTTTGCGGCAACTACGCATTGAGGGCCTTGACTATGCTTCCCACCGCGCCGATGTTCGTGTCGTGGTGGCTCGCGGGGGTGCGGTTCTTGATGGTCCACGACCCGACCATCAGCGCCAAGCCGCGCTGGAGAGACTGGCTCCGAGCCGCCCGCCAGTACAAGGTGCCCGGACCGTGGCAGCTGATCGTGACGGTGCCGGGTCGCTATCTGCGGCCCGGCTATCACCCCAGCGCCGAGGCTTCCACGCAGATGGCGATGGACTACCTGGCGCACTCGCCTGCGGCGCTGGCCGCGCGCATGCAAAGCGGAGCAACCGAACGGTCCGCGCAGACCGGCCTGTAGGCGCTTGGAAGCTTGACGTGCCGCCCAATACGGCTGCCGCGATTATTGTCAAGCAGGCCAGCCGCACGCATTTCCCACTACCGACGCCGCGAACACCAGTGATCCAGATCTATGGCTGCAGCACTAGGAAACGCGGGCGTTCAGGTGCCGCAGCGCCACCTCGGCGCCGTTCCACCCTGGGATGCCGGTCACCCCTGGGCCGGGGTGGGTGCATTGGCCGCACAGGTAGAGCCCGTCGACCGGGGTGGCGAACTTGTCGGCGCCCTCCACGACGCGGCCACTCCACAGTTGGTTGGGCTGCAGCAGGCCGTGCGAGTAGTCCCCGGCATGCGCGCTGAAGGTGCTGCCGAAGTAGCGGTTGGAGAACACCACGCGGTTGGTCACCGAGTCGGCGAATCCCGGTGCATACGTGTCGAAGATCTTGACGCAGGTATCGGCGTATTGCTCTTTCCAGCTTCGGTTTTCGTCGGCGTCCAGGCCGGTGGGGAAGTAGGGCGTGAAAATCGTTGCGCTGTGCTTGCCTTCGGGCGCCAGCGTGGAGTCGACCATGCTGGGGATGTACAGATAGGTAGGAGGGGCGTCGGGAAGCTGCCCCTTGCGGTATTGCTCCCACGCGTCGCTGATGTATTCCGGCGACGGCGCATAGGCAACGGTGGGACACCATTGCCCATTGTCGTGCATGAAAGGCTGCAGCCGCTCGATCCAT
>NZ_DATJYB010000430.1:0-5348 GCF_035499775.1 Mycobacterium sp. | reverse complement strand
AGCCTGGCGGCGACCTGGGCCTCGCGGCGGAATCGTTCCCGGTAGCCGGCCAGCGTGCTCATCTCCGGCGGCAGCACCTTGACGGCCACGTCACGGCCGATCACGGTGTCGTGGGCCTTGAACACCTGGCCCATGCCACCTTCGCCGATCAGCTCGACCAGCCGGTAGCGACCGAACGAGACCTCATCCACGGGCTGCACCCCCGGTCATGGCGGCGATGTTACCTCCAACAATGTCAGCGGGCCGTGAGACTGCGGTGAGGGCATCGAAACTGCGCTCAGGGCTAGCTTCAGCGCCCCACGGCAGCCCTGAGCGCAGTCTCGGCGCGTCCAGACGCCAGCAAACTTCTCCGTGAGTCCAGTTCGCTATCCGGGGTCGCCGCTGCCACAATCACGGCGTGCCATTCCGCAATGTCGCCATCGTCGCGCACGTCGACCATGGCAAGACCACGCTGGTCGACGCGATGTTGCGGCAATCGGGCGCCCTGCACGAACGCGGTGACTTACAGGACCGCGTGATGGACACCGGCGACCTGGAACGTGAGAAGGGCATCACGATCCTGGCAAAGAACACCGCCGTGCACCGCCACCACCCCGACGGGACCGTCACAGTAATCAATGTCATCGACACCCCCGGCCACGCCGACTTCGGGGGCGAGGTGGAGCGCGGGCTGTCCATGGTGGACGGGGTGCTGTTGCTGGTCGACGCCTCCGAAGGCCCGCTGCCGCAGACGCGGTTCGTGCTGCGCAAGGCGCTGACCGCTCATTTGCCGGTGATTCTCGTCGTCAACAAGACCGACCGGCCCGACGCGCGCATCACCGAGGTGGTCGACGCCAGCCACGACCTGTTGCTCGACGTCGCGTCGGATCTCGACGACGAAGCCGCGAAGGCCGCCGAACACGCACTCGGGCTGCCGACGCTGTACGCATCCGGACGGGCCGGCATTGCGAGCACCGAACAGCCCGCGGACGGCGAAATGCCCGCGGGTGACAACCTCGACCCGCTGTTCGACGTCTTGATGGAGCACATCCCGCCGCCGGTTGGGGATCCCGAGGCGCCGCTGCAGGCCCTGGTGACCAACCTGGACGCGTCGGCCTTTCTCGGGCGGCTCGCTCTGATCCGTATCTATAAGGGCAAGCTACGCAAGGGTCAGCAGGTGGCGTGGATGCGGGAGGTGGATGGGCTGCCCGTCATCACCAGCGCAAAGATCACCGAGTTGCTGGCCACCGAGGGCGTGGACCGCACTGCCACCGATGAGGCGATCGCCGGCGATATCGTCGCGGTGGCCGGGCTGCCCGAGATCATGATCGGCGACACGCTGGCCGATCCCGACCATGCGCACGCGCTGCCGCGCATCACCGTCGACGAGCCGGCCATCTCGGTGACGATCGGCACCAACACGTCTCCGCTGGCCGGCAAGGTGTCCGGACACAAGCTGACCGCACGCATGGTCCGCACCCGCCTGGATACCGAGCTGGTCGGCAACGTCTCGATCCGGGTGCTCGACATCGACCGGCCCGACGCGTGGGAGGTGCAGGGCCGGGGCGAGTTGGCGCTCGCGGTGCTCGTCGAGACGATGCGCCGGGAAGGGTTCGAGCTCACGGTCGGCAAGCCGCAGGTGGTGACCAAGACGATCGACGGTCAGCTGCACGAGCCGTTCGAAGCGATGACCATCGACTCCCCCGAGGAATTCGTCGGGGCGATCACCCAGTTGATGGCCGCCCGCAAGGGCCGCATGGAGGAGATGACCAACCACGCCGCCGGCTGGGTCCGGATGGATTTCATCGTCCCCAGCCGCGGCCTGATCGGCTTCCGCACCGACTTCCTCACCCTGACTCGCGGCACCGGCATCGCCAACGCGGTGTTCGACGGCTACCGGCCGTGGGCGGGGGAGATCCGCGCCCGCCACACCGGGTCGCTGGTCTCCGACCGGTCCGGCACCATCACGCCGTTCGCGCTGCTCCAGCTCGCCGACAGGGGACAGTTCTTCGTCGACCCCGGCCAGGACACGTACGAGGGCATGGTCGTCGGAATCAACCCGCGCCCCGAAGATCTCGACATTAATGTCACCCGCGAGAAGAAGCTGACTAACATGCGGTCCTCGACCGCCGATGTCATTGAGACGTTAGCCAAGCCACTCGAACTCGACCTGGAGCGTGCGATGGAGTTCTGCTCGCCGGACGAATGCGTCGAGGTGACTCCGGAGATCGTGCGGGTCCGCAAGGTCGAGCTGGACGCGACGACCCGGGCTCGTAGCCGCGCACGTGCAAAGGCCCGGGGTTAGCTGTGCTGACCCGCATGACGCGCGCGCTCGATACCCTGATGGGCGTGCTGCACCGGGCGCGCCACGTCCTTGTGCTGATCGGCGTGGTGATCTCGCTAGTGGGTCTCGGTCTGGCGGCGTGTACCGTCAACCCGCCGCCCGCGCCGCAAAGTACGGACACGCCACACAACTCGGCGCCGCCGCCGCAGCGCCCGATCCAGATCATCATGGGTATCGACTCGATCGGCGCAGGGTTCAACCCGCATCTGCTGTCCGACCTGTCGCCGGTCAACGCGGCGATCAGCGCCCTGGTGTTGCCGAGCGCGTTTCGGCCGGTGCCCGACCCCGGCGCGCCGACGGGTTCGCGTTGGGAGCTGGACCCGACCCTGCTGGTGTCCGCCGACGTGACCAATCAGAACCCGTTCACCGTGACCTACAAAATCCGGCCCGAGGCGCAATGGACGGACAACGCCCCGATCGGCGCCGACGACTTCTGGTACCTGTGGCGGCAGATGGCCAGCCAGCCGGGGGTCGTCGATCCGGCCGGCTACCAACTGATCACCGGTGTGCAGTCGTTCGAGGGTGGCAAACAGGCCGTCGTCACCTTCGCGCAACCGTATCCGGCCTGGCGGGAGTTGTTCAGCAACATCCTGCCCGCGCACATCGTCAAGGACGTGCCGGGCGGTTTCGCGGCCGGGCTGGCCCGGGCCCTGCCCGTCACCGGTGGGCAGTTCCGGGTGGAGAACATCGACCCCCAGCGCGACGAAATCCTGATCGCCCGCAACGACCGCTACTGGGGGCCACCGGCCAAACCCGCGCTGATCCTGTTCCGCCGTGCCGGGGCGCCGGCCGCCCTGGCCGATTCGGTGCGCAACGGCGATACTCAAGTGGCCCAAGTACACGGCGGCTCAGCGGCTTTCGCGCAGCTGTCCGCCATTCCCGACGTCCGCACCGCCCGCCTGGTGGCGCCGCGAGTCATGCAGCTCACGCTGCGCGCCAACAAACCCAAGCTGACCGACCCCCAGGTCCGCAAAGCGATCTTGGGGTTGCTCGACGTCAACCTGCTGGCCGCGGTGGGCGCCGGCAGCGACAACACCGTGACACTGGCCCAGGCCCAGATTCGCTCGCCGAGTGACCCCGGTTACGAGCCGACCGCGCCGCCCGCACTGTCCAGACAAGCGGCCCTGGCTTTGTTCACCGCGGCCGGATACGAGGTCGAGGCCAACAACACGGCCACGCCGGCTCCCGCGTCGACCACGCCGGCCCCCACCGGGCCGACGGAAGTGATCCACGGCCGGATCAGCAGGGACGGCCAACAGCTGTCGCTGGTCATCGGGGTGGCGGCCAATGACCCGACGTCGGTCGCGGTGGCCAACACCGCCGCTGACCAGTTACGTAGCGCCGGTATCGCCGCGTCCGTGCTGGCCTTGGACCCGGTGACGCTGTATCGGGATGCGCTGAACGACAACCGGGTGGACGCCATCGTCGGCTGGCACCAGGCCGGCGGGAACCTGGCCACGTTGCTGGCCTCCCGGTACGGTTGCCCAGCGCTGCAGTCGACACAGGTGTCGACGCCCAACGCACCGACGACTAACCCCTCTGACCCTCCCGGGCCCAAGCCCTCTGCCGGGTCCGCGACCACCTCGACACCGACGTCGACCAGCCGCCCACCCGAGCCCGGCGCGCTGGTGCGGGCGCCGTCGAACCTGACCGGAACCTGCGACCACAGCATCCAACCGAACATCGAAGCGGCGCTCAACGGCACCAAGACCATCAACGACGTGATCGCCGCGGTCGAAGCGCGCCTGTGGAACATGTCGACCGTGCTGCCGATCCTGCAGGACACGACGATCGTCGCGGCGGGCCCGAGTGTGCAGAACGTCAGCCTGTCCGGTGCGGTACCGGTTGGCATCGTCGGCGACGCCGGACGCTGGGTCAAAACCGGCCCATAGGGCGCCCAAAATAAATACAACACCGAATAAATACAAAGCGCCTAATATTCACAAAGAAATTCCCTGAAAAGCGCACAAGTTCAACGCGTCACCGCGATACGATCCGCTCGTCGCGAGATAGCTTCCACGAAGCTAGGGAGAGGCCGACGTTCCTGTCCGGGGAGGTAAACAGATGTCCTTTCTGACCACTGTTCCGCAGGTAATCACAAACGCCGCAAATGATTTGGCAAGTCTTGGTTCGACGATCAGTGAAGCGAACGCAGCCGCGTCGGGCGCGACGACCGGGTTGCTGCCGGCCGCCGCCGATGAGGTATCGGAGGCGATCGCCGCATTGTTCACCGGGCACGGCCAGACGTATCAGGCGCTCGGTGCTGAGGTGGCGCAATTCCACGATCAGTTTGTTCAGCTGATGAGCGGGAGCGCCTTGCAGTACGCCACTGCTGAGGCCGCCAACGCCTCGCCGTTGCAGGGCTTGGGCGCGGCGATAGTGAAGCAGGATCCGTTGTGGCGGCTGGAGAAGGCAGAGCTGGGTGTTGAGGGCGGTCTGGTCAGCCGCGAGACGGCGCTCAACCAGGCTCTGGTGTCCGGCGAGGCGGGGCTGGAGGGGGCTCTCGGCGCCAACACCGCGTTGGGTGGCGCGGTGAACCGCGGGTTCAACGTCTTCAACCTGGGGCTGGGCACTGGTGAGCAGGGCTTCAACAATGTGGTGGGTGCTCAGATGCCAGCCGGATTCACTTCGCAACTGCTGCTGGGTAATTCCGGCCTGCCCTTCAACAGCGGCAAGATCGGTGGGCTGGAAGGCATTGTCGATCAGGGCTTGCGCGCGGGCACCGATGCCGCCGGTCTGACGACCGACAACGCTGTGCTGCGTCGTTTCTTGGCTGGTGTGACGGTGAATCCGGTGGGCGGTTTTGAGTCGCGCCTGGAGTCCGCCGAGCTGACGTTCAATGACGGTCTGGTGGGTCGTGAGGTGGCGTTCAACAACTCGCTGCTGAGCGGCGAGGTGGGGTTGGAGGAGCAGATCTTCCACACCGACAGTGCGCTCAACGGTGTGCCCAACCGGCTGTTCAACGTGTTCAACACCGGGTTGGGCACTGCTGAGCAGGGCTTCAACGGAATGCTGGGCGCCGAGA
>NZ_DATJYB010000429.1:0-12025 GCF_035499775.1 Mycobacterium sp. | reverse complement strand
TTGATCACCGCCGACGACTTCGCCTACCTGTGCGATTTCGGCATCGCCAACGCGGCCACCGAACAGAAACTCACCCAGGCCGGCGACACGCTGGGCACCTGGACCTACATGGCGCCCGAACGATTCACCGGCGACGAAACCAAAGTCACCCCCAGCGCCGACACCTACGCACTGGCCTGCGTGCTCTTTGAAGCCCTCACCGGCACACCACCATTCACCGGGGACCGCGCCACCCTGGTCGCCTCCCACCTGACCCAACCCCCGCCCCGCGCCAGCATGCAAGTCGGGCTACCCCCCGAACTCGACGACGTCATCTCCCGCGGCATGGCCAAAAAGCCCGAAGATCGATACGCGTCGAGCGGTGAGTTTGCCCGGGCGGCGGAGGCGGCCGTTGAGTCGTTGGGTTCCGCGACAGCCACCTTTACGTTGCCCATCAATATTCCGCCCACCCAGGCCGCTCCCATGCAGACGCCCCCCGTGCAGCACACGCCGCCACCAAACTGGGCACCGGCCCCCGCTGACGCCACCCAGTACGCTCCGACCAGCGGCCCCGGCGGCCCACCGACCGGCCCACCCACCGGGCCGGTCGGCCCCCAGCCCGGTCCACCGACCGGACCGGTCGGCCCGCAGACGGGCGCCCCGTGGCCACAGCCGCAAGCCGCACCGAGCCGCGGCAAGGCGGTCCGGTGGATCCTGATCGCGGCGGCAGTTCTGGTGGTCGTCGCCCTGGCGGCCGGACTCGCGATCTGGAAGCTGACCGGCAACAAATCCTCGAACACCGAAGATCTGAGCAAACTCGACGTCGGGCATTACGGCACCAAGCCGCGGCCGCTGTCGGGCCAGGCGACCAGGGAGGAGGGCGGGTTCCTCGAGGGATTTCGCCTCGCTGAGGGCATCGCAAATCCCTACGAAGTCGACCCCATACTCGAGCACACCTACGGAAACGCGGTGGTGGATGCAAAGACGGCCGCCACGACGCTCGCCGGAACCGGGACCCCGCTCGTGCAACCGGTGTTGGAAAAGTACAACATGATCAGCGGCTATCTCGTTACGGGCCTGTCCGTCCGCATCCTTGACTTCTCCCGCGGCAATACCCCCGCAGACCTGCTGAGGATCATGGTGACGAGCTTCCCCAACGACGTCTCAGCGACGCAGGCCGCCATGGAAATGGACTCCGTCGACTCCGCGGTCAACAACGAGAACAAGGCGGCTAACGTCCCCGGATATCCAGAGGCCCACGCGCATTATCGGCCCGCATCCCCGTCGGTCGCGGCGACCATGGCTGTGGGCAGGGTGGTCGCCTCCATCGGTGTTCGCAGCGACAACACGCCCAATCTGGACTATTTGCTAAAGCGGATACAACGGGCCCTGGACCTGTCGGTACCGCTCATGAAAAAGCTCCTGCCAGCTCCCGAAGCCACGCTCAATACGCTACCGCGCGATCCGGATAACATGCTCAGTCGCACTTTCGTTGCGGGAGACCAGCCGAAAATATCGTTGAATTTCGGCAGCATTGGTCCGCGCGCGGCCATCCTGTGCGCGGACCCCGGAGACAATAAGAACGGGCTGTTCCAACAGGCCGGCATAGACCGGTGTTCCTTCAGCCCTGACAGTCAACTGTTGCGTGCCAAGGACCAAGCCGCCGCGGCGGCCTATCTGACCAAGTCGCTGGAAGCAGGGCGGGATGTCATCGAGCACGACGTGGCAGCGCCCGAAGGGGTCCCGAATGCCCGATGCTACGAACACAAAGAAGCGCTGTACGCCGACGACGCGAACAGCCGCTTCGTCTGCTTGGTGCCACGCGGGCGGTACGTCACCGGGGTTTGGAGCAATGAGGAAAAAGACGCCCGCCAGCGTGTCGCTGCGGCATACGCAATTCTGGTCAACAGCGAGTAAGCCGTTCACGTGGGCCGCCGTCTGATCGCCCGACTGCTTGGCTATGCTTCCCGGGATGAATCCCGATGAGGTAAACCCAACCGCGCCCATCGCCCTGGTCACGATGGAAATCCGTCACCCAGCAACGGATTCGTTGACCGAGTCGACCCGCTCCGAACTCAAGCGACGACTGGTCGATCAATTGCCGATCGAGCGCGCGGCCCAGGACATGAATTGGGGAATGGCGGCGCCGGGCGCGGCCCCGCAGCCAACCGCGGAGCGCTTCATCCGCTACGTCAACCGCGACAACACGGTTGCGGCGTCCCTGAAAAGCCAGGCGATCGTCGTCGAGACCACCGCCTACAGCAGCTTCGAGGCGTTCCTCGACGTGGCAATGCAGGTTGTGGATGCTCGTGCCGACGTCTCGTCTCTCGTCGGGATGGAACGCATCGGATTGCGTTATGTACTCGAGATCCGGGTGCCCTTGGGCGTGGATGGTCGCATCTCATGGAGCAACTGGATCAACGAGTCGCTGCTCGGACCGCAGGCCATAGCTCCGTCCGGGATGCACCTCACCGAGTGGCAGGGCGCCGCAGTCTTCCGCGACCCCGAACCCGGTAAAGCGCTCATCGTGCGCTACGGCCCAGGTGTCGGTCAGGCGCTCGATCCCAATTACCACCTGCGCCGGCCGACGCCGGTACAGCCGGGACCGTATTTCCACATGGATATCGACAGCTTCTGGGCTCCTACCAGCGGGATTCCCGAATTCAACAGAGATACGTTGGTCACCACCGTTCAGGATTTGTACGTTCCGGCTCGCAGCGTGTTCCAGGAGATGATCACCAGCCGGCTGAAAGACGACCTGCTACGGCAGTAGCCCGGTCAGCCGATCAGGCGAGCACCGCGGTGCTATAGGTCTGGTCGGCGAAGGCTGACGCGATCCCGTCGTCGGGATAAACAAAGCCGTTGGCCGCGTGCAACTCTGCCGTCGTGCGCGACGACGTCTGCCACCCGCGCTGGTGCAAATACTCGATGATGTGGCCGCGATGGCCGTGGTAAACGAGTTCGTTGAAGTCGACTTCGAACCCGAGTTCGGCCATCCGGTCGTGGTGGTCGCGCCACAGGTCCTGCGTGAAAACCGTGGTATCGGGCACGAAATCGAACGCAAGCCGGCTGCCGGGCGCGCTCAGTGCGGTGATGTTGTCGAACAACGCGTCCTGGGCGTCTTCGGGAAGGTAGACCAGCAGCCCTTCGGCGCTCCACACCGACGGCACCTGCGGATCGAATCCCGCCGAGCGCAGCGCCGTGGCCCAGTCGTCGCGCAAATCGATGGCCACCGTTCGTCGCTCGGCCGTCGTCTCAGCGCCGAGATCACCTAGTGTCAGCGTCTTGAACTCGATCACTTCGGGCAGGTCGACCTCGTAGACGACGGTGCCCTGCGGCCACGGCAGCCGGTAGGCGCGGGCGTCCAGGCCCGACGCGAGGATCACCACCTGGCCGATGCCACTGCGCGCCGCGTCGAGGAAATGCTGGTCGTAGAACCGCGTCCGGGACGCCATCCCACGGGCCATCCGGTCCGGGTCGAACTCGGAGTCCTCGTCGCGCGGAATCTGGCCGTTGACCAGCCGGGTGTACACGTCCAAGCCGACGGCGCGCACCAGCGGTGCAGCGTACGGGTCGTCGATGAAGGCGTGGTCGGTGGCCAGTGCCCGCTGTGCGGCGACCATCGTCGCGGTCGCCCCGACGCTCGTCGCGAGATCCCAGCGGTCACGATCGGTGCGCGCCATGGGTGCTCCCTCGCTTCGAGCCCGAACAAGATAGACAACCTAGTTAATACCACGCCGTTCGGACTACGCTCCGAGGTATCCACTTCACGCGCCGGGAGGACCCGTGACGGACTTTGCCCAGCGGACCATCGACCTTGCTCGCCAGAACGTCGCCGAGGGCGGTCGCCCGTTCGCGACGGTGATTGTCAGAGACGGCGAAGTCCTCGCCGAGAGCGCCAACAAAGTGGCCCAGACCCACGATCCGACCGCCCACGCCGAGATCCTCGCCATCCGAGAGGCGTGCACCAAGCTGGGCACCGAACACCTCGTCGACGCCACGATCTACGCGATGGCTCATCCGTGCCCGATGTGCCTGGGCTCGCTCTACTACTGCTCGCCCAAGGAAGTCATCTTCCTGGTCATGCGCGACTCCTACGAGCAGTACTACCTCGACGATCGCAAATACTTCGAGGTCGCCACGTTCTACGACGAGTACGCCAAGAGCTGGGACCAGCGCCGCCTGCCCATGCGCTACCATCCCCGCCACGCCGCGGTGGACGTCTACCGGCTCTGGAACGAGCGCAACGGCGGCGAACGCAAGTCCACCGTGGTCCCGCCCGGCTGACTGGCACCGGCGCGGATCTTTAGCTAGTATCTGCGTATGCATGCAGATAGTAATGAAGATCGCTTGCCCGACGACCAGGCCGGTCTGGTGGTCGAGGTGTTCCGCATGCTCGCCGACACCACCCGCGTGCAGGTGTTGTGGTCGCTGACCAACCGCGAGATGTCGGTCAACGAACTCGCCGAGCACGTCGGCAAGCCGGCGCCGTCGGTCTCCCAGCACCTCGCGAAGCTGCGGATGGCACGACTGGTGCGCACCCGCCGCGAGGGCACCACCATTTTCTACAGCCTGGAGAACGACCATGTCCGCCAGCTCGTGACCGACGCCGTCTTCAACGCCGAGCACGCCGGTCCGGGCGTTCCCCGGCATCACCGCGCCGACGGCGGGCTGAAGGCAATTAACGAAACCAATTAGAGACCAACATATTTCGCAACCAAGGAGAAATCATGACCGAGCACACCCACGACGCGCCGCACGCGCACGAACACCACCACGGCGACGAGGCCCACTCACACGCGCACACCACGCATGAGCACGACCATGTCGAGCACGAGCACCCGCACACCCACGACGACGGCACTGAGCACACTCACGAGCACGTGCATCAATCGGGCCTCGAAGACCTCCACGGCCACTCGCACGCCTAGCGTCGCGCTATGTGGCTGGGCGCGAACTGAATTCGGCTCAGACCTGGGGGCAGTAGTGCATCGGGTTGTCGCGTTCGTCCAGCGGCGGCAGGTTGCGCGCGGGCGTCTGCACCAGCGGCGTGTCGCCCGGGATGCGCCCGGAGGCGCGGTCTAAGCCGGCTCGGGCGCGCGGGTGCTTGTGATAGCGGCGCGGAACGAAGGCGAAGATCAGCCGAACGATGTTGCCGAAGCGCCGGTGCAGCCATTCGTCGCGGCTCGACCACGTATAGCCCATCAGTTCGCGAACCGACGGATCGTAGAGGCCAACGGTCACCCAGACCATGAGCGGAGCCAACAGCTTGCGCTGCGCCTTCCACACCCAGTCCGGAACCCGTTGGGCGAACGGAGGTTTGGGCAGCTCGGTCAGGTCGAGCACAGCGCGCGCGGCGAAATTGTTCTCCAGCACGTTGCGGCACATGTGATCCCAGTAGACCTGGAACTCCTCCCAGGACGCCGGTACCGGCCGCATGCTCATGCCGTACATCCGGTACCACTGGAGGTGTTCGTCGAACAGCTGACGCTTCTGTTCTTCGGTCAAGCCGCCGCCAAACCGTTCGGCCACATGGATCGTGCCGACAAAGAAGGTCGCGTGCGCCCAATAAAAAACGTCGGGATTTAATGCGTGATAGCGGCGGCCCTGTTCGTCGGCGCCTTTGATGTCGACGTGGTAGTCACGTACCTCGGCGCCGGTAACCGGGGCGCGGTCGCCGTCGAAAACAACCCCGCCGATCGGATACAGCGACCGCATCAGCCGCGGCCAGCGCTCCCGGAAGAACGTCGAGTGATCCATCACGGCCGCACCCAGCTGCGGGTGCATATTCTGCATGGATCCCGCCCATGGCCCCTGCAGCACGCCGCGCCACTCACCGAAGTACCGCCAGGTCAGGGAATCCGGGCCGAGCGGCGCCGGCGGAGCGTCGTAGCCCGACGGCGACACCGGGCAGCCTGCCGCCGTTTCGCTGGACGAATAAGGCGCTTCCCCGGCGACCAGTGGCCGGACGCCGCTAGCCTTAGTGCTGGTCAGCGGGCAGCCTGCGGACATATCTTGAGTCACTGGTTCGAGTCCCCGTAGCTGTCAGTAATTCTGACTACATGCGTTCTCACTTTTTGTAGCTTAGGAGCGATGTGCAGTCCGGTCAACGACGACGCCGTTGGTCCGGCGTGCCACTCGAGAGTCGCCACGCCGTCCGCCGAGACGACCTCGTGGCCGCCGGCGTGCTGTTGCTCGGCGGCGACGGCGGTCCCGCGCTGACCGTCCGCGCGGTATGCCGCAACGCCGCGCTGACCGAACGCTACTTCTACGAGTGCTTCTCCGACCGTGACGAATTCGTCCGCGCTGTCTACGACGACGTGTGCGCACGCGCGATGGAGACGCTGATCTCGGCGAAGACCCCGCGGGAAGCCGTCGAGCAATTCGTCGCGCTGATGGTCGACGATCCGGTGCGCGGGCGCGTGCTGCTGCTGGCACCGGCGGTGGAACCGGTACTCACCCGGTCCGGTGCCGAATGGATGCCCAACTTCATCGAGCTGCTGCAGCGCAAGCTGTCCCGGATCGGCGACCCGGCGCTGCAGAAATTGGTCGCCACCAGCTTGATCGGCGGCCTGACAGGTCTGTTCACCGCGTACCTGAACGGACAGCTGGGGGTCACCCGCGAACGCTTCATCGACTATTGCGTCGACATGCTGCTCACCACGGCCGCTGCCTATGTTCCGCGGCGTGAGCTGCAGGAATCCGATCCTTCGGTGCAGCCTGCGCGCCACGACTAGGTCCCCGTCGGCGGGGTACCCGGTCGGTCAGGGGCCGGCACACCAGTGTCCGTAAACCACGCCACGCGGGCCGGCAAACTTGATGCTACTGGGGTACACAGATATATTGACTGCTACCAATAGATACAGATAACTGGAGGACGTATGTCAGCCGAGCTGACAAACCTACAGCTGTTGCAAGAACTTGAGCCGGTCGTCGAGAAGTACCTGAACCGGCACGAGAGCATGCACAAGAACTGGAACCCGCACGACTATATCCCCTGGTCGGACGGCAAGAACTTCTACGCGCTCGGCGGCCAGGATTGGGACCCCGAGCAGAGCAAGCTCTCCGAGCTCGCCCAGGTGGCGATGGTGCAGAACCTGATGACCGAGGACAATCTGCCGTCTTATCACCGCGAGATCGCGATGAACTTCGGCCTGGACGGCCCCTGGGGCCAGTGGGTCAACCGGTGGACCGCCGAAGAGAACCGGCACGGGATCGCGCTGCGCGACTACCTGGTAGTGACCCGCGCCGTCGACCCGGTCGAATTGGAAAGGCTGCGTATGGAGGTGGTGAACCGGGGCTTCAGCCCGGGCCAGAACCACCAGGTTCGGGACGACCTGTTCGCCGAGAGCCTGTTCGACTCGGTCATCTACGTCACGTTCCAGGAGCTGGCGACCCGGATTTCGCACCGCAACACCGGTAAAGCCTGCAACGAGACGATCGCCGACCAGCTGCTGGCCAAGATCTCGGCAGACGAAAACCTGCACATGATCTTCTACCGCGACGTCAGCGAGGCCGGGTTCGAGGCCGCCCCCAACCAGGCGATGAAGTCGCTGCACAAGATCCTGCGCAACTTCCAGATGCCCGGCTTCCAGGTGCCCGAGTTCCGCCGCAAGGCGGTCGTCATCGCCGTCGGTGGCGTGTACGACCCCCGCATCCACCTCGAAGAGGTCGTGATGCCGGTGCTGAAGAAATGGCGCATCTTCGAGCGTGAGGACTTCACCGGTGAAGCCGCCGCGCTGCGGGACGACCTGGGAGTGCTGATCAAGGAGCTCGAGGCGTCCTGCGACAAGTTCGAGGTGTCCAAGCAGCGTCAATTGGACCGGGAAGCCCGCACCGGCAAGAGGACCACCGCATTCGAACTGCACAAGACCGCGGGCAAACTGACGATGAGCCGGCGATAGCGCGCGGTGCGCATCGGCCCCGTCACGCTCGCCAGCCCGGTGGTGCTGGCCCCGATGGCAGGCGTGACCAACGTTGCATTCCGCACCCTGTGCCGTGAGTTGGAACAGTCGAAGGTCGGCACGGTCAGCGGACTGTATGTCTGCGAGATGGTGACCGCGCGTGCGCTTGTCGAGCGGCACCCGGTCACCATGCACATGATCGCGTTCTCGCCCGACGAGTCGCCGCGATCGTTGCAGCTCTATGCCGTCGACCCGGCGACCACGTACGCCGCCGCCAGGATGGTCGCCCACGAGCGCCTGGCCGATCACATCGACATGAATTTCGGTTGCCCGGTGCCCAAGGTGACCAAGCGCGGCGGCGGGGCGGCACTGCCGTTCAAGCGGCGGCTGTTCGGCCAGATCGTCGCCGCGGCGGTGCGCGCCACCGAAGGCACCGACGTGCCGGTGACGGTCAAGTTCCGCATCGGCATCGACGACGACCACCACACCCACCTCGACGCCGGGCGCATCGCCGAAGCCGAAGGCGCCGCCGCGGTGGCGCTGCACGCCCGCACCGCTGCGCAGCGCTACTCCGGCACCGCCGATTGGGCACAGATCGCCGCGCTCAAGCAGCAGGTCCGGACGATTCCGGTACTCGGCAACGGGGATATCTACGACGCCAGCGATGCGCTGACCATGATGGCCGCCACCGGATGCGACGGAGTTGTGATCGGACGCGGCTGTCTGGGCCGTCCTTGGCTGTTCGCCGAGTTGTCTGCAGCGTTCACCGGGAGCCCGCCACCCACTGCGCCGACGCTCGGCGAGGTCGCCGATATCATCCGCCGACACGGCAGGCTGCTGTCCGAGCATTCCGGCGAAGACAAGGGCATGCGCGATATCCGCAAGCACATCGCCTGGTACCTGCACGGCTTCCCGGCCGGATCGGAGTTGCGGCAGGAATTGGCGCTGGTCGAGACGTTCGACGAACTCGACCGCCTGCTGAACCGCCTGGACGGCGGTATCCCGTTCCCGGACGCCGCGAGCGGGCCCCGCGGCCGGCAGGGTTCACCGGCCCGCGTGGCGCTGCCCGAGGGCTGGCTGAACGACCCCGACGACTGCACGGTGCCGGCCGGCGCGGACGTCATGCACTCCGGTGGTTGATTCGAAACACTCTCGAAATCGCGTCTGGACCGATAACTCAGTACGATGTGAGCCTTGCTGCATTGCGTTTTGGTTGCGGTAGTACGGGTACCCGCCGCTGACCCAGTGGGCTTATAGGCGGGCACCTCGCTGACACAGGTTTTTTGAGCGAACTGCACCACGACGTCCGCATCAACGTTTCGGAGGCCGGTTAGGACATGGGTGACGGCAAGCACGACGCCACTCCTGGCCCTCGCAGCACATCCGGCGCCCATCGCAATGACCAACGGAATACCCCAAACCCGCAGCGAACGCTAGCCGCCGCGCCGTGGGAGCGGTTCTCTGCACCGGAACCCGACAACGGCGCCCACCTGTGGCAGGCCGAGTCGCCGATCGAGGACGACACGGAAAGACCCGCCCAGCCACGCAAAGAGCCGCGGGTAGAGCCCCGGACACCGCAACAGGTCGCCTCTCACACCAACGGCGCAATCAGTGTCGCCGACCTGATCGCCAAAATCGGCGCCCCAACCCCCGGCCGGCCCAGCCACCATCACGTCGCGCCAGACGCCGAATCCCCTGACACCCGCCTCGACCCGTACGGACTGCAGGACACCCAGGTCATCGACACCCCGGCGTGCTCGCTGCAACTCGCCTCGGAACTTCCCGACCTCGGGACGGCCAACTACCCGCTCGAGGACGACGACGTCGAACCCGAATCCGAGCGCGCCGCCGAAAGTTCCGAACCCTCGCGCCGGGTCGCACGCAAGAGGGTCGCCCGAACATCACCTTCGAAGGCTGCTCAGCCGACCGCCGGCGCGAAGAAGCGCAGGTCCCTGCGTCCGGTGCTGGTGGCCGGGCGCTCGCTGGCGGCAGTGTTTGCGGCGCTGGCCCTGGCGATGACCGGTGGGGCCTGGCACTGGAGCAACTCGAAGAACGACCGCCTCAAATCCATCAGTGCGCTCGACCCGGGGTCAAGCGACATCGTCGACCCCGGCGGGCAATACGGCGACGAGAACTTCCTGATCGTCGGCATGGACTCGCGCTCCGGGGAGAACGCCAACATGGGTGCGGGCGACACCGAGGACGCCGGGGGCGCGCGGTCGGACACCGTGATGCTGGTGAACATCCCGGCGAACCGCAAACGGGTGGTGGTGGTTTCGTTCCCCCGTGACCTGGCGATCACCCCGATGCAGTGCGAAGCCTGGAACCCCGACAACGGCAAGTACGGACCCATCCTCGACCCGAAGACCGGCAAGATGGGCCCCCGCGTCGTGTACACCGAGACGAAGCTCAACTCGACGTTCTCCTTCGGCGGCCCGAAATGCCTGGTGAAGGAAATCCAGAAACTGTCGGGCTTGAGCATCAACCGGTTCATCGCCATCGATTTCGCCGGTTTCGCGCGCATGGTCGAAGCCCTCGGCGGCGTGGAGGTGTGCACCACCACCCCGCTGAAGGACTACGAATTGGGCACGGTGCTCGATCACGCCGGACGCCAGACCATCAACGGCCCCACCGCACTGAGCTACGTGCGCGCCCGCCAGGTCACCACGGAAAGCAACGGTGACTACGGCCGCATCAAACGCCAGCAGTTGTTCGTGTCATCGCTGTTGCGAGCGCTGATCTCCGAGGACACGCTGCTCAATCTCAACAAGCTCAACAACGTCGTCAACATCTTCATCAACAACGCCTACGTCGACAACGTCAAGACCAAAGACCTGGTCCAGCTGGGTCAATCGCTGCAGCACATCGCGGCGGGGCACGTGACGTTCGTGACGGTGCCCACCGGCGTGACCGACCAGAACGGTGACGAGCCGCCGCGCACGGCCGATATGAAGGCGCTGTTCGCGGCCATCATCAACGACGATCCGCTGCCGCTGGAAAACGATCACAACGCGCAGCGTCTGGGGACTGGCGCAAGTTCGGGGCCGACGACCGCGCCCAACACCAAGAGCGCGCCGCCGCCACCGTCCGCGGCCCCCGAAGGTCACCGTGAGCAGGTCATGACAACCTCGCCGCGAGAGGTCACCGTCCAGGTCTCCAACTCGACCCCCCAGGCCGGGCTGGCCAGCGTCGCCACCACCCAGCTCAAGCGCAACGGCTTCAACGTAATGACACCCGACGACTATCCGAGTTCGTTGCGGGCCACCACGGTCTTCTTCTCGCCGGGCAACGAACAGGCTGCCGCCACAGTGGCTTCGGCGTTCGCCAATGCAAAGGTTCAGCGAGTCACCGGCATTGGGCAGGTCATTCAGGTAGTGCTCGGCCCGGACTTCAGCTCGGTAAGCGCTCCCCCGCCCACCGGCTCGTCGGTCACCATGCAGGTCGAGCGCAACACCGGCAGCCCACCGACGAAGCTGCCCGGCGACCTTGCCGTCACCAACGCGGCCGACACCACCTGCGAGTAGGCGTTTCGCCCTGCGCTAGACAGCCCTTTCGGATGGCGAGAACGTAGGCTTGGTCACATGCGGACCGCCTACCATGAGCAACTCTCGGATTTGTCCGAGCGGCTCGGCGAGATGTGCGGCCTGGCCGGGATGGCCATGGAGCGCGCGACCCAGGCCTTGCTGCAGGCCGATTTGGTGCTGGCCGAACAAGTGATCTCCGACCACGAGAAGATCGCGACGCTGAGTTCCCGTGCCGAGGAAAGCGCTTTCGTCCTGCTCGCCCTACAGGCGCCGGTCGCCGGTGACCTCAGGTCGATCGTCAGCGCCATCCAGATGGTCGCCGACATCGACCGGATGGGCGCCCTGGCCCTGCACGTCGCCAAGATCGCCCGCCGGCGTCATCCCCAGCACGCGTTGCCCGAGGAGGTCAACGGGTATTTCGCCGAAATGGGCAGGGTCGCAGTCGAATTAGGCAACAGCGCGCAAGAGGTGGTGTTGTCGCGCGACCCGGAAAAAGCCGCCCGGATCCGCGAAGAAGACGACGCGATGGACGATCTGCACCGCCACTTGTTCAGCGTGCTGATGGACCGCGAATGGCGGCACGGTGTGGCGGCCGCAGTCGACGTGACGCTGCTGGGC
>NZ_DATJYB010000428.1:0-11555 GCF_035499775.1 Mycobacterium sp. | reverse complement strand
CCGGTTGCGCCAGTGACAAATACCTGCATGAGTGATCCCTCCTGATAGCTTCACGCTCGATGCCATCCAGTCAATGAGCCAATGCGGGGCATGTCCAAGACCTGTTTCACATAACGCGATGCAAATGAGGCATCACTGCAGTTCAGTGTCGTTATTTGTGACTAGCCAGCCAGCGTCGGTGACTACACTTGGCGCATGACCGACTCGGCCTCGCCGCTGATAGACCTCGACCTGCGCCTAGTGGGGTACTTCGTGGCGGTGGCCGAGCACCGGCATTTCGGCCGCGCGGCTGCCGCGGTGCGGGTGGCACAGCCTTCGTTGAGCCGGCAGATCCGACGTCTGGAGCAGCAGTTAGGCGTGCGGCTTTTGGACCGCACGCCCCAGGGCACCCGGCTCACCGAAGCCGGCGAGGTGTTCCTGCCCCGGGCCAGGGCACTGCTGCGCTCCGCCACCCAAGCCGCCGCGCAAGCCCGGGCCGCTGCGCAGCCCAGCCGCATCACCATCGGCTACACCTCGGGCTTGATCGTCACCCCGGCGGTGCGCGAGTTACGCCGCGAACACCCGGACGCCGACGTGCACACATTGCACCTGGACTGGAATCAACCGCGGGAGGCGTTGCTCGAGCATCGGGTCGATGCGGTGGTGACTCGGCTGCCGTTTGCGACCGACCAACTGCACGTGACGATCCTCTACGACGAGCCCAGGGTGCTGGTGGTAGCCCTGGATCATCGTCTGGCCGGTAGACAATCGGTCACCATCGACGACATTGCCGATGAACCGATGCCGCGGGTGCGCCACTCCGATCCGGCCTGGAGCGCGTTCTGGCGCATCGACCCCCGGCCCGACGGGCGACGGGCACCCGACGGCCCGTTCATCGACGCGCTGGAAGACAAGTTCGAATTCATCGCCGCCGGGCAAGCGGTGGCCATAACGGCCGGCTTTCGCGGCAACAGCTTGCGGCCCGATATCACCACGGTGCCCCTGGAAGGTGTCGAACCCAGCCACGTCGTATTGGCAAGCCGCGCAGGGGATCGCAGCCGGCTGGTGGCGGCTTTCCGCAAGCTCGCCGAAGCCCACCTCACCGGTCCGGATCGGTTGGGGTAGAACGCCTTTCTGTCGGCCAACTGGCGTTCAGGTTTGTCGCAGCCACCAGCGGTCTCGGCGCTCAGGGAGGTCTTTTCGGCGATCTTGTCGATCCTCGTCCGCGCCGGGGTCGCGCAGCGTTGCCACGCTCGGGCGATCAACGGGGTCCTTCTCCAGGCAGGCAGCGACGACCGGGGCCAGCCTTGACGGCACACCCTCGAGGTCAGGGGCGGTGTATCTGATGTTGTGCAGCACGGCCAAAACATGGCCACCGTAGAACGGCGGGTGCCCCGAGGAGGCAAAGACCAGCACCGAGCCCAGCGCGAAGACGTCCGAGGCTGCGGTGAGTTCGGCTGCGCCGCTTGCTTGTTCGGGCGACATGTACTCCGGAGAGCCCAACACGGCGCCGTAGCTGGTGATCCGAAAATCGTCGAGCGCGCGGGCGATGCCGAAGTCGATTACCCGTGGTCCGTCGGCGGCCAGGATGATGTTCGACGGTTTGAGGTCGCGGTGGATGACCCCGGCGTGGTGGATCGCCGTCAGCGCCTCGGCCAGCCCGACCATCACCATTGCGGCCATTTCCGCCGACAACGGTCCGTTGTCCTCGACCGCGTCCTCCAATGTCGGTCCGTCGATGTAAGCCGTTGCCAGCCAAGGGACCGCCGCCTCCGGGTCGGCGTCGACGATGGGCGCGTTGAAGAAGCCACCGACCGCCTTGGCGTTGTCGACTTCGCGTCGAAACCTTTCCCGGAACGCGCGTTGGTGGGCGAGATGGGGATGCACCAGCTTGACCGCGGCGAGCCTGCCGCTGGGCAACCTGCCCAGGAACACCATTCCCATTCCGCCGCCGCCCAACCGGCCGAGCAGCGTGAACGGCCCGACAGAGCGGGGATCTTCGACTTCGAGTGGTGCGAGCGATTCCATGGCACCGCTCACGTGACCGGGGCCGACACGTAGACCTGCCCGGACGCGTCTTCAATTGCGACAGAAGCGATTTCGTCCGTACGCAGACTGGTGGTGGCGCGTCGGGACGAACCGCCGCCGGCCATCGCCCATTGATCGATTTGATGGCGGACGCCGTCACGGCCGACGACGATCAATCGCACCGCGACGCCCGCCGGAATACCGGATACCTGCGCGCTGACCTCGCTACCGCTCCCCTGCGGGTTGAGGGTGACGGTCAGCCGTGCCCCAGTATGGGGATCAACGGCGGTCGCCGAACGGCTGGATGGCGGTGCCGTGACGCTGCTTGGTGGTAGGCCCGTGCTGGGGTGAGCAGCCGTATCGTGTTTCTGCCCCAGGATCGTTGACCCGAAAACCGTGACTCCAAGCGCCACTGCGGCGGCCGCCGCACCCGCGCCGATGTAACGTCCGCGTCGCCCGCGACTGCTCGGCACCGGTCCCGCGGGACCGGCCGGGCCGCCGGGCGGCGCTGACCAGGAGCCCGGCGGTGGCGGGGCGGCGGATGGCATCGGCCAGGCGGAGGGTGGCCGTGGCGGGGCGGCCGATTGCGGCGGAGCGGGCGGGAAGGCGGATTGCATTGGCGGAGCCGCGGATCGCACAGGCGGCGAGGCTATCTCCGGTGCTGCGCCATAGCCGAACGACGTTGCCGAGTCGTCCACAATCGGCGACGGCGCCGGGGGTGCTGGGCTTCCCACCCGTCCCGAGTCGGCGGAAACGATCGGCCCGCTTCCCGTGTGCGCGGCCGATCCCGGCGCGGATGGGTCAGCTCTCCGACCGCGCGTGGACGCAAGGATCCGCGCATAGTGAATGGCGTACGGCGACAGGCCGGGTTCGGGTTCGACCCAGTCGGCCGGCAACTCGACCGACTGAATGACCTCACGCGGCGCTGCGACCGCACGCGTCGGCGCGTTGCTCACCGCGACGAACGCCGTCAACCGGCTCAGCGCGCCGAACCGCAGCGACATCGATACGATCAACTGCTCCAGCCCCGTGGCTTCCTCGATCGGGCAGCGCAGATACCGGCGCTGCAGGTCGGCGAGGAACGCCCTGGCCCACAGCTGCGTCAAGGCCCGCCCGCCGACTGGAATCGCATTCACCCGTGAGGCCCACGGCCGCCCGTCGGCCCCGGTGCCGGACACGACCACGCTCCCGTTCGGACTGCCCCGGAACCGGCCGGTGATCACCGTCGAGGCACCGGAGAAGATCTCTGGCGGTCGAGCCGGCGATATTGTGTTGTGAATCAGCTCAATTCCGTCGCCGACCAGTCCGAGATTGGTCAACAACGCCGGCCCCAACAGCCGGCGCAGAGTCGGCGTCAGGTCGTCGAGCGCATCGTCACTTTGGGCCAGCAGCACCTGTCCGCGGCCCGCGGCGGCCAGCTGTCGAAGCAGACCGGCATTGACCGTCGCCCCGATGCCGACCGCATGGATAAGGACAGCAGCACCGCGCGGCCCGAATTGGGCGGCGATCTGGTCTTCGTTGCCCACCTGTCCGGCGGTGATAACGACCAGGATTGACGGCCGTCGCGGATCAGTAAGCAGTCCGGCCGCGGCTTCGAGCGCCGATAGCAGTCGGGGATCGCCGGCCGCGGCTGTAGCGAACAGATGTTCAATCGCGCGAAACCGGTTGCGCTCGGTCGCCTCCACCAGACCGGCTGCGTCCCAGTCGGGGTGGGTGACCCCGTCGGCGAATGCCAGGACGGTGAATTGGTCTGCGGGCGTGAGGGTATCGATGATGCGGGTCGCGGCCCGGCGGGCGGCGGGAAGACGCCAGCCCGACATCGACGCCGATGCATCAACGACAACGACGACATTGCGCCCGGCGACGGGCCCTGGCTCAAGGGTGGGTGGCAGCAGGGTCAAGGCGAAGGTGCCCTCCCGCCCGTCGCTGTCGACACAGGTCAATAACGACAGCGAGGGTTGACGATGCGCGGCCGTGCGGATCCGAAGCACCAGATCCCGATCGAGCCGTTGCCCGGGCAATGCCTCGATCCGTATGGTCGTGCCGGGCTCGTCGCGGGAAATGTGTGTTCGTAGCGTGCAGCCGATCTCCTCGATGGCGTACGCGCCGGCGGCCACGGTGATCGAAACCGCAAGTCGGACCGTGCCCGCGGACTGGACCGGTGGCACAATCCGGGACGCATCGGGCACCAGGTCGGTGTCCTCGGCGGTGCCGGCACCGACCGGAGCACCCGATAATCGGGCACCCGGTATGTGGCGTGGCGCAACGACCAGCGGGAAGCGGAAAAAGACCTGTCCATCGGCGTACGTCAGTCGCGCGTGCAGGGTCAGCCTGACTTCCACGCGCTCATTGGGAGCGATCGTGCCCACCCTGATCGTGACGACGTCCTCCCGTTCCTGTTCGAGAATGGCTGAGGCGGCCTGTTTGTCGCGACTGGCCGCGTAGGTGTCGCGAGCTTCGGCCCGCTCCATCAACCAACCGTCGATCACCGTGGATCCGGTCCGGACCTGCAAAGAGCTCACCGCCCCCAGTTCGGGGACCGGGAACACGTAGGTCGCCGCGACCGGGTGTGTGCCGTCGTTGCAGAACGTGGCGCGAAGATCGACCGACGCCGCCAGCGCCGCGATGTCAGCGTGTAACTGCACATCTTCGAGCGGCAAGTCCCCGCGCTGAGACGACAGACGTCCAAACGCGGGATCGGTAGCCAGCCGCGGCGGCGCGACCGCATCGAAGACCGGCGTATGCATCACACCAGCCCCTTCCCCAATGCGGTCACCGCGCCACTCGCGTATCGGCAATGCCAGTGTGACACAGCACACATGAAACCGATCGCCGAAAGGAGCGGGCCCGGTTATCGTGCTGACTGCCCAAAAGGCCACCGCTTCCCGCGGCTTGGTTTGCTCATCGCGTTACTGCGCTCGTCGTCATCGAAGGCTGATCTACCCGAAGCTCGCAACCGGCTCACGTGGCTGCCCATGCTCGCCATCGCGGCCGGGGTGGCCCCCGGTGCGAATGTCAACGCAGCCCCGTGCGGGATGCCCAGCCGTCCGGCTTCGGCGACCGCGTCGAAGTTGGCGCCCAGGAACACGAATTCCCAGGCATAACGCTCGCGCTGCTGCCGCACCAGCTCGCGGACCCCATCGCGCGACCATTCGCGGCTGGCGTTCTCCAGGCCGTCGGTGATGATGACGATGATTACCTTGCCGGGGCGATCCTGTTCCGGTCGGCCGGCGATCCCGGCGCCAACATCGGTGACGAACCTGCCCATTGCGTCGAGCAACGCGGTCGTATTCCGAGGCACCAGCGTGTATTTCGGAACTTCGGCGATATCGCGCAGTGTCCACACCTGCTCGTAGACATCATCGAACTGGGCCAGGCTCACCTGGGCCGCGCCGGGCTGCTCGGCCTGGGCGACGAGGAAGTTCGCCAATGCGGGTTCCATGTCGCTCTTCAGGCCCTGCATCGAGCCGGACCGGTCCACTAATACGCCGATAAGGGTGAGATCGGGATTGGTCATTTGAATTACTCCTCTTCCGGG
Organism: Mycobacterium sp.; assembly: GCF_035499775.1. Classification (GTDB taxonomy): domain Bacteria; phylum Actinomycetota; class Actinomycetes; order Mycobacteriales; family Mycobacteriaceae; genus Mycobacterium. The sequence continues at coordinate 6,010 of NZ_DATJYB010000428.1, read as the reverse complement.
TTGGCTGGTGGTTAGGCGAGTGCGGGTCGCACCAACCAGCATCCGGTCCGATCTCCGGAAATTCTCAGAACGAGCAATTCATCGAGCGCAAGGTTTAATCGCCGTGCTCGTCCAGCTTGGGCGGCGGCCGGTACTGCGGCTCATAGCCAGATACGTGGATCGGATTGCCGACCAGCCGGTAATCCCCTGCCTGCACAACGACTTCCGGGGTCACCTCGAGCGCTTCGGGCAGCGTCCTGACCGCTGCCGCCGGTACCCCCAGCGGACGCAGTCGCCGTTCCCAGCCGAGGGCGGTGTCGGTCGCCAGCGCAGCTGTGACGGCTGCGAGGACCTCGTCGCGGCTCGCCACCCGTTGCGTCATCGTCTCGAAACCATCGATATTCGCCTCGACGGCGAAGGATTTCCAGAAGCCGTCGTGCGTGATGAACAGGGCCAGGTAGCCGTCGGCGGTCGGGAAGAGCTGCGCTGGAACGTAATACGAGTGGGCCCCGTATGGCCGTCGCTGCGGCTCGGTACCGCTGTTGAGGTAGGCCGAGGCGTGGTAGTTGAGCTGGGACAGCATGACGTCGCGCAGCGACACGTCCACTTGCCCGCCCTCACCCGACACGATCTTGGCCAAAAGTCCGAGCGCCGCTGACATTCCGGTGGAGTTGTCGGCCGAGGAGTAGCCCGGCAGGGTCGGTGGGCCGTCCGGCTCGCCGGTCAGTGCGGCGGTACCCACGGCCGCCTGGACCACGTAGTCGAAAGCCGGATCGTCGCCGCCGTACAGCCCGAAACCGGTGATCGCCACGCAGACGATCCGCTCGTTCCAGCGTCGCAGTGCCTCGTAGGTGAGTCCCAGCCGGCGGATGGCCGACGGTTTCAGGTTCACCAGCAGCGCCTGCGATTCTGCCGCCAGCTCGCCGAGGCGCTGTTGTCCCGCATCGGAATTCAGGTCCAGACAGATGCTGGACTTGTTGCGGTTGAGGCTGGCGAAGTAGGTGTCCCCGACGCTGCGGGAGATTTCGCCGCCAGCCGGCTCGATCTTGATGACCTCGGCGCCGAGATCGGCCAGCAGCATGGTGGCATAGGGTCCGGCCAGCATGGTGCCGACCTCGAGGATCCGAATTCCGGCGAGCGGGCCGGTGCTTGTCACCGCAGTTCCGTTGCGAGCTCGGCGATCATCTCGCGGGTACGGCGTTTGGACGCCACCAGCTCGTCACGGTTGTCACCGATCGGCAGTAGCCGCACCGACAGATCCGTCACCCCGGCATCGGCGAAGCGGCGCATGCGCGCCAGAATCTGCTCCGGGTCACCGGCCGCACACAGATCGCCGACATCGCGGGCATCGCCGCGTTCGAGCAGCCGCTGGTAGTTGGGAGACACCTCGGCCTCGCCCAGGATGCGGTTGGCCCGCTCCTTGGCCTCATCGACTTGCGACGGCGCACAAAGGCATACCGGTATACCCGCGACGATGCGCGGTGCGGGACGCCCGGCATCCGCGGCGGCTTTGGTGACCTTCGGCGCGATGTGATCTCCGATCGCGCGCTCGTCGGCCATCCACAGCACGGTACCGTCGGCGAGTTCACCGGCAAGCTGCAGCATCACCGGCCCCAGCGCCGCGACCAGGACGGGCATGGGTGTGTCGGCTCCGATCGCCGTCGGATTGTGCACCGTGAACGAATCATTCTCGACGTCAACCGATCCCGGCCCGGCGATAGCGGCGTTGAGCACCTGCAGATAGTCACGGGTGTAGGCGGCCGGCTTCTCATACGGCAACCCGAGCATGTCCCGGATGATCCAGTGGTGCGACGGGCCGACGCCCAGCGCCAGCCGCCCACCCGCCACCGCATGCGTCGAAAGCGCTTGGCGGGCAAGGGCAATAGGATGCTGGGCTTGCAGCGGCACCACCGCTGTTCCCAGTTCGATGCGTGAGCTGTGGGCAGCCATCAGCGCCACCATGGTCAAACAGTCGAAGTCGTTGGGCACCTGTGGCATCCACGCAGTGTCCAGACCCGCGGATTCGGCCCATTGGATATCGGAGGCCAGCTTGGCCGCCTTGCGGGCCATATCGCCACGCTCGGCGCCGATCATCACTCCGATGCGCACTGTGTTTCCTTTGCAGCAGTGTCCTTCGGTATCAATTCCGCCGTGCCGGTGAGGGCACGGATGTCGTGCACCAGAACATCGAGCGGCGTCCCGGTGGGAAACACCGCGGCGGCACCGGCTTCCAATAGCTTGGGCACGTCGGCGTGCGGGATGGTGCCCCCGACGACGACGGCGATGTCGGCGGCGTCGGCCGCGCGTAACGCCTCGATGGTGCGTACGGTGAGCCCCAGGTGGGCGCCGGACAGGATGCTCAGGCCGACCACGGCCACGTCTTCCTGAACGGCGATCGAGGCGATGTCTTCGATGCGCTGCCGGATCCCGGTGTAAATGACCTCGAATCCGGCGTCGCGCAGGGTGCGTGCGACGATCTTGGCGCCGCGGTCGTGCCCGTCGAGACCGGGCTTGGCGACCAGGATCCGAACGGCCATTAAAACACCACCGGTTGCTGGAATTCGCCCCACACCGCTTTCAGGGCGGAAACCATCTCGCCGACCGTGCAATACGCGTTGGCGCAGTCGATCAGCTTGTGCATCAGGTTGTCGGTCCCTTCAGCACTGCGGGAGAGCGCGGCCAGGCTGGATTGCACTGCGCCGCTGTCCCTTTCGGCCTTGACCTTGGAGAGCCGCTTGAGCTGCAGATCACGGCCCTCGGCGTCGAGTTCGTAGGTGATGACATCCGGCGCCGGTTCCTCGGAGACGAACCGATTGACCCCGACCACCGGGCGGGTCCCGGCCTCGATGTCCTGATGCATCTTGAAGGCTTCGTCGGCGATCAGGCCCTGCAGGTACCCGTCCTCGATCGCGCTGACCATCCCGCCATGGCGCTCAAGGTCATCCATGATCTCGATGATGCCGGCCTCGGTGGCGTCGGTGAGTGCCTCCACGAAGTACGAGCCGCCCAGCGGGTCGGCGACGCGCGCCACGCCGGTTTCGTGGGCCAGGATCTGTTGGGTGCGCAGCGCCAGCGTGGTGGACTCCTCGGTGGGCAGCGCGAACGGCTCGTCCCAAGCCGCGGTGAACATCGACTGCACACCACCCAGCACCGCCGCCATCGCCTCGTAGGCCACCCGCACCAGGTTGTTCTGCGCCTGCGGGGCGTACAGCGACGCACCGCCACACACACAGCCGAAGCGGAACATCGACGCCTTGTCCGTCTTCGCACTGTAGCGTTCCCGCACGATCGTCGCCCAACGCCTGCGCCCCGCACGGTATTTGGCGATCTCTTCGAAGAAATCGCCGTGGGTATAGAAGAAGAACGAGATCTGCGGCGCGAACTGGTCGATCGTCATGCGGCCGCGTTCCACGACGGTGTCGCAATAGGTGACACCGTCGGCGAGGGTGAACGCCATCTCCTGCACCGCGGTAGCCCCGGCGTCGCGGAAGTGCGCACCGGCCACCGAGATGGCGTTGAATTTGGGGACCTCGGCCGCGCAGAACTCGATGGTGTCGGCGATCAGCCGCAACGACGGCTCCGGCGGCCAGATCCAGGTTCCACGGGAGGCGTACTCCTTGAGGATGTCGTTCTGGATGGTCCCGGTGAGCTTGGCCCGCGGTATCCCTTTTCGCTCGGCGGCCGCCACGTAGAAGGCGAGCAGGATCGCCGCCGTGCCGTTGATCGTCATGCTCGTGCTGAGCTTGTCCAGCGGAATACCGTCGAACAGGATCTCGAAGTCGGCCAGCGTGTCCACCGCGACGCCGACGCGGCCGACTTCCTCGCTGACCTCGGGATCGTCGGAGTCGAACCCGCATTGGGTGGGCAGATCGAGCGCCACCGACAACCCCGTCCCACCCTGTTCCAGCAGGTAGCGGTAGCGGCGATTGGATTCCTCGGCGGTACCGAAGCCGGAGTACTGCCGGAATGTCCATAACTTGCCGCGGTAGCCGGACGCGAAGTTTCCCCGGGTGAAGGGAAACTCTCCCGGCGGCGGAGGCTCGGTCTTGCGATCCGCCGGGCCGTACACCGGAGCGAGCGGGATGCCCGACGATGTCTGAGGTGCATTATCCATCAGTGAATAACGTACTTGCAAAAAAAGAGAATGCCAATACCGTATCGCTGACCTGGTCAAACACCACATTGCGCCCAGTGCGATAGCCCTTAGGCTGCTACCGACGACGATGGGAGGTCGACATGCCGGTTCCGAAACCATCAGAAGCGGACATCGACGCCGCTGCCAAGCACTTCGGTTTCCAGTTCGACGCGCACGCCCGCCGGGATTTCACGGCGGCGGTCGGGGCCACGCTGATTTCCTACGACGTGGTCGAACAGCTCTACGACCAGCTCGCTCGACCGGGGGTCCCCGAGCGTGCCTACCGATTTCCGGCACCGGCCGAGAATCCACTTGGAGCCTGGTATGTCACCGCCGAGATCGCCTCCGGCGCCCAGGGCCCGTTGTCGGGCCGGCGTGTGGCGATCAAGGACAGCATCGCGGTCGCCGGGATTCCGCTGACGAACGGATCGCGGGCGATGGAGGGTTTCATCCCCAGCCGCGACGCCACCGTCGTCGAGCGCCTTTTGGACGCCGGCGCGATCATCGCCGGCAAGAGCGTCTGCGAAGACCTGTGCTGCTCGGGGTCGAGCTTCACCTCGGCCAGCGGACCGGTGCGCAACCCGTGGGACATCACCCGCGAGACGGGTGGCTCGTCCAGCGGCAGTGCCGCGCTGGTTGCCGCCGGTCAGGTCGAACTCGCCGTCGGCGGCGATCAAGGCGGATCGGTGCGCATCCCCGCGTCACTATGCGGCATCGTCGGGCTCAAACCGACGCACGGGGTGGTCCCCTACACCGGAGCGTTCCCGGTCGAGCGCACGATCGATCACCTCGGTCCGATGACGCGCACCGTCGCCGATGCCGCGCTACTGCTCACCGTGCTCGCCGGGCCCGACGGCTGCGACCCGCGCCAGCGCCCTGAGGCACCCGCGGTCGACTATCGGGCCGCGCTCACCGGCGACGTGGCCGGGCTGCGGGTGGGCGTTCTCACCGAGGGCTTCGGGCAGTCCGGCGCGCTGCCGGAGGTCGACGAGTTGGTCCGGTCTGCGGCACAACGGTTCACCGAGATCGGCTGCACCGTAGCCGAAGTCAGCGTGCCCTGGCACCGTAAGGCAGTTCATGTCTTCGGCGTCATCTTCACCGAAGGCGCCACCTACCAGATGCTGGACGGCAACGGTTACGGGCTCGGCGCGGAGGGACTCTACGACCCAGAACTTATGGCGCACTTCGCAAGTCAGCGAGCCGTCACGGCCGATCGACTCGCCAGTGTCGTCAAGGTTACGGCGCTGGGCGGCCACTACGGCCTGACGCGGTTTGGCGGCGCATCCTATGCGAAGGCACGCAATCTGCTGCCGCACGTGCGCGCCGCCTACGACGCCGCGCTCGGCCAGTACGACGTACTGGTCATGCCTACCGTGCCCGGCACCGCCGCCCCATTACCGGCGGGCGACCCCGCCGATATCGCGCTACTCCCACTCACGATCGGCAAGGCGTTCAACACCGCCCCCATCAACATCACCGGACATCCGGCGATCTCGGTGCCCGCCGGGCTTGTCGATGGCCTACCCGCCGGAATGATGATCGTGGGCAAGCGATTCGACGATGTCACCGTGTTGCGGGTCGCCGACGCCTTCGAGGCCCTGTGCGGGGGGTTCCCGACTCCATAGCGCGAGCCGGACTTTTCAGCGCAGAATGCGGCTATGACCGATGCGACTGGCCCGGTGTCTCGGCGCTACGAGGGGTTGCCGGTGGTTGGGGGGTTGTTGCGGCGCCAGCGACACGAGGCCGAGCGGGTCGGGCGCGATCGTCGAACGACTCGACATCGACGCCGTCGTGGCCCGCCTCGACATGAACGAGGTTGTGGCCAGAATCGACTTCCCGAAGTTGACCGACCAAGTGCTCGAGGACATCGACCTGCCCAAGGCGATCGTGCAGGCC
>NZ_DATJYB010000427.1:0-21692 GCF_035499775.1 Mycobacterium sp. | reverse complement strand
CGACTATCCCGGTTTGAAACCGTTGCCGCGCAACGTTGTCCGCGCCGAGGCGCCGGCGTTCCGCCAGGTGGCGCGTGCCGTGGACATTCTGCGCGAGGCCAAACGGCCGGTGGTGCTGGCCGGGCATGGTGCCGCCCGCGGCGACGCGACCGAGGCGCTGATCCGCTTCTCCGAGGAATACGGGATCCAGGTCGCCAACACCTTCCACGGCAAGGGCGTGATGCCCGACGACCACCACAACAGCATCGGGACGCTCGGGTTCATGCGGCACGACTACGTCAACTTCGGGTTCGACAACGCCGACGTGATCATCGCGGTCGGCTATGAGTTGCAGGAATTCGACCCGGTCCGGATCAACCCGAACTCCGACAAGAAAGTCATCCACATTCACCGCTTCCCGGCCGAGGTCGACATGCACTATCCGGTCGACGTGGGGATCATCGGCGACATCAGTGCCTCGCTGGACGCGCTCACCGAAGCGCTGGGCGAGCACCGCTTCGACGCCGACGACGAGGTGCCCGGGTGTGGTCTGCTTGTCGAGGAATTCGCCCGGGGACAACAGGATTCGCGTTATCCGGTGGCTCCTCAGCGGCTGGTCGCCGACATCCGTGCCGCGCTGGGCCGCAGCGACGTCGTGCTGGTGGACACCGGCGCCACCAAGATGTGGATGGCGCGGCTGTATCCCACTTACGAGCACAACACCTGCCTGGTCTCAAACGGCTTGTCCACCATGGGTTTTGCGCTGCCGGGAGCGTTGGGGGTGAAGCTGGCGCGGCCCGAGGCGAAGGTGCTGGCGGTGGTGGGCGACGGCGCGTTCCTGATGAACTCGCAGGAGATCGAGACCGCGGTTCGGGAGCGGATACCGCTGGTGGTGCTGATCTGGGAAGACGGCGGCTACGGCCTGATCGAATGGAAGATGGATCTCGAACTCGGAGAGCACTACTACGTGAAGTTCGGCAATCCCGACGTGGTGAGCTACGCGGAGAGCTTCGGGGCCAAGGGATATCGCATCAAGAGCGCGGAGGAGTTGCTGCCGACGCTGCAGGCCGCGCTCGACGACGACGGCGTGTCCGTCATTTCCTGCCCGGTCGACTATTCCGAGAATCTACGGTTGACCGACCGGCTCGGCGAGCTGGACGAGACGCTGTAGAGACTCATCCAGCGAGCACCGCGGTGCCGAACCAATGACACAGCAGCAGCGCCACTTCGACGTCTAGTCGGTCGTCGGCAATCGGCCGGCCGCGTCGTTCCACCGCTCGGTGCACGCGATACTTGACCGAGTTGGAGTGGAGGTGGAGTTCTTCTGAGGCGGCTTTGTGGCTGGAGCCCGTGCGCAGGAAAACCCGCAGTGTTTCACGCAGCCGTTCGTCGGATTCGGTATCGGACGCCAGCGGCCCGAGCACCTCGCCGACCCACGCCGACGCCGCATCGACGTTGCTGCCGACGAGGGCCGCGACCGCCAGGCCGGGATCGTCAGGGGAGATGATGCGCCGGGTGGCCACACCCGACGCGATCGCTACCGAGCGGCCATGCTCCGCCTGCTGATGCGAGCGGCGAAAGCCCTCGACCCCCGGCAGGGGATTGCCGATAGCGATCGACGGCGCATCCGTTGCAGTCTCGGCGAACCGGTGGATCCCGGCCAGCACATCCGACTCCGCCGGTAGTGGAATCCATGCCCATCCGGTCACCCGGTCCACCGAAATGAACAGTGGGTTCTCCTGAGCGCCAACGGATTCAGCCAGACGTTGCACGAATCGTTCCATCAGGTCCAGCTCGCCACCGTCGGTAGATTCACCACACCACGTGACGATTCCGACGTGCGTGCGCCGCAGCGGGTAACGGATTGCGATGGTGGCCGCGTCGACGTCAACGTCACCATCGACAAGTAACTCGCGAACATGCAAAACGCGCAAGGTATTTCGATTACTCAGCCATCGGTCGCGCTCTTCCTCATAGGTGGCGACCACCCGCTGTGAGATCAAGTCGATATAGGCGAACGAGACTGCCTCCATTTGCTCGTACACGTCCAGGCTCAGTTGCGGGTCCAGTTCGCCAGCCCGAATTTCGTCGAGCACGACGTTCAGCGCAGCTCGGTGGCCGAGCCGGTAGGCACGCACCAAGGCATCCGCGGACACCTCGCGCTGCGCCAGCCGCCGGGCATACTCGAGTGCGGCCGTCGGCGGCTCGATGTGCTCGATGGGTATGCCGTTGCGAATCGCCGAGAAGAACGTGTCAACGTTGGAGGCGACCGTATCGCGCAACAACTGCACTAACTGCGCGTCGCCGGTCAGCTCGGTGATCTCGGTGACCACCAGTTGCTGGATTGACCGGGTGGCCGCCTCCAGCCGGTCGTCGAGCTTGCTCGCGACCAGTACCGCGGTCTTCGCAACCAACGCGCGGTCGGTGTGCCTGCCGTGCGCCCCCATGATCCGAACGTAGTTGCCGTTGTCTCGCCAAGACAACACCGCGCCGATACTTGGTCCCCGCACGACGTCGACCTGCGCGGCCGCGCTACGTAAATTTTTCCTCACGAACGCTTCGGGTTTCGCTGTTAAGAGGGGGCCTCGAATTCGGCACCGAGCGTTTTGCCGTTAATGAATCCCAATTGTCTCCGCCGGGGGCGGAGAAAGGAGATACCTCATGCTCGGCTTGTTCACATACATGATCATGGTTCTGCTGCCGATCCTGATCCCGCTCGGGCTCACGATCGTTCATACATTCGGCGAATGGCGCAAGGGCGTCGGGCTCCGGCCATCCGCGGCATAGTGAAATCGGTTGTGGCACTGGAATTTACCTGGAATTTAGCTGCAAATACCTCACGCACCCACGTGACCCGACGTGGCCGCGATTGGAATCCCTGCCGGCGTCAATCTTTGTCGCCGAACCATTTACCGTCAAGGCGCAACGGGGCACACTGAAGAACACCGGTGATCCCCTCGACGGCAAGTTTTGGCGCCGCTAGCCGAAATGCGAAGTTATTCAACGCAAGTAGAAGGAGCACCGATGACAACCGTCGACCAACGCGATCTCGACACTGTCGACCTGGCCGATCCGTCCGTCTGGGATGACGGGCCCCCTTACGAACTCTTTGCCCAAATGCAGCGCGAGGCCCCGGTGCACTTCAGCCCGCAGCGCAACATGCCCGACGAAGGCGGGTTCTGGTCTATCACCCGCTACGACGACGTACGGGCCGTGAGCCGGGATCACCGCACCTTCTCCTCGGAAAAGCGCGGCATCTTCCACATGGACGACATCGGCGTGCCGCTGGATATACAGCGCCTGCAACTGATTTCGATGGATCCACCGCGCCACGACCGGCTCAAGGCTCTGGTCATCAAGGAATTCACCCCGGACGCGGTCGGCGCGCACCAGGGTCAGCTCACGCAGATCATCCATCGGGTACTCGACAGTGTCGCCGACAAGGAGCGATTCGACCTGGTCGCCGATGTCGCGCGACCCATCCCGTCCCGCGTGATCGGCTCGCTGCTGGGCACCCCACCCGAGGACGACGAATTGCTGGTGCACTGGACGAACGTGTTCACGGCGTTCGAAGACCCGGCGATCCGGGGCCAATGGAACGACACCATGGCGATCGTCAGCGAGATCGTCGAGTACACCCAGAAGAGGATCGCGCAGCGCGACGACTCTGCCGGCCGCAACCTGCTGACTGCCATGGTCGATGCCGAGGTTGACGGCGACAAGCTCAACGAGCTTGAAATAGCAACATTTTTCGTGTTGCTGATGTCGGCGGGCAACGACTCGACCCGGGCGACCTACAGCGCGACGATGCTGGAGCTGCTGCGCAACCCCGAGCTGCTTGCGCAGGTGCGCGAGCAACCCGAGCTGGTCGATGCGGTGGTGGAAGAGGGGCTGCGCTGCTACCCCGCTTTCGCCTTCATGGCACGTGCCGCGGCCAAGGACACTGAGCTGCACGGCAAGCAGATCAAAGAAGGCGATCGTCTGCTGCTGTGGTACATCGCGTCCAACCGTGACGAGACCGTGTTCCCCAACCCGCACAAGTTCGACATCTCCCGCGATGGCCTTGCCGACCAGCACCAGGCCTTCGGCGGGCGCGGAAAGCACTTCTGCCTGGGCGCCAACCTCGCCCGGCTCGAGCTGAAGCTGTGGATCCGGCAGACGCTGGAGCGCTTCCCCGACCTGCAACTGGACGGCGATCCGACGCGAGTGCGCGCACTGTTCCTCAACCAGTACAACTCGATCCCGGTGCGGAGAACATCATGACCGCTGCGGAGCAGTTGACCCGGGCCCGGCCCGCCTACCGTGAGGTCGAGGTCGACGTCGAGGTTCGCCGCCGTGAGGCGGTCTCCGACGGCGTCGTCGTGCTGACGCTCGCTGATCCGAGCGGTGCCGACCTGCCGGAGTGGGGCCCGGGCGCGCACATCGACCTGATGCTGACGCCGTCGCTGGTCCGCCAGTATTCGCTGTGCGGAGACACCGCAAACCGTGCCGAGTGGCAGGTCGGGGTGTTGCTCGACCCCGACAGTCGCGGCGGATCGCAGTTCGTGCACGACAAGCTGCACGAGGGCACCACGGTGCGGGTCCGCGGTCCGCGCAACCACTTTCCGCTGGTGGGTTCGCCGCGGTATCTGTTCGTCGCCGGCGGCATCGGCGTCACTCCGATGATGCCGATGATCGCGGCAGCCGAGGCGGCGGGGGCGGACTGGCGTCTGCTCTACGGCGGCCGGACGCGGTCGTCGATGGCCTTCGCCGACGACTTGGGCCGTCATGGCGACCGCGTCAGCGTCTGCGCCCGGGATGCCCAGGACGGAGGAGACTTCCGGGCGCAGCTCGGGTCGGCCCTTGCCGAACCTGGCGAGAACACGCTGGTGTACTGCTGCGGACCCGAAGGGTTGCTGACCGCGGTCGAGGACGCGTGCAAGAGCTGGCCCGAGGGCAGCTTGCACATCGAGCGGTTCTCGGCCAAAGCGCTGGCGGAAGCGTCGCCCGACGCGCTGGAAACCTTCGAGGTGGAATGCCAACGCTCCGGCATCACCCTGACCGTGCCGGCCGACAAATCGATCTACGAGGCATGTGAGGAAGCCGGCGTCGATGTGCTCGGCTCCTGCATGGAAGGTGTCTGTGGGACCTGCGAATGCGACGTGCTCGAAGGCGAACCCGATCACCGCGACTCGGTGCTCAACGACGCCGAGAAGGCCCGCAACGACGTCATGATGACCTGCGTTTCGCGCTCCCGTTCAGAAAGGTTGGTGCTCGACCTATGAGATCCAACTATCCGTTCAATTGCTGGTATGTCGCCGCGACCACCGACGAGGTCGGGGAAGGTCTGCTGGCCCGTCGCCTGCTCGGCAAGTTCGTGGTCCTGTACCGGCGGGGCTCCGGAGACGTGGTGGCCATGGAGGACCGCTGCCTCCACCGCGCCTATCCGCTGTCCGCCGGTCGGCGCGACGGTGACCGATTGGTCTGCGGCGCTGACGGTTTCGTCTATGACTATGACGGCCGGCTGGTCGACGTGCCGTCGCAGGAGAACGTGCCGCCGGGCGCACGGGTGCGCACCTACCCTGCGTACGAGAGGTCGCCGTTCGTCTGGATCTGGCTGGGGGATCCCGGCGTCGCTGCGCTGCGCCCACCGCCACGCATCCCGTGGTACGGCGACGGTACCGGGTGGGCGAGCACCACCGAGGTGCTGCGGATCAAGGCGAATTACCTGCTGTTGCACGAGCATTACCTCGACCTCACCGACGTTTTCGTGTTGCACCCGGAGGCCGTGCCGCCGAATGTCGAGGTGCTGCCACAGCTCGACGAGGTCGAAGTCTCCGAACGTTCGGTCTCCTATTCCCGGGAGATACCGGCGAGCGGGCTCGCGCCGTGGGAAGCCGAGATCACCGGCTTGCCTGCCGCCACGCCCGGCAACCGGGTTGAGGAAGGAACATTCGTCTCACCGGCGCTGCATGTCCAGCATTACGTCATCGCAACCGGGGATCGGTCCGGCGATGGCAAAGGCCGGGCGCTCTTGCGAATTCAGGGCTTCACCCCCGAAACCCCGCAAACGACCCACGTCTTCCTGCAGATGGCGCGCGATTTCGCCACGGACAACGCCGATGTCGGCGAATTCCTCCGCACCATGTTCCACGAGTGGGCGCTGCGGGATGCGGTTGTGCTGGAAACGATTCAGAGCCGTCTAGACGAGGAGCCGGTACCGCGGCGCGACCTGAACGTCAAGGCCGACCGTGCGGCGGTGCGGGCGCGGCGCATTGCCATGGACATGGTCGACGAGGAAACCGGGCGGTCCATGCTGAACCGGATGTTGGCGGTACCCCGGTGACCCCGACGACAATGTCGACGCGGGATCGCAATCAGGTCACCATCATCGGTGCCGGATTCGGCGGGCTAATTCAGCCGGTCGAGCCGCTCAAACCCGTGGTTCCGGCCAGCGCGCCCGCGGCGCTTCGGCTGAGCTAGTGTCCTGAGTCTCAAGGGGCGCATGATCGAATGGCCTCATGCTGTTCCGTCAGCTTGAATACTTTGTAGCGCTGGCTCAAGAGCGTCATTTCGCCCGCGCCGCGGACGCCTGTTACGTCTCTCAACCGGCGCTGTCGGAAGCCATCCGCAAGCTCGAGCAGGAGCTGAAGGTCCCGCTGGTCCGGCGGGGGCAGAAGTTCGAAGGTCTCACCCCCGAAGGTGAACGGCTCGTGCATTGGGCGCGCCGCATCCTGGCCGACCGCGATGCCCTCACCCAAGAGGTCACCGCGCTGCAGACTGGCCTGACCGGGGCGCTCCGGCTCGGGGTTGTGCCCGGCGCCGCGACTACCGTTGCGCTGCTTACGGATCCGTTCTGCGCCGCACACCCGTTGGTGCGGGTGCAGCTCCAGACCAGTCTGCGATCGGCCGGGATCGTCGAACGAATCCGCCAGTTCGACTTGGACGCCGGGATTCTCTATCCCGACCGGCAGGACACCGCCGATCTACTGGTCACTCCGCTGTACCAAGAGCAGCAAGTACTCCTCGCCGGCGGCGAGCTGATCACCGGTCAATCCGACTCCATCAGCTGGCAGGATGCCGTGCAGTTGCCCATGTGCTTGCTCGCCGGGGGCATGCGTGGCCGCCGGGTCATCGACGAAGCGCTGGCCACTCAAGGGCTCACTGTGACGCCGCAACTCGAGACCGACTCGGTCGTGTCGCTCTTCGCGCACGTCGGTACCGGACGCTGGGCGAGCATCGTTCCGCAAACGTGGATCCGTACCCTTGGCGCACCGGCCGGGGCGTCCGTGCTGCGGCTGCACAGTCCGTCGGTCACCGCTCTGATGGCACTGGTCACCAATGCCACGGAACCCGGCTCCGTGGTCGCCCGCGCCCTGGTGGAGATTGCGCGCAATCTGCGCCTCGATCAGCAGTGATCGGCGCGACCTATCGGCCGGTCGGAAACACGTCTTGGACACCTCCCGTGTTCGCCTCCGAGACTGAAATCGGTTCTCAGACAAAGGAGGAAGAAATGGCCAAATGTGTCATGGTGCTCTACCCGGACCCCGTCGACGGGTACCCGCCCAAATACGCCCGTGACAGCATCCCGACGATCCATGGCTACCCCGGTGGCAGCACGGTGCCGACGCCGTCGAAGATCGACTTCACGCCTGGTGAGTTGCTCGGCTGCGTCTCGGGTGCGCTGGGGCTGCGCAAGTTCTTCGAAGACGGCGGGCACGAGTTGGTGGTGACGTCGGACAAAGACGGCCCGGACTCGGAGTTCGAGCGGGAGCTGGTCGACGCCGACATCGTGATCTCCCAACCGTTCTGGCCGGCGTATCTGACCAAGGAGCGCATTGCCAAGGCGCCCAACCTGCAGCTGGCGCTGACCGCCGGCATCGGTTCGGACCACGTCGATCTCGATGCGGCGAAAGAGCGCGGGATGACCGTCGCCGAGGTGACGTACAGCAACAGCATCAGCGTCGCCGAGCACGCGGTCATGCAGATCCTGGCGCTGGTGCGCAACTTCGTCCCTTCGCACCAGTGGGCCGCCAACGGCGGATGGAACATCGCGGACTGCGTCGAGCGGGCCTACGACCTGGAAGGCATGGATGTCGGTGTGATCGCCGCCGGCCGGATCGGCCGGGCGGTTTTGCGCCGGTTGGCGCCGTTCGACGTCAACCTGCACTACACCGACACGCACCGGCTGCCGCCGGAGGTCGAGACCGAGTTAAACGTGACGTTCCATCCCGACGTCGAGTCATTGGTGCGGTCGGTCGACGTGGTGTCCGTCCACTCACCCCTGTACGAGGACACACGAGCGATGTTCGACGAGAAGCTGTTGTCCTCGATGCGGCGCGGCTCCTACATCGTCAACACCGCCCGGGCCGAAGAAACCGTCCCCGAGGCGATTGTGGCCGCGCTCAACAGCGGTCAGCTCGCGGGCTATGCGGGCGATGTGTGGTTCCCGCAACCGCCGCCCCCGGATCATCCCTGGCGGACCATGCCCAATAACGCCATGACTCCGCATGTCTCGGGCACTACGCTGTCGGGTCAGGCGCGCTACGCCGCCGGCACCCGGGAGATCCTGGAAGCCTGGTTCGAAGACAAGCCGATCCGTCCGGAGTACCTGATCGTCGAAGGCGGGAAGCTCGCGGGCACCGGAGCCCTGTCCTACCAGAAGTAGCACGCAGTTGGCGGTGGCCGTCGACGTGGCGGCCACCGCCGTTTACTGTCATCGACGTGTGGTTGTGGTTGTCATTGAGGCCGTGGTGGGTGCAAGGGCCCTGGTACGGGCTGGTGCTGGCTGCAGCCACCTTCGTGGTTGTGGTGTTCGGCGCCTACCCCCGGCAACTCGTCTCCCACTGGAGTGCGCCGTGGCTGTGCGGTATCGGCGTCATCGCCCTGGTATTGGGGCTGGTGTTCGCCAGGAGGAACGCACAACGGGCGGCCGAACTGAGTCCGCCGGTGACAGGACTGTCGGTGCGCGACTGCCGGGAGGTGTCCAAAGCGCTCACGTCTGGACCGGTGCCAGCCAATCCGGCTATCCGGCAGGCGGCCCTGCTCCTGGGCCAGCGGGCCCTGCCTTCGGCCACGCGCTCCGCCCGGTTGCTGGTTGTTGTTTCAGTGTTAAACGTGTTGCTGCAAGTGGTGGGCTTTGTGCTGGACCCGCTGCACTACAACCTGAGGGCACTGCTTGCGCTGATCGTTTTTTCGACGGCCACCGGCTACTACTTGAACTTTGCGCACCTCTTGGGAGCCCGCGTTCAGCTGCTGCGCGATTACTCGCAGGCACCGGCCGATTTGCCTTAGCGGTCTTGAGGATTCATCGCCTTCTGCAGCGCCATCGGCGGGACGTACATGCTGAGCCGGGTGCGATGCCACCACGCGTGATCGCTGCGTAACTCGGCCCAGGTGGTGAAGCGGTAATCGTAGAGTGCTGCGCGCACGTACCGGGGCGGCGCATCCGGGAAGGGGTTGTGCCGCAACAGCCGCAGTGCCGCCCGGTCGTTGCGCAGCAGCCGCTCCATGAACGGCCTCAGCCAAGGCTGCGCATAGCGCGGCGAGATGCCGGCGAACCACATCAGCCAGTCCAGCCGTAGGTGATACGGGGCCCATTGCCGCGGCAGCCGGCGCACCGCACCGGGTTTGCCCTTGAATCCGTACTCCTTCCAGACGGTCTGGTCGCTGATCTTGGGTTCATCGGTGCCCTCGATCACCACTTCCCGGCGGAAGCGGCCGACGCTGCCGAAGGCGCCGTACGTGTTGACGAGGTGAAAGGAGTTGAACGACATGTTCATTCGCTGATGCGACGACAGCATGTTGCGCGTCGGCCAGTAGCTCAGCGTCAGCACCGTGGCCGTGAAGACGATGACCAGGACGACGAACCACGGCGCCGGTTCCGCCAGCGCGGGCGGCGCGGGTACCGGCAGCAACGACTGGTCGATCGCGCTGCACGCCAGCACGATCGTCAGCCAATTGAGCCACGCGAAGTTGCCGGACAACACCAGCCACAGTTGGGTGACGACGACGATCGCCGCCGCCACGCTGGCCACCGGCTGCGGCGCGAACAACCCGAACGGCACGACGAGCTGGGCGAAATGGTTGCCCGCCACCTCGATTCGGTGCAATGGCTTAGGCAGGTGGTGGAAGAACCAGCTCAACGGCCCCGGCATGGGCTGGGTCTCGTGGTGGTAGTACAGGCAAGTCAGATTGCGCCAGCACGGGTCACCGCGCATCTTGATCAAACCGGCGCCGAACTCGACGCGAAAAAGCAGCCAGCGGACCAACCACATCGTCAGTACCGGGGGCGCTGTCCGGGCGTTGCCGACGAAGATCACCAAGAACCCCGTCTCGAGTAGCAACGATTCCCAGCCGAACGAATACCACGTCTGCCCGACGTTGACGATCGACAAGTAGAGCACCCACAGCGTGAGCCAGATGACCATCGCGGCCCACAGCGGGACCAGGTCGGCCGCACCGGCGACGACAGCCGCCGACAGCCCCGCGCCGAACCAGGCGACGCAAGCGAACAACCGATCCGAATAACGCCAATGAAAGACGCTCGGCGTTCGCCAAAACGACAGCTCGGCCAAATACCTTGGCACCGGCAGTATTCCGTGCTCTCCGATCAGCGCCCGGAACTGCAGCGCCGCCGCGACGAACGCGATCAGATAGATCGCCGCCACGCCGCGCTCGAGCACCAGTCTGCTGAGCCAGTAGTCGGGTGCCGAAAACCATCCCATGGCCGTAACTCCTCGGACGGTGGTGTATCCAAGTCAAGCAGCAGGCAAACCGGTAGCCAACCCCGCGGAAGTCAGACCGGTGGACGCCGGAAGCACGGTAGAAACTACCATTGTGATGGTACCGTCAACCATATGGCTTTGAACATCAAAGACCCCGAAGTCGATCGGTTGGCGACCGAACTCGCGTCACGGCTGCACACCAACAAAACCGACGCAATCCGGCAGGCGCTCCACGCTCAACTCGCGCTGCTGGAATCCGGTGCCGCCGAACGCCAAGAACGCCTTCTCGACGTCCTGCGCACGGAGATCTGGCCCCTCCTCGCTGACCGCTCCCCGATCACCAAACGCGAGCGCGAAGAAATCCTTGGCTACGACCCGGAAACGGGGGTCTGAGCACTGCGGTGATGATCGACACCAGCGCCGTCGTCGCGCTAATTCAGGACGAGCGGCCCCACGCCGCGCAGGTCGCCGCGGCCCTGGCCAGCGCTCGCAATCCGGTGATGTCGGCACCGACGGTGGCCGACTGCCTCATTGTGCTGACCGCTCGCCACGGCGCCGTCGCGCGCACCGTCTTCGAACGCCTGCGCGCCGAAGCCAATCTGCGCGTAGCACCTTTCACCGGCGAACACGCCCTCGCCGCACAGCGCGCCTACTTGAAGTACGGCAAGGGACGCCATCGCGCCGCGCTGAACTTCGGCGATTGCATGACATACGCCGCCGCCCAGCTCGGCAACGAACCACTCCTGGCCATCGGCAACGTCTTCCCCCAGACCGACCTCGAGTTCAGCGGCGTCGTCGGCTACTGGCCTACACCAAGCACTGCCACCTGAGGGTGCGCCGAACGCGGGGGAGTGGCATGCATCGAGGGACACTTTTTCGTCCATATAGCCAGGCAGCCAGGCGCCCGATTACCGAGGCAGGTCCGCCCGGTCCGGCATCCGCACCGCCCAGACCGCCAGCGCCGCGAGTGAAATCAGCGCCAGCAGTTGCACATTCACCGAATGCCCGGCGTAGCCGTCCACCGACCGCCAGGGGTGCCGGGACAGCGCCGCCCCGGCCAGAATCAACCCGCCGGCGCTCAGCCAGACGGCCACCCCGTCGCGCCGGCCCTTGAGCAGGTACCGCAGGCCGAATGCAGCGCCGACCACCGCCACTCCGGCCACCCCGGCGATCAGCGCTCCAGCGCCCAGCACCGCGACGACGGCCCACCCCCTGGGCGCCCAAGGTCGTGCGGGTGGGTCCGCGTCGCGCCCCCGGCGAGTGCGCCACAACGCCAAGAACGCCAGCAGCGGGAGCAGGGCCAGCCCCACTGCCAGGCCCGCCCGGTACAGCGTGTTGGAGGTGAAGGTCAGCGTGATGGTGCCGGGGTCCCCGGCGGGCAGCACCCAGCCCTGCTGCCATCCGTTGACGGCGACCGGCGTCAACCGGACACCCGCGCTGGTACGCGCCACCCAGCCGGGGTTGATGCTTTCCGGGATGACCAGCACCCGCGGGGTGGCCGACGCGGGCGCACGCACCTCGCGGCGGGCCGGTCCCCACGCCCCCGTGGCGGCGGGAAGTTCTGTGGCGCGGGGCAATTCGGCAGCCCCCGCTATCGACAGCCGGGCGCCGTCGACGACGAACTGCGCGCCCGGACTGATCAGCAACTCCTGCTCACCCGCCGGCAGCGCGATCGGGTCACGCTCACAGGCAACGGCCGCAACCGGTTCGCCGTCCAGCAGCGCGCCCACCGTGGTCCGGATCGAGGTGTGCACAAACCGGCCCGCGACCGCGATGACCGGGCCGTGGTCGCAGTCGACGGTGATCTCACGTGACCGGTTGCGCCCCGGGTCGGCGGGTGCGATCGGGTTGCCATCGGCGCCCAGTACCGCGATCTCCGCGAGCCCGGGCGGTTTGAGCTGGTCGAAGCCCAGCGCGTTGCGGTCGATGAGATCTTCCCAGTCGAGCAGGCTGACGGTGACGGTGTCGGTGACGCGCGGCTTGAGCGACAGGGTCTGCGGGTCGCCGTTCGGCTTCAGTTCCCGGACCTGAGGCCCGTCGCCCAGGTTGACGGCCGCCATCGTCGGGCGGGCGGGCAATGCCGACCGGCTGGGCACCAGGCGCAGCCCGGTGACCTCGGTGGGCCGCGGCAGAGTGAGGGTGAGGGTCGGCGGGGTCTTGAGTTGCACCACCCGCTGCGGCGCGGTCCACGAGGTGGCGGGGTCACCGTCGGTGGCCGCGTACGACGACCCGAGGATGTCAACCAGGTCCGAATCACCATGGGCCCGAGTTGTGTTCGGCTCGGCGATCAGATCGGCCAGCTTGGGACCCTGGCGGGGCCGCACCCACAACGCCGGGGTCACCGACACCGGACTCGGCACGGTCAGCGTCCGGCTGAAGTTGACCGGCTCCTCCGGGGTGAGCGCCATGGACGCCGCGCAGCGCACGCTGTCGGGCGCCTGGGCGCAGCCCGGTCTGCCCAGCAGCTCCGAACCCAGGTCCCACCCCGCGATCGCCGAACCCGGTGGCGGCCCGGGAACCTGCACGGTGTGGCGCAGGTCGACCGGGTGGGCGAATCCGGATGCGTCGTACTGGGTCACGGTCAGGTCGGTGAGCCCGAACTGCACCCCGGCCGACCCGTCGCTGGTGGCGGCCGCGGTGATCCGCACCCACGATGTTTCCCCGTAAGGCAGCGCGGCGGTGAGCGGCTTGCCGGGCTCGCCGAATCGCAAGGTGGTTGTGCCGGTGGCGGTCTCGATCTGGATGCGGCGGATCTGGGCGCCGACGGCGGTGGCGCTGGGGGTCAGGGTGATCACTGCGTTGGCCACCGGGTGGTCGAAGTCCACTTGCAGCCACTGCCCGACGGCGGTCTGCAGCGCATTGGACACCCATGCGGTCGCCGGGTCGCCGTCGATCGCGGCCGGGGGTGCGGCCGCCGGCGCGACATCGGGCAGCGCGGTGGAGTCCGACGACGAGCTCGACACCGTGATGCGGCCGCCGTTCCAGGCGCCGAACACCGTCTCGGCCCCCGGGACCGGATAGTCGGGTACCCGGTTGTAGGTGTGCCGCGCGTCGCCGGGCGCCCGGATCGCCGACGAGTGCTGGTCGACGCGGCCATAGTCGGTTTCGCGTGCCACCGGGGTGTCGGTGACGGTGACTTGGGGGGTCGCGACGCCGGCACCGCGGGCGTCGGCGCCCATCAGCACCGGGCCCATCCCGGGCTGGCCGAGTAGCCGCCGCCGTTCGTCGAGACGCAGCAGTACTTCCGGCCCGCCCTCGACACGGGCCATCTGATCCAGGTCGGCAAAGTACGGCGCGCCCGGGTTGGCGGCTCCGCTGTCTGAAGGGGCGACCCGGTAGATCTCCACCGCCGGATAGCGCGGTCGCAGCCCGCTGTCGTTGACGAACCCGGTCAGCGAACCAGGACCCACGGGTGCGCCGAACTGCGCCACCTTCGCCAGTCCCGGCGAGCCCGCGACGGTGCGGTGCACCAGGATCGGGCGGGCCGAGCGCGATGTCTCCGGATCCAGGTCGTTGCGCACCACGACGTAGGAAATGCCCTGGCGGGCCAGGGTGTCGGTCAGGCCGGCCGAGGGGCGTCCGGCGGCGAAGAGGCGTTGCACCGAATCCAGCGCCCGGATCGTTTGCGGCGGCGTCAACGGGATCGAATCGCGCACTCCCCACGGGCTGCTGCCGAGCACCTGCAGCGCCTCGTCATGACTGGTACCCCACACCTGTGTCGCGAACGGCGCGCCCGGAACCACCAGCACCCGACCGCGTACCGGCGAACCTGTGTTGTGCTCGCTGAGCCAGTCGGCGGCGTCGTGCCAGTACCGGGGTATCGCGTCGAACGTGCCCGGCGGGGTGAGCCGGCCGGTCCATGCCAGTGAGGTGCTGACCATCAGCGCGGTCAGGACGACGACGCCGACCGCCACCCGCTTGTCGCGCTCGGGGTGGGCGAAGGCGCGCAGCCACTCGGACGCCGGCGCGCTGCCGGGCAACGGCACTCGGCCCAGCAGCTGGGCAATGCCCAGCACCACCGGGATGCGGATCACCGAGCCCAGCTTGTGCACGTTGCGCAGGGGTGCGCCGGCCGCGTCCAGGAAGGCCTGCACCTGGTGGGCCACCGGCGAGCCCAGTCCGCCGCTGTAGCCCACTGCCATCAGGACCACCCCGACCAGCAGCATGGTCACCAGCCGGCCACGGGCTGGCATCCCGGGGCTGGCCAGTCCGGCAAGGCCTGCCGCCGCGACCAGGCAGGTGCCCAGGATGGCCGCCGATCCGGTGACCAGCGGCGCACCCGCGGTCGCATTCGGCGCCACGAACGGGGTCCAGCTGTCGGTGCCGCGCAGCATCTCCACCAGCGACGACCATTGCGTCGTCACACCGGAGGATTCGATGAAGTCCAGGAACGGTGGGCTGACGGTGCGCAGCAGCGTCAGCGCCACCAGCCACCACGACATCGCCAGGGCCAGCGCCACCAGCCACCACGCGGTGTAGCGCCACCACAACCGGTTAGGCCGGTGACACGCCCACCAGATCACCGCGGGCAGGCAAGCGGTCAGCGTCGCGATGGCGTTGACCGCGCCCATCAACGCGACCGCCAGGCCGGCCTGTGCGGCCAGGGCCCGCACCGACCGCTGCGAAGTGCCGCGCAACCCCAGAATCGTGGGCAGCAGCACCCACGGCGCCAGCATCATCGGCAGGGTTTCCGACGAGATCGAACCGAGCGTGGTCAGTACCCGCGGCGACAGCGCGAACGCCGCCGCGCCGATCACCCGCGACGTCGGGCTGCCGATGCCCAGCGCTTCGGCGACCCGCAACAGGCCCCAGAAGCCGACCGTGAGCAGCAGCGCCCACCACAGCCGCTGGGTCATCCACCCGGGCACTCCCAGCAGGTGGCCGGCCAGGAAGAACGTGCCGTGCGGAAACAGGTAGCCGTAAGCCTGGTTCTGCGCCTGGCCGAACGGCAGCTCGCTGTTCCACAGATTGGTCGCGCGGGCCAGGAAACGCAGCGGGTTGGCGGTCAGGTCCAGTTTGGTGTCGGGCGAGATTTGCCCCGGCGACTGGGCGAACGTCAACGCCAGGGCGATCGCCCCGACCAACAGCAGCCACCGGCGGGACAGCGGCGCGGCTGGTGCCGTTTCCGCCCAAGACGCCGGCGCCGGCGTCGTCGCCGGGCTAGCTACGGTTGCCGTACTCGACCCGGTTGAGCACCGATGACGACGGGTCGCCCCCGGGCAGTGGCGGTTTCGTGTCCTGCTGCACCATCAGCGTGATCCCGAAAATCGCGGCCGCGCCCAGCAACAGACCGACCACCACGCTCGCGGCGGCGGGCGCAATGATCCGGTTCATCAATCGGCTCCTCGGGGGTTTGCGGTCGCGGCTTGGGCATAGGCCGTTACAGGTCGAGATCGAGAGCAACCTAGCGCCAACCTAGCAGAACGGTGATCACGTACCCGCAGAGCCGACTAGGGCCTGATCCCCGGCGGCAGCTTGTTCAGGCATTCCTTCGGGTTGGTGCATGGCACGCAATATCCGCGGTAGCAGCGGTCGCCGTACTGCAACGGGTGCGGTGCGGCCGGGGCGGGCACGCTCCGGGCCGGCATCTGGTCCTCCGCAGCAAGCGTCACGCCGACCGTCGCCGCGGCTCCGATGGACAGGCCTACCGCGAGGCTGGCCAGCGCAGCCAGCGAAAACCCGCTCACCGCTGGCTCCTCCCTGCCAGTCATTGGGGTGCGTAGCAAACGTAACAGGGTTTGCCCTCAGGAGCCGGAGAAGCCGATTCTTCGGCGCGCCCCCTGATCCGGCCGCCCGGGTCCCGTCGTGACACGATGACCCGCATGGCTTTCCCGCGTGCGCTGGCCGTGCTCGCCTCTGTGTCGGCGCTACTGGCGGCCTGCGGCAACCACAACGGCCAGCCGCCCGCCTCCTCGGGCAACGCGGCTCCTGCGCCTTCGATATGCGTTGACGCCCCCGGGGTGCCGGCGGCGATGAAGTCCACTCGCGACAAGCTGGCCCAGCTCCTGATGGTGGGGGTCAAAGACGGCAAAGACGCCAAGGCCGTCGTCATCAACCACCACGTCGGCGGCATCTTCGTCGGCAGCTGGACGGACTTGTCGATGCTGACCAATGGCGACCTGAAGGGACTGGTGGACACCGCCGGGCCGCTGCGGCTGGCGGTCAGCGTCGACGAAGAAGGCGGCCGGGTGTCGCGGCTGAAGAAGCTGATCGGGGCCGCGCCGTCGGCCAAGGAGCTGGCGCAGACGATGACCGTCGATCAGGTCTACAACTTCGAGCTTGACCGCGGCCGCAAGATCGCGGGCGCCGGCTTCAGCATCGACTTCGCTCCGGTGGTCGATGTCACCGACGCCCCCGACGACTCAGCGATCGGCGATCGGTCCTTCGGATCGGACCCGGACAAGGTCTCCGCCTACGCCGAGGCCTCCCTGCGTGGCTTGCGCGACGCCGGGCTGACACCCGTGCTGAAGCACTTCCCCGGTCACGGGCACGGCTCCGGCGATACTCACACGGGCGGTGTCATCACGCCGCCGCTGGACCAATTGAAGACCAATGACCTGGTGCCCTACCGCAAGCTGGTTACCCAGCCGAAAGTCGCCGTGATGGTCGGCCACCTGCAGGTTCCCGGCTTGACCGGCGACGACCCGGCCAGCCTGAGCCCGGCCGCGGTGCAGCTGCTGCGCACCGGCACCGGCTACGACGCACCACCCTTCGACGGCCCGGTCTTCAGCGACGACCTCTCCAGCATGGGCGCGATCTCCAGCAAGTACGGCGTTCCCGACGCGGTGCTGCGCGCCTTGCAAGCCGGCATCGACGTCGCCCTGTGGGTCACCACCGACGAGGTGCCCGCGGTCTTGGACCGACTGGAGCACGCGGTGCAGACGGGCGAATTGCCGATGCAGCGGGTCGACGAATCACTGATCCGGGTGGCGCGGATGAAGGGCCAGGGCCCGGGGTGCCCGCACTAGCGGTGTCCTGATGCGTCGAGACGGCGCCAGTGGGTGTCTGAACGCGCGCCGCTTTGCTTACTCTGGAGTCAGATAGACGGTCTAGAGAGGCATTCGATGGCAGGTGGTACCAAGCGGCTACCCCGCGCTGTCCGTGAACAGCAGATGCTCGACGCGGCAGTGCAGATGTTCTCGGTCAACGGCTACCACGAGACCTCGATGGACGCCATCGCGGCCCAGGCGCAGATCTCCAAGCCGATGCTGTACCTGTATTACGGCTCCAAGGAGGATCTGTTCGGCGCCTGCCTGGACCGTGAGATGAACGGGTTCATCGACGTGGTGCGTGCTGACATCGACTTCGAGCAGAGCCCAAAAGACTTGCTGCGCAACACAATTGTCTCTTTCCTGCGCTACATCGACGCCAACCGGGCGTCGTGGATCGTGATGTACACCCAGGCCACCAGCTCGCAGGCATTCGCCCACCGGGTGCGCGAAGGACGCGAGCAGATCATCGACCTGGTGGGCGGCCTACTGCGGTCTGGAACCCGCAGTCCGCGGTCGGACGCCGAGATCGAGATGATGGCGGTGGCCCTGGTGGGCGCCGGCGAGGCGATCGCGAACCGGCTCAGCACCGGAGACACCGATGTCGACGAGGCCGCGGGGCTGATGATCGACTTGTTCTGGCGCGGCCTCAAGGGCGCACCGGCCGACCGGGACCTGGGCAACGCCGCCACCGGTTAGCTGCGCTCGCGCGGTGACCTCAGCTCTACCCGACTGGAAAGTCGAAGTAGGTGTCGGGACAGGGCTCCGGCTGATAGGTGAAGTGCCACCACTCGTACGGGTAGTTGACGAAACCCTGAGATTGCAGAATGACCTGAAGCAGAAGGCGATTCGCCAGTTGTTCACCCTGGATGCGCGGATCGAACGTATGGGCCAGGGTGTCGAAGCAGTCGAAGCCGGATCCCAGGTCGATCGAGTCGTCGGGGAACCGCGCCGACACCGGCGCAGTGCAATCAACCAGGTGTTCTCCCGGCACGTAAGCCCGGGTGGGCACGTCTGGGAGCGGTACCAGCGTCAGGTCGACGGTGCTGCCGCGGCTATGTCCGGAATGGTCGGCGATGTACCCGTCGCGGAACAGGATTGACTTGTCCAGGTGCGGGTAGAACTCGTCCTTCATCCGTTGATCACCCAGATTTACGGCCCACGCCACGAAATCGTCGACCGCGCGCTGAGGACGGTAGCAGTCATACACCTTGAGCGAGTAGCCACGCTCAATCGCCTGCTGCTGCGCGCGTTCGAGTGCTTCGGCCGCATCGCGGGTGAGGATGCACGTCGGCGCCCGCTAACCGTCGACGCGACCGCCGGTGAAATTGTGGGCGGTGAAGTAGCGGATATCCTGCAGGATCGTTGGGTCGATATCCCGCAGCGCCACAAAGTCCGTCGGCGCAACCGATTCCGGCTGGGCCAAAGCCGCCCCCGTCGGGGTGCAACACGTCGCGACCGCAACAGCCAGCAATGCGGCAATACCGCGGGCTGCACGCATGAGACATCTTGACCGCCGCGCGACGAGCTCAGCAAGAGTACCCACGCTAGATTCGTCTGGTGGTCCGCAGCCGCAACCTCGACTTCTATTGCGCGGTGGTCATCGTCGGGTTGCTGGCCGGGATCGCCGGGTTGGCGACGACGGATCTGTTGCGCTTCGTCGAACACCTCACCTACCACTACACGTTCGGCACGCTGCTCGAAGGCGTCACCGGCAGCAGCCCGGTGCGCCGGGCGGTGGGCCCGGCGGTGGGCGCCGCGCTGGCCGGGCTGGGGTGGTGGCTCCTGCGGCGCCGAACCGAGGTGCCGCCGCTCGAGCCGACCATCACCCGGCACGAGCAGGTGCCCCGGCTGTCGTGGAGCATCGACTCCGCCCTGCAGGTGCTGCTGGTCGGCTCCGGCGCGTCCCTGGGCCGCGAGGGAGCGCCACGCCAATTCGCGGCGGCCCTGAGCGATCTGGCCACCGGATGGCTGAAGCGGCTGTCACCGCCGGACCGCGAGATCTTGCTGGCGTGCGCAGCCGGGGCCGGCCTGGGCGCGGTCTACGCCGTTCCGCTGGCCGGCGCGCTTTTCACCCTGCGGATCATCCTGAGCACCTGGCATCCACGAGCGGTCGGTGCGGCGCTGATCACCTCCGGCCTGGCCGTCGCGGTCGGTGCGGCCGTCACCCACGATCACGCCAGCCTGGACTGGCCCAGTACGGAATCCACGTTCGTGCTGACCGGGCAGGCGCTGGTCTTGGTGCCGCTGACGCTCGCCGTCGGACTGGCGTTCAGCAAGCTCATGGCCGCGGCGCGGCCGGCCAAGCTGATGCGGACCTGGGTGCTGATCCCGGCGCTCGCCGGCGCGGGGTTGGTGACGGGTATCTGCTCGCACTGGTGGCCGGAGCTGCCCGGCAACGGCAGAAGCATCCTGACCGTCAGCCTCGCTTCCGGGATGACGCTGTCCTCGGCTGCCGTGCTCTTGGTGTTGAAACCCCTGCTGACCGCCCTGTTCCTGCGCGCCGGCGGGGCCGGCGGAATGCTGACCCCCTCGTTGGCCACGGGTGCGGCGGCGGGTTCGGTGCTGGTGCTGACGGTCAACTCCGCGCTCGGCATACACCACCTGCATGCGCCCGTCGTTTCGCTGGCCGGTGCCGCCGGCGTGCTCGCGGTAACCCAGGGCTCACCGATCTGGGCCGCGATCTTCGTCTGGGAACTCGCCCGGCCGCCGCTGTGGCTATTCCTGATCTTGCTGGTGACCGCGGGCGGCGCTCATCTGCTGAAGAAGGCGCTATAGCGGCCGGATGGTGCCCGTCAGGTACGGGTAGCCCTTGGCGACATTGCGCAGCGCGAGATCCCAGCCGTCGTCGGCTTCTTCGGTGTACAGCCCCGCGGTGCCCGGCAGCACCATGGGCTTGCCGAACCGCACCGTGTAGCTCACCGCATCCGGCAACCGGCCTTCGATGTTGGCCAATACCGCTGCGGCGCTGAACATCCCGTGCGCGATGACGGTCGGGAACCCGAACAGCTTGGCGGCCACCGGGTTGGTGTGGATCGGATTGTGATCGCCGCCGACGAACGCGTAGCGGCGGATCTGGCTGGCGCTGACCCGCAGGACGGTCGGGGGTGGCGGAAGCTTGGGCTGTTTCGGCGGCTCCGGTTTGGGCTCGTCGGACAGACTGGTGCGCTGCTGGTGCAGGAACGTGGTCACCTGGTGCCAGGCGGTGTCGTTGCCGACGCTGACATCGGTCACCAGGTCGACCAGCAGGCCCTTCCGGTGTTCGCGCAGGTTCTCGGCGTGCACCTGTACGCCGACGGTGTCGGTGACCGCGATCGGCCGATACTGGGTGATGTGGTTCTCCAGGTGCACCGATCCCATTGCGGCGAAAGGGAAGTCGAAACCGGTCACCAACGACATCATGGTCGGGAAGGTCAACGCGAACGGGTAGGTCAATGGCACGTTGTTGCCGTAGCGCAGACCGGTGACCGCCGCGTAGGCGGCCACGTTGGTGTGGTCGATCGGCAGTTCGTCCACCTTCGCGGTGCGGTCGGGCAGTTGGTCCCCGCGGGGCACGAACGGTAGTGCGCCGGCGGCGGCGCGCAGCATGTTCCTCAGGCCGCTTGGTTGGTTCATGATCGTCACGCTCCCAACATGGCCTGGCCGCAGACGCGAATGACATTGCCGGTCACCGCATTTGAAGCGGGGCTGGCGAAGTAGGCGATGGTTTCTGCCACGTCGACGGGCTGGCCGCCCTGCAGCAGCGAGTTCAGTCGCCGGCCCACTTCCCGGGTGGCCAGCGGAATGGCCGCGGTCATCTGGGTTTCGATGAATCCCGGTGCGACGGCGTTGATCGTGATGCCCTTCTTGGCCAGTTCCGGGGCCAGCGCCTGGGTGATGCCGATCATCCCGGCCTTGGTGGTGGCGTAGTTGGTCTGCCCGCGGTTGCCGGCGATTCCGGCCATCGACGACAGGCCGATCACCCGGCCGCCTTCCCCGATGGTGCCGTTGCCGATCAGTCCCTCCGTAAGGCGTTGTG